>NZ_ALNJ01000064.1:0-194184 GCF_000293135.1 Klebsiella sp. OBRC7 | reverse complement strand
GATCGACGTTGAGGTGTACGCCAACTACGGTTTCGATTCGAAAGCGGTGGACAGCGACGAACGTCTCGACGCCTGGCAGGGCGGGCTGGTGCTGAGCCACACCAACGACAGCGGCGTCAATAAAGTGATCCTGCGCTACTCCGATAACTCGGATAACAGCGTCTACAACAAAACCGATGACCTGACCGCGATTTACGCCAGCTTTGAAGGGCTGCATAAATTTACCCGGCAGGCGCAGATCGAATATCTGCTGGCTTTCCACGACTATGACAACGGCAAGGACAACACCGATAACCGTAAAAACTACGGCGCCATTGTCCGTCCGATGTACTTCTGGAACGATGTGCACTCCACCTGGCTGGAGGCGGGCTACCAGCGCGTCGATTACGACCAGGGCGGCGATAACCACGGCTGGAAGCTGACGCTGTCGCAGAACATCGCCATCGGTATGGGGCCGGAGTTCCGCCCGATGCTGCGCTTCTACGTGACCGGCGGCCAGGTGGATAACAAACGCACCGCGAAGGTGAACGGTACCAAAGACGAGCAGCTGGATTCGTTAAACCTTGGCGGCATGTTTGAAGCGTGGTTCTAGAAGCCGACGGACTCAACAACGAAGAGGCTGGCGTGCGCCAGCCTCTTCGCGCGTTCAGCTATCTCAATGCACCGTCAGGCGCAGGGCCAGGTCCTGCGGGTAGGGATCAAAGTAGTTCTGCGCCTGCAGATAGCGATCCGGGTATTCGGCCAGATAGTGCTTAAGCAGCGTTAACGGCGCAAGGATAGGCAGCAGCCCGGAGCGATAGTTAAGGATCACCTCCCGCAGCTCGCCGCGCTGGCGGCTGTTTAGCTGGTTACGAAAGTAGCCCTGAATATGCATCAGCACGTTGGTGTGGTTTTTACGCGAGGCGGGCTGTTTCAGGATCGCCATCAGTTTTTCGCGGTAGATCGCAAAGAAAGCCTCCAGATCCTGCCATTCGTGGAGCGAGGCAACGAACGGGCCAATCTCGCGGTATCCCGCCTGATGATGGGCCAGCAGCTGCAGTTTATAGCGGCTATGGAAATCCAGCAGCGCGCGGCGCGTCAGGCCATTTTTGTGCAGACAGTTAAGCTCGTGCAGGGCGAAGACCCGTTCGACAAAATTCTCACGCAGCACCGGATCGTGCAGGCGGCCATCTTCTTCCACCGGCAGCCACGGATATTTCTCCATCAGCGCGGCGGTAAACAACCCTGTGCCTTCTTTTCGCCCGCGATTGCCCTTTTCATCGTACAGCCGCACGCGCTCCATGCCGCAGCTGGGCGATTTGGCGCAGACGATAAATCCCGATAGCTCGCCCAGGGTCGAGAGGTGGGTGCTGGCAAAATCGGCCATCTTCTCCGTCACATCGTCGTGCGGTGCATGCGTGAAGCGCATGCGGATTTCTCCTGCGGTCGTTTGCACCAGCCGCAGCGCCGGGCGCGGGACGGGGAGGCCGATAGCCATCTCCGGGCAGACGGGTTTAAACGCCACCCACTGCGCCAGCTCGTCCATCACGAAGCCCATGCGCTTATGCCCGCCGTCGAATCTTACGGCAGAACCAGTCAAACATCCGCTGATCCCAATGACAGGTTGTGTGTTCATGGCGTAGTCCTCTTTTATTGTGCGGTTCGGGTGAAGAAAAGGGTCACGGTGGCGACGGTAATACCGAATTTCTTCATCTCGGTTTTGTTGAACAGATGCGCGTCGTCCTGCAGGAACATCCAGTCGTCGAAGTGCAGTAGCCAGGTGCTACCGCTGGCCGTCACGTTCATGCTGTAGCGCCAGTGAAAAGCGTTGCCCGCCGCCTGGCCGGTCGCCACGCCGGCAATGTCCCCCGCGGTGCCTTCATAACGGTGGTCGCCGGTGCGGCGAATGCGCCATACCCGCTGCTGCTTTTCGCCATCATCGTAGATAAAGCGTTCGTTGAGCGTCAGCGTGTCGCCAACAACGTCGCCGTCAATGGCGACATGGAAGCGGCGCAGCTGTTTGCCATTGCGATCCTGAACCATCCCCCAGGCTTCCGTTTTGCCCTGAAAGTAGTGGAAAATGTCCAGCACTGGCTGCTGCTGCCGGTAGTCGGTCACTTCGGCGCTGCAGCCCGCCAGCGCCAGCATCAGCAGCGCGAGGCCAAGGGTCAGAATGCGTTTCATGATGTTCGCTCCGCGGTAAGCTGCACAACGCTGATGGTGCGGGCGTTAAACCCGGCTTCGCAGTAGCCGAAGTAGTAGAGCCACATGCGGCGGAAGCGATCGTCAAAACCGAGCTTCTCAATATCCTGCCAGGCGTGGATAAATCGCTGCCGCCAGTGGGCCAGGGTGCGGGCATAGTCCGGCCCCATATCGAACAGATCGCGCACCACAAAATCGGTGTGCCGCGTCATCAGCTCGTTCATCGCCGTGATGCTGGGCAAAAAACCGCCGGGGAAGATGTAGCGCTGAATAAAATCCACGTTTTTGCTGTAGCCGCGATAGCGCTGATCCTGGATGGTAATTGCCTGGATCGCCATTCTGCCGCCCGGGCGCAGCCGCGCCTGGCAGGTGCGAAAGAAAGCCGGTAGATAGCGTTGCCCCACGGCTTCAATCATTTCCACCGACAGTAGCTTGTCGTACTGGCCGCTCAGATCGCGGTAATCGCAGAGCAGTACCTCGACGCGATCCTGCAGCCCGGCGCGGGCAATTCGCGCGTTGGCCCACTGGAACTGTTCCTGCGACAGGGTGGTGGTGGTGACCCGGCAGCCGTAGTGGCGCGCGGCGTACTCGGCCATCGCCCCCCAGCCGGTGCCAATCTCCAGGAGATGATCGCCGGGCGTAAGCGCCAGACGCTCGCACAGGCGCGCCATTTTGGCCCGCTGGGCCTGGGTGAGATCCTGGCCGTCGTCGGTAAACAGCGCGCTGGAGTAAAGCAACTCGTCGTCAAGGAAGTGGGCGTAAAAGTCGTTGCCCAGATCGTAATGGGCGGCGATATTCGCCTTCGCCTGCGCGCGCGAGTTGCGGCGCGTCCAGTGGCGCAGCCGCTCTACGGGCTTGCCCAGCAGCCGGAAGCCGCGCTCCAGCCGCCCCAGTACCTGGCCGTTACGCGCCAGAATCTGCAGCAGCGGCGTCAACTGCTGGCTCTCCCATTCGCCGTCCATCCAGGCCTCCGCGGCGGCGAGGCTGCCGCCGGTCAGTAAACGCCGGTAAACGCCCGCTGAGAGCACGTGCACCTCGGCGCGCAGCGCGGCGGCGGGGTCGCCAAAGTGAAAGGTTTGCGCCCCTTCGCGTACGGTGAGCGCCCCTTCGCGAATGCCGCTCAACAGACGAAAGAGCAACCAGCGCGCGATACGCACGTTGCGCGGGATATCGGGTTCAAGCGCAAAGACAGGATCGGTCATGAGCGTTCACTCCTGCTGACAGGGTGGTTGTACAGCGGCACGCGCTTGAGCCATAGCCGCAGCGCCTGCCAGTAGATCGCGAGGACGGTTTTCAGCGTCATCAGCGGAATGCGCAGCAGCAGCCCGCGCAGGCTGGCCCGCGTTAAAGGCGCGCGGCTCAGGGCCAGCGTGGCGTCGAAGACTTTCGCGGCCTGATGGTTCTCGATATGCATGTGCAGCGTTTTACCGGGACTGTTAAAGCGCCAGAGGTAGACCATATCCATCGGGTTAAACGGCGAGACGTGAAAAGCTTTCGCCAGCGGACGCGCCCGTTGACCATCTACCGCATAGTAATGGCGCTCATTCCACGGCGTGTTGCGCACTTCGGCCAGCACCCAGCGCAGGGTACCTGCGCCGTCGTAGCAGTAGTAAAAGTTGACCGGGTTAAAATGAAAGCCCAGGTAGCGCAGTTGGGTCAGCAGCATGACGCGGCCATCCGGTCGCGCGCCGGTCAGGCTTTCCAGCCGGTTCAGAACCTGCGCTTTCAGCGGCGTGCCCAGCGGATAATCCGCATCGTAAAAAGAGGCGGCAGCAAAGCGATTGCGGCGGATACCCGCTTCGCCGAGCCGATCCAGCTCATCCAGATCGAGCAAGGCCATAAAGATGCGATAGCGAAAGTGGTGCGCTTTCGGCTGAAGACGGCGGTGGCGTAATACGCCCTGATAGAGGCAGCTGTTCATGTCAGAGGTTCTCCGCCGCGATGATGCCGTTGACCACATCGAGGGCGCTGCGCACGCCATCTTCATGAAAACCGTTATACCAGTACGCGCCGCAGAACCAGCTCCGCTGGCGGCCGTTAATCTCCTCGCGCCGCATCTGGGCGGACCAGCTTTGGGGATTAAATAGCGGGTGTTCATAGACCATACGCTTCCAGACGAAGCGCGGGTCCACCGGGGTTGGCGGATTGAGGGTGACGCAGAACAGCGGGGCGTCGGCAGGCAGGCCCTGGAGAATATTCATGTTATAGGTGACGCAGGCGCTGGCCTGATCCTGTTCGCTCAGGCGATAGTTCCAGCTGGCCCAGGCGCGCTTGCGCACCGGCAGCCAGCGGGGATCGCTGTGCAGGACCACCTCGTTTCGCTGCCAGCCGATATCCCCCAGTATTTCGCGTTCGGCGAGGGTCGGGTCCGCCAGCATGGCCAGCGCTTCGGTAGAGTGGCAGGCGAAGATCGCCTGATCGAAGTGCTGCTCCCCCGATGCCAGCTGGAGCGTGATGCCATCCTGATGACGGATCACGTTCTGCACCGGCGCATTGAGGCGCAGGTGCAGGCGATCGCCAGACCGGGCAAGCAGGGCGCGTACGTATTCGCGCGAGCCGCCGGGCACCACGTACCACTGCGGGCGCTGGCGGATATCCAGCAGGCCGTGATTATCAAAGAAGCGCAAGAACAGCGCCAGCGGGAAGCGGCGCATCTCCTGCAGCGACGAAGACCAGATAGCGGCCCCCATCGGCAGGATATAGTGGCGTGCGAAAAAGGGGCTAAAACGGTGCCGCTCAAGGAAGGTCTGCAGCGTGGCGCCCGGGTCGAACGCCCCCGCCAGAGCCTGCTTCGCCAGGCGATTAAAACGGACGATCTCCGTCAGCAACCTCCAAAAGGCCGGCTTTAGCAGATTGCGCCGCTGGGCGAAAAGCGAGCTCAGGCTGTGGCCGTTATACTCCAGCCCGCTCTGCGGATTGTGGACCGAAAAGCTCATCTGCGTTTTTTGACCGCTCAGCCCAAGCTCGTTAAGCAGGCCCATAAAGCGCGGATAGGTGCGATCGTTATACACGATGAATCCGGTATCGATGGCCCAGGTACCCTGCGGCGTGGCGATATCCACCGTGGCGGTATGCCCCCCCGGCGTGGACGCCGCTTCGAACAGGGTCACTTCGTGTTGCCCGGCAAGGCGCCAGGCGCAGGTCAGCCCGGCAATGCCGCTGCCAATAATCGCGATTTTCATGGGCGCACCATCCTGCGCAATAGCCTGCGCTGGAGTCCTTCAGGAAGCCCGGCCAGCAGCCGCAGAAGCAGGCAAAAGCCCGTCGGGAAGGCGATACGATCGTGCCCTTTCGCCAGTCCGCGGCGAATCGCTTTAACCGCCTGCTCCACGCTCACCTGGCCGGGCATAGAAAAATCGTTTTTACGCGTCAGCGGAGTGTCAACAAACCCCGGCGAAACGACCGTGACGGCGATCCCTCTTGGCTCCCAGTCCAGGCGCAGACTGTTGGCAAACCAGGTCAGCGCCGCTTTCGAGGCGCCATAGGCTTCGGCCCGAGGAAAGGGTAGCCAGTGCGCCATCGAGCTCACCAGCACCACGCGATTCCCGGCTGACAGCTGCGACTGAAGCGCCGCCAGGCAGTTCACCGGCCCGAGAAAATTAGTGGTGATGACCCTTTCAACCAGCCCGGCATCCACCGTTCCGTGATCGAGATATTCGCAGGTCCCGGCGCAGAGAATGATCAGATCGGCGCGGCAGTCAGCGAGCGTCTGGCGACAGGCATCCCTGTCCGTCATATCGAAAGAGCGGACGCTGATGTGGGGACTGTGCTGCTGTAGCGCCGACAGACGCGACGGATCGCGGCCGCAGGCGATAACCCGGTGGCCGTCCGCAGCGAAGGACCTGGCGAGCCCGGCGCCAATGCCGGAGCTGGCGCCGGTGATGAGCACCGTCATCATGACCGCACCCTCCGTTTAGCGCCGCGCACCGCCCAGCCCAGCAGGGGAAGGTGTTCGTACAGCATCTCCCCGGCGTCGTAGTAGTCACGCTGGTGAATAATTCGTTCGTCTTCAACGGTGACCACCGAGCAGCCCGCAAGCTGTAGCGCCTTTCCCCCGGCAAGTCGCGGATGCGACCAGTGCATGGTCCAGGCGACGGCAAAACGTTGACCTTCGCAAAGCGGGGCATCGAGGGTGAAACGGCAGTAATCGACGTTGGCCAGCAGGTGCGAAAGATAATCCTGGATCGCGGACAGCCCCTGGTGTTGGCCAAAAGGATCGATCAGCACCGCATTCGTGTGGTACAGCGTGGCCAGCGCCGAAGGCGGCTGGGTATCCAGCGTCGCGTAGTACGCGCTAAAACGACTGATGGCGGACGACGAGGGACTCATAGGTCACTTCCTGAGTAAACAATATGGCATAGTTAAAACTTACACAATTAATATTATTTGTCCAAGTTTAGACTAAAATATTTTTTATTTTCATTGATTATCAGTTGGTTGCTAACATGTCTTTGAAGCATGATTTTGTGGGTGTTGGAGAGAAAAGAAGAGTCAGCGGGCTTGTTAGGAAAAAGAAGAGGGGCAATTCTGAGGGACCAGCTCATTGCGCCACGGAGCGGTGGCGCACGCAATTAGAGCGCGACAATCTCCAGAGAGATAACCTGCTGCTGCCAGCGTTCAACCTGTTTCAACCGGGCTGGAGAGAGTTTACCGGTCGTCACCAGCAGCCATTTGCGATCCGGCAGGATCTCCGGCGCCAGGGTCGCGGGGGGCGAGGGAAGGATGTCGATGCGGTGGCCCTGACCGGTGCGTTTGAGCGCTTCGAGCCAGATTTCGCAGGCGTCCGTCAGGTGCCAGCCGGTGATCAGATAGTTATCACCGGGCGCCTTTTTGTCCCCTTCGAGGCAAAAGGAGGTGTAGGCGATAATGATGCCGTCGAGGATTTCGCGCAGCGTCATGATGGCCGGTACGTTGGCGGAAACCTGGCTACGCAGCGGGCGCAGTACTTCGGTGACCAGCTCGGGGCGGGGGGATTCACGACCGGCGTCGTAAATCAGCTGGCGCAGGGATTCGATTTTCCCCTCTTTAAGCCGCTGGAGCATACTCTCCTGCAAGGTGATCCAGTTATTCGTCCGCCGTGCGCCAGGGCGTGCCAGCAGCGGTTTTACCTGGCTGACAGGTACCCCTTTTTTTACCCAGTCGAGGATTTTAAGCGCCTGCTGAATATCGTCATCGTTATACAGGCGATGGCCGCCATCGGTACGCTGTGGTTTAAGCAGGCCGTAGCGACGCTGCCAGGCGCGGAGCGTCGTCGCGTTTATGCCGCAAAGCTGCGCAAATTCTCCGATGGAGTAGGTCATAAGGTACACCTGATAATCAACAATACTCTCAATAATATACTACGAATAGCGGCGGGTTGAGTGCATTCCACGCGTTTGCAAACCGTAGCCTCGCCGGAACTTAGTGAAAAGAAAAAGGAGAGAACAAATAAATCGCCACCATCCCTGAGAGGCTGACGATCGTGCTGATGATGAATCGGGTTCTGAACGGCTGCTTTTGCGTTTTGTGGCGGAACAGCTGTTGGCCGGCTATCGCGCCAGCCCAGCCGCCCAGCACCCCGAACGCCAGCAATGTGGCTTCCGGTACTCTGCGCCAGGCCCTGCGCGCCGCCATTTTATCCACGCCGTAGAGCGCCAGGGTCAGCGCGTTGACCAGCAGGAGCCAGGTAGCAAAGGGCCAGGCGGTAAAAATGCTGCCGACCGCTGCGAAAATCAGGAGCAAATAACAACATCGATTGAGATTGATCATATGAGCCGCGGTTATTTTTAGCGTGTATCGAAGCCGCATTATACGCATTACCCGCGGCGAGAAAAATCCGCTTCCCGCTTCGGTTGGCGTGAGCTTATTGCGTCATTTGCCGGCTGGTGTACAACGTCATCCCGACCGCGGCAAGAAGCAGTATGCCGCTTAAGCCAAACGCGCTTTGCCACCCCAGGCGGTCAAATACCAAACCGCCCGTCGTCGAACCCAGCGCGATCGACAGCTGAATAACGGCAACCATCAGACCGCCTCCCGCTTCGGCGTCGTCGGGCAGCGTCCGCGCGATCCATGTCCACCAGCCGGTTGGCGCCGCGGTCGCCAGCATCCCCCACAGGCTTAACAGCACGGCAACGGTCCAGGCGTGGTGTCCTACCAGAAGCAACGTGCCGGCGATGAGGGCCATCAATAAAGGGATGGTCATTAAGGTCTGATAAAACCGGGCGTTGAGAAGTGTTGAAACGCCCAGGGTGCCGATAAAACCCGCGACGCCGATAGCGAGTAAAATCAGGGACAGACCAGAGGCGCTGACGCCGGTCACCGTTTCCAGAAACGGCCGCACGTAGGTAAATAAGGCAAACTGCCCCATAAAGAAGAGTCCGCAGGCCAGCAGACCGATCGCGACGATGGAATGTCTGAGCAGGCGAAGCACGGAGCCGCGCGGCCGGCTCGCTTTATCGCTTTCCATCGCAGGCAGGCTGAAGCATTGCCAGATGAACGCGATTATCGCCAGCGGCACGAGGCAGAAAAAGGCGCCGCGCCAGCCGACGGTGGCTCCCAGATAGCTGCCAAGCGGCGCGGCCACGACGGTCGCCAGCGCATTGCCACCGTTGAAAATCGCCAGCTCGCGGGGAACCTGGTGCGCGGGTACCAGCCTGATGGCGGTGGCCGCCGACATCGACCAGAATCCCCCGATAACGATGCCAATCAGGGCTCTTCCCGCCATATAGATCGCATAGCTGTGGGCCAGCGCGACAATCATTCCCGAGACCGCCATCAGCACCGTCAGCCCCAGCAGAAGGTGTTTACGATTCAGACTTCCGGCAAGGTTAGAGATAGTCAGGCTGGTCAGCACCGCCAGGGCGCCGGAAATGGCAATGCCCTGGCCTGCCAGCCCCTCGGTGATGTTTAGCTCTCCGGCGATTGGCGTCAGCAGGCTGACCGGCAGAAACTCGGAAGCGATGAGGACAAAAACGCACAGCGTCATGGCAAAGACGCCGCCCCAATGGGCGTGCGGTTGAGGGTGTGGTGTACGACGACTCAGTGTGGACATGATAGGGGTATCTCTGTATGTTTCCGGCCAGATTCGGCTGCGGCCGGAGCGGACGCTATTCATTGAATAACGACTAAAACGTGGGTAAACGTCATGCGCGGGCGAGGGCAAGCCGCCCGCGACGATCGGGCGGCTTCCGGCCGTTATCTCAGGTTGGTTTTGAAAAACTGTTCAAATCGGGCAAACGGGATTTTACCGGCCGCATTGTCATAGAGATCGACATGGTTCGCGCCGGGGACAATCACCAGCTCTTTCTCTTTGCTGCCGATGGCCTTAAAGGCGTCTTCGGCAAAATAGCGTGAGTGGGCTTTTTCTCCGGTCACGATTAGCGTCGGGATAGTGACTTCACTGGCATAGCTCAGCAGCGGCATATTCATAAACGACAGCGGCATGGTTGCATTCCACGCGCCGGTTGAGTTTACGGAGCGGGCGTGGAAACCGCGCGGCATCCGGTAATAGTCAAAAAACTCTTTCAAAACCGGGTTCGGGTTGGCCGGCAAGGTTTCCGGCAGAATACGATCGCCTGCGCTGACGTGACCTTTCCGATCGACATAAATATCATGCCCACCCGGCGCGAAGGTGCCGCTTTCCGCATCCTTCCAGCGCTGCGCGTTCAGATACTGCAAGACGGCGCGGCGATCGGCGGTGGTATAGCGGTCTTTACCGTCGCCAACGCCGTGGCCCATCGCGCGGCTCATGTCGTACATGACGCTGGTGGCCACCGCTTTCACCCGGGTATCCATCGCGGCGTCGTTCAGCGCCATGCCGCCCCAGCCGCAGATGCCGAGCAGGCCAATTCGGTTGCGGTCCACCTCTTTTTGCAATCCTAAGAAATCCACCGCCGCGCTGAAATCCTCGGTGTTGATATCCGGAGAGGCGACGTTACGCGGATGGCCGCCGCTTTCCCCCGTATAAGAAGGATCGAAGGCGAGGGTGACAAAGCCCTGTTCCGCCAGGGTCTGCGCATACAGACCGCTGGACTGCTCTTTCACCGCGCCGAAGGGGCCGCTGACGGCAATCGCCGCCAGCTTGCGCTCGCCGCGATCTTTCGGAATGTAGAGATCGCCGACCAGGGTTATCCCATAGCGGTTCTGGAAGGTCACCCTACGGTGAGTGACTTTCGCGCTTTCCGCAAAGGTTTTGTCCCATTTTTCGACCAGCGAAACGGGCGCGTTTGGATTGGTTGTCCCGGCATAGCTCATGGTGGTGACTCCACTAAGTGACGCGCATAGCAGCATGGCAGGCATGGCGGCCGTCAGTTTTCTGGTAAACGCTTTCATTAATCATTCCCCTAAAACAGGTTCCAGATACAGGTTTCATACGGACAACGCTGCGGTGCTTTGTTGCAATGCGCTGATTATAGTTAGCAGTCAGAGTGCTGATTAGCGGGTGAAAAGTGCTAAGATTCATATCATATTGTTATAAATTACGGCGCAGACGCGGGAGGAATCATGGCAAAACGGGAAAACTATAACGATCTGTACCTGTTTATGCTGGTGGTGCGGGAGGGCCGTTTTACCGCCGCGGCGCAGCGGCTTGGGCTGGCGCAATCCGGCGTCAGCCGTGCGGTACGTGAACTTGAAGAAAGGCTGGGGGTACAGCTTCTGGTGCGTACCACCCGTAAACTCTCGCTCACCCAGGCCGGCGAGCAGCTCTATCGAACCGTTGAATCCGGCTTTGATGCGTTAGATTCGGGGCTTTCCACTCTGGCGTATTATCGCAACACCCCCTCCGGTACCGTCCGCATCAATGCCAGCCAGCACGCCATTGATAAAGTGCTTCTGCCAAAGCTGGCGGTGTTCAAACAACGCTACCCCGATATCCGGCTGGAACTCATCAGTGAAAGCCGGTTTGTCGATATTATTGCGGAGCGATTTGATGCCGGGGTGCGTCTGGGGCCGGAAGTCGGCGGCGGTATGGTCGCGGTGCGCATTTCACCCGATATGGAGATGGTCGTTGTCGGCACGCCCGAGCATTTTCGCCGCTACGGTTTTCCGCAAACGCCGGCGGACCTGGTGGTCCATCCCTGTATCGCCTACCAGTTTGGCGACGGGACTATTTACGCCTGGGAGCTCAATCAGGACGGTAAAAAAATCACCCACCGGCCGCAGGGACAGTGGGCCTTTGCCGACAGCTACATGGAAGCGAAGGCCGCCCGGCTGGGGTTGGGGCTGGCCTATGTCCCGCAGGAGCTGGTTGCCGATGACTTAGAGCGAGGCGGGCTTATCAGAGTCCTGCAGCGTTACAGCCAGCGGCTGGAAGGCTCTTTTCTCTATTATCCCCATCGTAATGTGTCGCCCGCGCTGCGGGCGGTGATAGACACGCTGAGAATCTGAGTACGCAGGGCCCAGAGTGGGGCGCGGATCGTTGACCGGGTTTAAGGCAGTAACCGCAAGCATTTACCAATCATTGTGGTTTTGCGCGGGGATGAGTGCCTTAATTCCGTTTTTCACAATAAGCTTTCTAACCACTCGGTAAACACCCGCACTTTGCGTGAGAGATGGCGGTGCGGATACAGAAGTGACAATTTTCGATCGGGGGTAGGGTTGTCAGGTAAGACTTCCACTAACAGGCCGCGATCGAGATAAGGCTGTAAAAAAACGTTCATTCCCTGGACTAATCCCAGCCCTGCCAGGCCTGCCGATAAATAGGTTTCAGAGTTATCGATGACCAGCTTGCCGGGAAGCGTCATTTCAACTGTTCCTTCTGGCGTAGAAAATGTCCACGGCATAATTTGTCGGCTGCTGCTGTTAATCCAGTTGATGGCCTGATGCTGCTGTAGATCCTCCAGCGTTTGCGGCACACCGTGGCTGGCAATATAGGACGGGCTGGCGCAGGTCGTCATTTTAATATTGCCTAACTTACGGGCGATATAGTCCCCGTCGTCCAGTTCCCCCACTCGCAGTAAGCAATCAAGACCATCGCGCAGCATATCCCGGCGGAGGTCTGAGCTACTGAGGATGATTTCGACGCCAGGGTGCTGGCGATAAAAATCAGGCAGATGGGGGACGACCAATAACGTCGCAAAAGCGACGGGCATATCCACGTGAAGCTGGCCGTGCAATACGCTATCGCTCCCAAACGACTCCAGCAGCGCATCTGCCTGGGCCAGTAAAGGTTTACTCTGCCGATAAAACGCTTCGCCGTCAGGCGTCAGGTTGATGCGCCGCGTTGTTCGCTGCATTAAACGCGTGCCGCAGTGCTGCTCAAGCAGCTGCAATGCCTTAGTGACGGCAGGACGATGAATCTGCAGGTTCTCCGCTGCCTGAGTAAAGCTACCGGACTCGACAATTTCAATAAAAATGCGTATCGATTCAAAGAGGTTTATTTGCATAGAAGGCTTCTTTTGCCGGGATCGGGATATCACATTGTTACTGATTTTATAATAGTGATGCACTTTTTTGGCTATTTTTCTAAATAATATAACGCCCTACACTCCTTCCATCATGAAACTGAACCGCTCCATAGCGCTATTGTGAAGGATATTACCCCATGAAAAATAACCGAATCTGCCAGATCCTGAATATAGAAAAACCTGTTATTCAGGGACCGTTATCGTGGTTGACCGATGCCCGTTTAGTCGCCGCTGTCAGCAATGCCGGCGGGCTTGGTGTGCTGGGGCCGAATGCCGGTTTAACCGCTGAGACCGCGGTGTCCACGCCGGAAGAAACCGCCGAAAAAATGCGTGAAGAGATCCGCAAAACTAAACGGCTGACCGAAAAACCTTTCGGCGTGAACCTGATCCCCGCTGCTGAAAACGATATCTGGACCCCGCCTATTTTGCAGGTGATAAAAGAAGAGGGCGTCAGAGCCGTGGTGTATACCGGCTACGGTGAAGGGGCGCTCATACCGGCGCTGTTCAACGAATTAAAAGAGGCGGGCATGGCTATCATCTATCGCGATATTAACCCGACGCCTGAAAATACCCGCCTTGCTGAAGAAGCGGGCGCCGATATCATCGTCGCGACCGGCTTTGATGAGGGAGGTACATTGCCGGGGACCGCGCTGGGAACCTTTTCTATCGTGCCGCTGATCGCCGATGCGGTGAAGCGTGTTCCGGTGATGGCCGCGGGCGGTATTACCGACAAGCGCACCGCCAGAGCGGCGCACGCGCTCGGCGCTGAAGGGATATTTGCCGGTTCGGTTTTTATCGCGACGGAAGAAAGCAGAGTGCCGCGGTCGGTCAAAAATAAAATTATTGCCGCCAGTGGCCTGGATTTACTGCTTTTCCGCACGCAGCCCCATTACTATCGCTCTCTGCCGGGCAGACTGGCCGAAAAACTGGTGGCGATGGATAAAGCCGGCGCCAGCAACAAGGCGCTCGGTGAAGCAATGGGGGGATTACGCGGCCTGCGCGTCGGCATGCTGGAAGGCAATGCCGATGAGGGCTACATCGCGCTCGGCACGGGTATCGGCAGCATCCGCAGCGTCAAAAGCGTAGCGGAAGTGGTCGAGGCGTTAACCGTGAGTTAGCGCTCCTCAAGAGACGCAGGCTGTTCAGCTAAATCATCCGCCTGTTAGCGTGTCTGACTGAGAATAATACGGTCGAATATACGGTCGCCCAGCCAGACGCGCAGACAGATAAGTATTTTTGCAAACTTACCCGCGGCATAGCGCGTACGTGGATTCTTACTGGTAATGGCGCTTGAAACGACATCCGCGATAACCTTCGGATCGCTGCCTGTCCCGTGCCCGTAAGTTTTTTTGATCGACGCGGCCACCATTTTCACCAGTTGGCCATAGGGGCCACTGTGTGAACGTTTGACGATGCTTTCGCTGGCAGCATCACCGAAGCCTGTCTCTATCACCCCCGGCTCGACGATCGTGACCTTAATTCCAAATCCGGCGACTTCCAGGCGCAGGCAGTCTGACCATCCTTCGAGCGCGTGTTTTGTGGCGTGATACCAGGCACCAAGGATGCTGTACATCTTCCCTCCCATCGAGGAGATGTTGACAATATGCCCGCTACGTCTGGCCCGCATTGCAGGGAGCAGTAGCTGCGTCAGCCGTGCGGCACCAAAGAGGTTAACCTCAAATTGATAGCGTGCTTCATCAATACCGATCTCTTCTACGGGTCCATACAGGCCAAAGCCTGCATTATTGATCAGGACATCCACTCCCCCGGTTTGCGACAGAATGGCGTTTACACAGGAGACAATCTCCTCATCCCTGGCTATATCCATCCGTAACGGCTGTGCGCCAAGTTCGGCCAGATCGGCCATTTTATCGATGCTACGGGCGGCAACATATACCTGGTAACCATCCTGAATCAGGCGACGGGCAATAGCTTTACCCATCCCTGACGATGCGCCGGTGACCAGCGCGGTTTTCTTTTCCGGAGCGAACATAAGGACCTCGTTTCATGGACTGGCTACAGTTTGCCTGCAGACAGGCTCTTTTCATCTGGCCTTGTGCGCCAGTACGCTTGCTAACGGCGCCATTCGCTTCAGATCAGAAAGGAAGCCGCCTTCTGTGGAAACGACAGGAGGTAACGCGATTCTTATGGCAAGTCGGTGCTTAACAACCGCGTCATCTCGTTTGTTTAACCTGAGGAGTTCTTTCCATTAAGACGCATGCTCCCTCTGACGGTTTCCGGCGTCTGTCCGGTCCAGGCCATAAATGCGCGATAGAAGGAGTTTGGATCTTCAAAGCCAAGCAGGAATGCAATCTCATAGCCGGAGAGATGGGTATGACTCAGATAGTGCCGCGCCAGGTTCTCCCGGCAAATATTGACCAATGTACGAAAATTTCCTCCCTCACTTTCAAGTCTGCGCTGAAGCGTACGTTTGCTCATACCGAGACGCTCCGCCGTTTTCTCAATAGTGGCTTCGTTACCGGGAAGAAGCTCAAGAAGTACCGCCTGTACGCGTTCAGTTGTTGAGGCCGTTTCATCTAACGTGCTGAGACGACGGCGCAGCTCTGGTTCAAATATTTGCCACATTCCTTCGTTCACCGTTAAAAACGGGCGGAGGGCATCAGCAGCGGAAAAGCTGATGGCCGGTTTTTCTCCATACGCTACGGCGGTACCGAAAAAGCGGGTAAGGTGGCCGTCCTGTATTCTGGCGGGAAGCTGAGGGAGCGTGACTTTCACTGCTGTGACCGGTTCGCGAGTGGCAAGTTTTAGCAGCCGCAGTAAGAAAGCAAGTTCTGCTATCTGCAGAGACGGAGGAATGTTTGTCGCTGACAGCCAGCGCGGTGAAACGGTAAGGATGCCGCTGTGTTCTACGACTATTTCCAGAACCATTGGGGCAATGAGTTGCTTATATCTGGCCAGTCGCTGAACCGCCTGCATCATGTTGGTGCTGCATAGTGCGGCGAAAAGCGGGGGATCAAAGACTTCAGCAGAGACTCTTTCTACCAGTGGTAAGGGAAAAGCCGGATCGTTTGTTTCTACCTCAAGGGCGCGCCAGAAACGAATATACTCCTCGATATTAAGGCCGCGCTCTGTCCTCGAAAACGTGTCGTCGGGCAATCCTGCTTTGCGCAGTAGATGTTGCGGCTCTAAACCGGCATCTTTTAGCAGCGCCTTCCAGCCGATATTGAGAGAGAAAGTCCGGTTATGTGCCATTGTCAGGTTTCCGCTGGATGAGTGTTGTCCGGGAGCGAATCTTTTCCCGGAGAAGAGCATAACGTTTCAATCCTGGCGGTAACATTCATAAAGCGCCACAATTGTGGCAAATCACGCCAAATGAGAGGCGGCTGTACACCTTCCCGGAGTCATTGAGTCATCCCTGGGCTGCCTCTCCAGCCTGGGCCCTGGATTCATTCGCGCTACCAGCGCGCCAGCTGGCGAGCATCGTGGTGTGAAAATAAAGCTTGCTATCAATCGCCATCTGTGTGATCAATAGCAAGTTGATTTACTACACAGATGCGGTAATTAACGGTTTAGCGAAGCAGTTCTCATCTCAAGCGTTATCTACAGATAATCCTTCTTTAGACTCTCCTTATCGTGATTAATTAAGCTCTGTGACGCGAATAATGTTAAAGTTTTTTGAACCTGCGACAACGATGACGGTCTAAACCCGAGTAGACAGGCTCAGAAACTGGCGCAAACGGTGATAGTGAAGGAAAGTTCTTGAACCTCCCGTTTAGCGTAAAAAGTGCATAAGAGATAGCGTTATCCCAAAGCACACGATTATTTCATTGAAATCTACCGAACATTACGTGCCCTCGGGCAAACTAAGAAATTAACAACATTAAAAAATCGCTGGTGCAGTAATAGAGTTCAGTCTGAAGTGCGCTTCAGATGTTTCTATAAGAAGTAATGACAATGATGTCATTGTTATTCTCAACCATTCAGAGCAGCGTTTTTACGCTGTGACAGAAAAGCCGGGAAGGCGTTTTCTGTGAAATATGGCTAAATGTCCCTGCGGTAGAGAATGTTGTAGCAAAAAGAGGCTAACATCATGATTGACCACATTCATTTCAGATGCCCATGCTGTCATGGGTCACAGTACAGAACATCCACCTACGATGTTTCTGAAAAAAATCCGTTTGGCGCGAAATGCATTTTTTGTAAATCCGCAATGATTACATTTGATAACATCGCACCGCATATTTCCAGAAACTCGGCATCGCTGGCGTTACGGAAGTAAGAAAAGGCCCCGAAAAGGGCCTTTGATATCTGAATATACCCTGAATAATTTGGAGCCGAGTAACAAAGCCAACGCATAAGCCGCTTGAAGTATGACGGGTATAGTAAGCATTATTATCATTTTGATCGGGCTGCCTGCGGGCAGCTTTTTAGTTTGTTTAAATTTAAATCACGCCGTACTTTTCTTATCTTTGCCGATGTGCATCAATGCGCAGCTACGCAATTTTTAGGGAAATCTTGTTGCGTTCCTGCATGGCCTTTGGGAAAACGTCGCCTCACTGTTGTCGTACCACACGGCTTATCTTTTCTATCGCGACGCGCTCGTCGTACAGCAGCGAACCTACGCCGTTATCCGCAATCATTTGCAGGAAATGGGCCAGCTACCCGAAGAGACCCGGATGCGGGTATCTATCCTGGATTATATCCAGGAACGTACGTACTTATCACGCAGCAGTGTATTAAACGTGTTGTCGGCGTTAAAAAGTGGTAATTATATTGCTTTTAAACGGGGAGGGTATTTGACGGGGGTGAATAAATTACCCGAGCGTTTATAGCGCTGGCGGTTTGTCCAAAATTAAATAATAAAACGATTATCAGCGCGACGCTAATATTCTATTGTAGGTCCACTTAACTTTTGACGATGACATTTATTCGACAACGGGTCGACAATGGGATGATTATGAAGAAAACGCTTATTACGTTAATTATTGCTCATACTTTTACGGCGACTGCCGCTTTTGCTGCTGCGGAGACAGGAACCTGGTACGCGGGGTCTAAATTTGGCTGGTCGCACTACGGCGACTCCAGCACCGATCGGCAAGTCGATGTTGACCGCGATAACGTCGGCGGCGGTGTGTTTACCGGCTATCAGATTAACCCCTGGCTGGCGGTTGAAGGTGGATATGACTATTTAGGCAATATGGGCATCAATGGTCGCCATGGCGCAGTCGGTTCGCGAATGAAAAGTCAGGGGCTACAGCTTTCGTTGAAGGCCAGCTACAGCCTGACCAGCGACTGGGATCTGTACGGCCGGGCCGGCCTGATGGGCTACCGTGCGGAATCCAATGTGAATGGAAAAAATCGATTTGATACCGGCGTGCGCCCGGTGCTGGCTTTCGGTACCGAATATGCCTTTAATGACAGATGGTCGGGGCGCCTGGAGTACCAGTGGGTCAACAATGTGGGTAACGAAAACCAAATTGGCGTGAGCAGCGATGTGAGCTCCATGATGGCCGGCATTAGTTACCGCTTTGGGCAATAAACGCATCGTACTGGAAGAGTCTCCTTTGAATAAAAGGGGCTCTTTATCTGCTAATGGTATACCTATGGTCATAATTACAGTATATAACTGGTAGCCACAGGACCCGATAAAGTGTGATCGTGATCAACATTGATAATCGCCAATGCCTTTAAATATGATACAGGGAAAATAAATGTAATATATTAATGGTGATTTTATGGCAATTAAGGATTTTTTTAAACAGACCACACCTGGACGCCGTCGTTATGGCGTAGCGTTATTTGTCGGGGTAGTGGCAGGGATTATGTCGGCATTTGTTAAATGGGGCGCTGAAGTTCCTTTACCGCCGCGTACTTTCTCCGGTGGCAGAGATGAATTTAACCCACCTTATCTTTTCTTACGCGACTATCTGGGCATTGACCCGACGCATACGGTTTATACTTTTTCCGAACACATCATCAATCCGGTGATGGTTACGCATATTATATTCTCATTGGTATTTGCCGTTGGCTATTGTGTCGTCGCGGAGGTCTTTCCGAAAGTGAAATTATGGCAGGGGGCATGGGCCGGGATTGTCGCAACCATCGCCGTTCACTGGATTTCCTTTCCGTTACTGGGCCTGACCCCCTCTTTATTGAATATTCCTGCCGACGAATATATTTCGGAACTGGTGGGGCATATTTTTTGGTTCTGGGCCATTGAGATGATTCGTCGCGATCTTCGCAACCGCATCACCCATGAACCTGACGCCGAAGTGCCTCTTGACGCGCCGTTCAGATAATTAATCCCCACAGAGCCCGCGATCTCGCGGGTTGTGTGGGGCGGGACATAGAGATCAGGACAGAGATGAAGGCATCGTATTCAGCGCGAAGTTGAGGATCTTCTCGCCATCAAATGAGGCATAGGGCAAGCTTTCAATCACGGCAATTTCTTGTGGTAAATTCAGTGCGCTAATAAATTGTTCAACCTTATACTGGATATGCGGCGCAACCAGTACGCCATCATAGGCAGGCGCGACGCTAAAGAAATTTTCAACCCCAACAGCGCTGATTAATAAATCTAATTGCCGATCGTCAGCAATTTTTTGCATTTTGCAGGCAATAATCCCTGCCGTTTCGCCAAACAGACAGCATATTAATAGTTTTTTCACGATTTAACCCTCGGTGAGATAGCGAAGCTACACTATTCCTCCTTTACTCACGAAAATGCGCGATGTATCAATATTTGAGGTTAATTTCTGCGGATATTTTTATTATGACGGAGAGCATCACAGATGCGAAAAATGTATGCCTCTGTGATGCTGTGAATGGCAGGGATGACTCTCAGGCTACCTTTTTTTACGTGAAATCAGGAAGCGATCGCCGGCTCGCGTGAGCTTCGTTCCATTTGTACAGTACTCGATAGCAAAATTAAAAAACTCATCAGAGTCGAGCTCGAAATCCAGTTCGAGTTTAATGGCGTCGCCGGGCTGCAGAAGCTGCTTTGCCTGTTCCAGATTGCTGGCTTTTACTGTTCCCATCTCTTCACCTCGTTTTAGCGCTGGTGGCGTCCGGGGGCTATCCTACAGGTTTTGTTTTACGATCGCGTGACACGGCTTATTATTTGCGCTTTCTGCCGTTCGCCAGCCGTTGCCATCGCTATGGGTAAGCCGATAGCGATGGTCCGGGGTTCAATCTCAGTCGACGTTATTGAAGTAGTCCCGCGCCGCCGCCTCAACGTTCTTTGCCTCAATGCCCGTTTTCTCGGTGATTGAGGCAATAAACGGCTTGAACTTCTCCGCCATCACATGGCCTCCGTCCCAATGAGCGACATAAAAACGGCACTGATAACGATAAAAGTGGAGAGTTTTGTCTCCTAACGTGTAATACATATGAATCTCCGGTTCAGTATGTCGGGTGGACAACAACAAGCGATGAGCAAAGCACGCATCAACGGATTCTATCCTCCTCCCAATTTGCGGAAATTTCCAGCATGCCGTACAAAACCATCTGGAATACGTAGGGAGAGGCATTCTCCAGCCCCGTGCTATGCAACGCCTTACGCAAAATTCAGCGCAACTTCAACGGCTTCACGCCAATCTCCGACAGGCGACTTGAAAAACTCAGATGAACTATCGATACTGTATAAAAACACAGTATCATAACGGGTGAATCTATTATGTTGTTCTATAAACCGGTTGAGTTGCGTCAGATTGTGTCGATTCCGCTATTTAGCGACCTTGTCCCATGCGGTTTTCCCAGCCCTGCGCAGGATTATATTGAGAAGGGAATCGATCTCAATGAGCTTTGTATCAGCCATCCCGCGGCAACCTATTTTGTCATGGCGACAGGCACCTCAATGGTGGATGCCGGCATTTATGAAGGTACGCTGCTGGTGGTGGATCGCGGCCTGAAAGCGAAGCATGGGGATATCATCATTGCCTCAGTCGACGGTGAATACACGGTTAAGCGTCTTTGTACGCACCCCATCATGCAGCTCTTGCCGATGAACCCGGATTTTCCGCCAATTGTGCTGCGCAACGACGGTGAAGCGCTGGAGATTTTTGGCGTTGTCACTTTCAGCATCAACAGGCTCCGCTGATGTTTGCCCTGGTCGATGTGAATTCATTTTACGCCAGCTGTGAAATAGCCTTTCGCCCTGACTTACGCGGGCGTCCGGTGGTGGTGTTAAGCAATAACGATGGCTGCGTCATCGCCAGGAACCACGAGGCGAAATTGCTGGAAATTCCAATGGGCGCGCCGTATTTCAAAGTGAAATCACAGTTTGAACGTCATCAGGTAGCGGTGTTTAGCAGCAACTATGCCCTTTATGGCGATATGTCCCATCGCTTCATGACGATTCTCGAAGAACTGGCGCCCGCGGTGTATCAATATTCCATTGATGAAGCATTCGTAAATTTGACCGGAATGCATCGTTCTGAGGAGCTTGAGGCATTTGGTCGCCACGTGCGTAGTACATTACTCCAGAGTACCGGCTTGACGGTAGGGGTGGGGATCGGGCCGACGAAAACCCTGGCTAAGCTGGCGAATTATGCGGCCAAAAGGTGGCCAAAATTCGAGGGCGTTGTCGATCTCTCATTGCAGGCCAGGCAGAGAAAACTGCTGGAGAAGGTTGCCGTCGGTGAAATCTGGGGAGTGGGGCGACGCATTGCGAAAAAGCTCAATGACATGGGGATTACGACGGCTCTTCAGCTGGCCGAGACGCCCGCTTCGCTGATCAGAAAACATTTCAGCGTTGTAATGGAGCGCACCGTGCGGGAGCTGAGAGGCGAGCCGTGTCTTGAACTGGAAGAGTATATGCCGACTAAACAGCAAATTATCTGCTCGCGTTCCTTTAGTCAGAAGGTAATTGAATACGGGGCGATGCGCGAAGCCGTCTGCAGCCATGCGGTCCGCGCCGCCGAGAAGCTGCGCGCGGAGCACCAGTACTGCCGCTATGTTTCGGTCTTTGTGAAGACCAGTCCGTTCGCCGTTCATGAAGTCTATTACAGCAAAGACGCCGGCACGAAAATCCACATCCCGACGCAGGATAGCCGGGATATCGTCGCTGCGGCGCTAAAATGCCTGGATACTATCTGGCGGGAGGGATGCCGATATCAAAAGTGCGGCGTGATGCTGGGCGATTTCTTTAGCCAGGGGGTGGCGCAGTTAGCCCTGTTTGACGACTATCAGCCGAGAGCGAATAGCGAACAGCTGATGACGGTGCTTGATTTAGTGAACCGACGTGAAAAAGGCCAGCTCTGGTTTGCCGGGCAGGGAATCGAGCGCAGCTGGGAGATGAAACGGCAGATGCTGTCGCCAGCCTACACCACCCGATTCAGCGATTTGCTGCGGGTGAAACTGTAGGCTGGTATGAAAGGGCGTGGTTTTCCGGAGCGGCGCTCCGGACTACAAACCGTCAAACATATCGCGCAGCGCTTATTTCAGGCCCGCCAGTTCATCTGCGGTCAGCGCTAAAGTTTGCGTTGTTCCGCTTTCGGCAGACTGCGCTGCGGCTTCCAGTACCGCCATGACGGCGAGCGCTTCTAAGGGTGATACCGGGTTGCTGATTTTGCCGGTCAGCGCATCGCGGACGTGAATATAGTACTGCCGCTGATCGCCTCGTGGCGCGCTGATTTCATTGGTGCGCAGGTTGGCATCAAACACCACCAGGCTATCGTCGTCTTCGCCCCAGCTTTCGCTGCCCGGGACCACGCCCGCCAGCAGCTGGCTCTCCTGCTGGTCAGCGCGTTGTTTGACGACGCTACCTTTATCACCATGGACGGTAAAGCGGGATACGCCGCCCGCGACCAGCATGCTGCAGTGCAGAACCACTTTGTGCTGCGGATAGTTCAGCACCACGTGCGCCCAGTCGTTGATTTCCGCGCCTTCACGCAGGGTGGCGATATTCCCCTGCACCGACTGCGGCAGGCCGAACAGCTGCAGCGTCTGGTCGATCAGATGTGGACCTAAATCAAACCACAGGCCGCTGCCCGGTACGTTCTGCTCCCGCCAGCGGACGCGCACTTCCGGGCGGAATCGGTCGAAATGGGATTCAAAATGTTTAACTTTGCCGATGAGCCCCCGTTCGATAACCTGCTTCACGCCCAGATAATCGCTGTCCCAGCGGCGGTTATGGAATACCGACAGCACCCGCTGTTTCTCTTCCGCGAGGGCAATCAGTTCACGAGCCTCCTGCATATCGAGGGTAAAGGGTTTGTCGACGACGACGTGCTTGCCGGCGTGTAAAGCCAGACGGGCAAGCGGCGCATGGGTTGCGTTAGGAGAGGCGATAACCACCAGATCGACATCCGGATGCTGGATGGCCTCTTCAGGCGATGCGATGACGGTGACGTCTGGCAGGTCACGTTTCACTTTCTCTTCATCACGCGAGGCGACAATCGCCAGATTCAGGCCGTCGACGGACTGGATCAGCGGGGCGTGAAAAGTTTTGCCGACGAAGCCGTAGCCAATCAGGGCAATATTAATGTTCTTACCGGTAGTCATAAGCATCTCCGCGTTATTAAGCATCAGCGATATGGAGCTGTATTGAGTCGTTATCCTTCAGTTCGTCCCAGGGGCGATCGAGGAAGAGCTGATGGATGTCGGCGAGTCCGGCAACCAGCCAGGGCTCGCAGTGATTCAGTTTCATATGATCGGCCACCAGCCAATGTTCCGCGCTGGCCGCCAGCATGGCGCGCTTGACTTCAGCATCCGCCTCCTGACTGGCGCTGAGGCCGAGGTCGGCGTGGAGCGCACAGGTGCCGAGAACAGCGATATCCGCCCGATAGCGTTCCAGCAGCGAAACCGTAGCGCTACCGGCAAACAGGCGCTGCTGCATATCCCATTTACCCCCCAGCAAAATAAGCTGAATATCCGCACGCGTGCTGAAGTGCTGGGCAATATCTAAAGAGGGGGTGATGACCGTCATTGGACCCTGTATCTGGGTGGCGACGGCCAGCACGGTGCTCCCGGCGTCAAGAAACAGCGTGGATCCGCCGGGGATCTTCTCCGCCACCATTTTACCTAAGCGCTTCTTGGTATCCGGGAGCAGGGTGTTCCTGTTCTGCCGATTCATGGCGGAGAGATTGAGCGCGATAGCGCCGCCGTGGTTTTTCTGGGCGAGCCCCTGTTTTTCGAGGTCGCTAAGATCCCGGCGCAGCGTATCTGCAGAAACCCGCAGTCTGTCTACCAGCTCACTGATCGTGATCTGACCTTTTTCACTGAGAATATCAATAAGATATTTTTGCCTGGCCGTTTTATGCATCGTTTTAACCCGCAAAATACTGCAATAACTTGCATAATACAGCATTTTGCGGAAAAAGGAATCCGCACAACGCGCGGCTGCGGGGATGAGTTAATAAAGACTTTTATACGGGATGGCTTCATCAAGAGCTGAAGTCACCGTTTGAATCCACGTGACGTCGAGGCGATAAGTCGGGATTGCAGAAAAAGACAAGCGATGAATAGTCTAAAATGATACCGAGAAATAACTTGAGTTAATGAGTGTGTTTATATCAAAATTCACTATCAGCAGCGATAGCGCTGGTTTTTGCTGGCGCTTCGCCGTGAGCTGGACTTGCTGGCGACGGTCCGGTTGGCAGAAATATAATTCATATGGATGCCATGACGTTTTCTCACTATTTCCGTTTGGGTTGAATGCTGAAGTATTAATTCCGGATGGGACACCTCGAAGTTAATCGTTGAGGGAAATGTCCGTCACGCCAGATAGCTATTTTACTTAAAGTTCGTTGAGTGCCCGTTCTCAGGTCAAAAAATAATGTTTATTTATATCGTGTTTTTTAAAACGACGATAGCTGTACTGTGCGTATCGTTAGCTATCTGGATAATACTTGATTTACTTTCGTCAGCAGGCTAAATCGATGTTGAATATTGTCATTAAAAATAATAACCAGTTCTTTAATTTGGGATTTCAATTTTTATTGCAAGCGCTCTTCCCGGAATACTCATTCTCTACACAGGTCACTGCATCGCTTAACGAAGAGCTCGTGCGTGATGCAGACGTCGTCGTACTGGATTTATGTCGCGGAGAAGAGTTCGTATGTCATCCAGAGTTGTTAAACCGTAAACCGGGATTGCTGATCGGCGTGGTTGCCAGGCTAAATTATCGAGGGAGAGGCGCTTTGCCGCTCTGCTTGAAGGAGATAGTTTTTGTTGGGCGCGATGAGAAGCTCTCTCAGGTTATTGCGAAAATTAAACTTTCATGGGTTCTGACGCCTCCGTCAGCAAAAGAAAAGCTGGCGCTCCGGTGCGATAGTTGCCCGCAGAGGACGCTTTCCCCGCAGCAGAGAATCATCGCGGCGGCAATTTATCAGGGGTTAACGGTGAACACGATTGCCAGAAAGCTATCGCTTTGCAATAAAACGGTTTTTGCCCACAAGCGTCTCATTATGTCTAAATTTGATCTACGCAATGATTTAGACCTCTTACTATTGCTGCGTCATCTGGATAACGCACGCTGGGTTACGAAAGATAATTCTTAACCTTGCAAACCGGCAAGATCGCTCTATTCTTATTTTGCTTACTAAAATGGAGGAAAAAGCAATGTGTACCCATTTGCATGACAACGCTCGTCAATACGCAGAAGAGAAAAAATGAACGGTTCCTGCTAGCCTGCCTTCCCGTCAGCCCAGCGTCTGGCGGCAGGTGATAATGCAGGTTAGACACCGTATTGCAAAGTTCATCAACAACCCGCCGCCGGCGGGTTCTTTTTTTCAGCCCTCCCGCTTTTCGCCAGTGAATTCAGCAGCATGCCCTGATTAGCTCTTGCGTAACCGTCGCGTAAGGCTAGACTACGGAAATGTGCATGAGTTAACGGAGGTCCAGTGGACGCCATTAAGGGATCGGAACTGAACGTGCCGGATGCCGTTTTTGCATGGGTGTTCGACGGGCAGGGCGGCGTAAAGCCGTTGGTCGATAGTGACACCATTGATAAAGAGCATCCATGTTGGCTGCATCTCAACTATACCCATGTGGATAGCGCGGAATGGCTGGCATCGACGCCGCTGCTGCCCAATAACGTGCGTGACGCGCTGGCCGGGGAGAGCACTCGTCCGCGAGTGACGAGGATTGGCGATGGGGCGTTAATCACGCTGCGCTGCATCAATGGCAGTACCGATGAGCGCCCGGACCAGCTGGTCGCGATGCGTCTTTATATGGATGAGCGCTTGATTGTCTCCACCCGGCAGCGCAAAGTCCTGGCGCTCGACGATGTACTCGGCGATTTGCGCGAGGGCAACGGTCCGGTTGACGGCGGCGGCTGGCTGGTGGAAGTCTGCGATGCGCTGACCGATCACGCCAGCGAGTTTATCGAGCAGCTTCACGACCGGATTATCGATCTGGAAGATGATTTATTGGATCAGCTGGTTCCGCCGCGCGGTTTCCTGGCGCTGTTGCGTAAACAGCTTATCGTCATGCGCCGCTATATGGCGCCGCAGCGCGATGTGTATGCCAGATTAGCCAGCGAGCGTCTGCCGTGGATGACGGACGATCACCGGCGCCGGATGCAGGACATTGCCGAACGTCTGGGGCGAGGTCTGGATGAGATTGATAGCTGCATCGCCCGCACGGCGATTATGAGCGATGAGATCGCGCAGATTATGCAGGAGTCGCTATCGAGAAGAACCTATACGATGTCGTTGATGGCCATGGTTTTTCTGCCCAGTACCTTTTTAACCGGTCTCTTTGGCGTCAACCTCGGCGGCATTCCCGGCAACAGCTGGCATATGGGTTTTGCCATTTTCTGCCTAATGTTAGTCGTTCTCATTGGGGGTGTTACATGGTGGTTGCATCGTAGTAAATGGCTGTAAAGAATCGTCTTTTGTCGCGATGATGATGGTGAAAACCCGGCAATGTTTGAGCGAAATCAATAAACCATCTACCCATTCAGGGCAATATCTCTCTCGCAGGTGAATGCAACGTCAAGCGATGGGCGTTGCGCTCCATATTGTCTTACTTCCTTTTTTGAATTACTGCATAGCACAATTGATTCGTACGACGCCGACTTTAATGAGTCGGCTTTTTTTTTGCGCTCTGTTTCTCAGCTTCTACGCTTAACGGGTGTACCCGCCCACAACCGGGAGTCAATATGCGTAATGAACAGCTGAACTCAATTCCCATTCCGCCGGAACCCAACGATCCGGTACCGGTCCACGATCCCAAACCTCGCCCGCGCCCGTTACCCGACCCGCCGCCTGACGATGAGCCGATTAAATTGTCGCATCGGGAGCGGAGATCTGCGACGATACGCGCCAGCAGATTGTCCGCCCCTAAATGTAATGCGAGAAATAATTGTGACCGCTTTTTCAACTCTGAATGTTTTGCCCGCCGCCCAGCTAACTAACCTGAATGAACTGGGGTATCTTTCGATGACCCCGGTTCAGGCCGCGGCTTTGCCGGCGATTCTTGCGGGTAAAGATGTCCGCGTGCAGGCAAAAACCGGCAGTGGTAAAACGGCGGCATTCGGCCTCGGGCTACTTCAGCACGTTGACGCCTCGTTGTTCCAGACGCAGTCGCTGGTGCTGTGCCCGACCCGCGAGCTGGCGGATCAGGTCGCCGGCGAGCTGCGTCGGCTGGCGCGCTTCATGGCGAATATTAAAATCTTAACCCTCTGCGGCGGCCAGCCCTTCGGCGCCCAGCGCGATTCGCTACAGCATGCGCCGCATATTATCGTTGCTACGCCGGGAAGGTTGCTCGATCACCTGCAAAAGGGCACCGTATCGTTAGATGCCCTACAAACGCTGGTGATGGACGAAGCGGACCGCATGCTGGATATGGGCTTTAGCGATGCCATTGATGAAGTGATCCGCTTTGCGCCGGCTTCGCGCCAGACGCTGCTGTTTTCCGCCACATGGCCGGAAGCGATAGCGGCAATCAGCGGCCGCGTACAAAACAACCCGCAGGCTATTGAAATTGACGCCGTTGATGCACTGCCGGCTATCGAGCAGCAGTTTTTCGAAACCTCGCAACACGGCAAAATCGCACTGCTGCAAAAGCTGTTGAGCCAGCATCAGCCCGCCTCCTGCGTGGTGTTCTGCAACACCAAAAAAGATTGTCAGGCCGTCTGCGACTCGCTAAACGCCGCCGGGCAAAGCGCGCTATCGCTTCATGGCGATCTTGAACAGCGCGATCGCGACCAGACGCTGGTGCGTTTTGCTAACGGGAGCGCACGCGTGCTGGTGGCGACCGATGTTGCTGCGCGCGGGTTAGATATCAAATCGCTTGAGCTGGTGGTGAATTATGAACTGGCCTGGGATCCGGAGGTTCACGTACACCGCATTGGTCGTACCGCCCGCGCCGGTGAAAGCGGCCTGGCGATTAGCCTCTGCGCGCCGGAAGAGGCGCAGCGTGCAAATATTCTTGCCGAAATGCTGCAAATGAAGCTCAACTGGATGAGTGGGCCGACGAATAGCAGCGTTGTGCCACTGCAGGCAGAGATGGCCACGCTATGCATTGATGGCGGCAAAAAAGCGAAAATGCGCGCGGGCGATGTGCTGGGGGCGTTGACCGGTGATATCGGTCTTGAGGGCGCAGATATCGGTAAAATTGCCGTTCATCCGGCGCATGTCTACGTTGCCGTGCGTCAGGGTGTCGCGCATAAAGCGTTTAAGCAGCTGCAAAACGGGAAAATTAAAGGTAAAGCCTGCCGGGTTCGTTTGCTGAAATAAGCGCGGAAAAGGCGTCTCAGGCGCGTGCCTGAGACGCAAAGACGTTATTTTACTTCCACCACGTTCAGGCGCAGCTCATCCAGCTGCGCGTCATCTTCTTCCGGCTGCCAGCCGGCCGGCTGCATCGGGATCTCTTCACGATCGAACGCCAGATCGCCGCCGTCAACGACCGCAGAGCCGTGCTGAATGCCTTTAAAGTCGAACAGGTTAACGTCGCTGAGATGGGAAGGCACTACGTTCTGCATCGCGCTAAACATCGTTTCGATGCGCCCTGGATAGCGTTTGTCCCAGTCACGCAGCATGTCGGCAATGACCTGGCGCTGGAGGTTGGGCTGCGAGCCGCACAGGTTGCACGGAATAATCGGAAAACCCTTTGCCTGAGAGAAACGCTCAATATCTTTTTCCCGGCAGTAGGCCAGCGGACGAATTACGATATGTTTACCGTCATCGCTCATCAGCTTCGGCGGCATCCCTTTCATCTTCCCGCCGTAGAACATATTCAGAAACAGAGTCTGCAGGATGTCGTCGCGGTGGTGACCGAGGGCGATTTTGGTTGCGCCCAGCTCAGAAGCGGTGCGGTAAAGAATACCGCGGCGCAGACGTGAGCAGAGCGAGCAGGTGGTTTTACCTTCCGGTATTTTTTCTTTGACAATGCCGTAGGTATTTTCTTCAACAATCTTGTATTCAACGCCCAGCTGCTCAAGGTATTCCGGCAGGATATGTTCGGGGAAGCCCGGCTGTTTTTGATCGAGGTTGACCGCCACAAGGGAGAAGGAGATTGGCGCGCTTTTCTGCAAGTTGCGCAAAATCTCCAGCATGGTGTAGCTGTCTTTACCGCCGGAGAGGCAAACCATGATGCGGTCGCCTTCTTCAATCATATTAAAATCGGCGATCGCCTCGCCGACGTTACGGCGCAGGCGCTTCTGCAATTTGTCGATATTGTATTTTTCTTTCTTTGTAACTTGCTGATTATCAAGCATTATAAACGTTCTCTGAAACGAAAAGGCATGTAAGGGGCAAAGTTAACTTCACGGTGCAAGCCTGGCGTCAGGCATTGATAGCCAATCGCCGTTCATTTCATCCATCCCTGTACTGTCGACTTTGAACACCATTTATTGCGTTTTCATGCCCTATCTGGTTAACAATGGTTAGCACCGGCTTATAGCAGCCAGCAGGCAAAAGTATGTCGCGTATGGTACGGATTCCGACGACGAATGCCAGCGCGTTTTACGGCGGCTTTCCATCTGCTAACGATAGTGCGGCGAGTTTTGGTCTCAATCCCCCTTCCGGGCAGAAAGACAAACGTCGTTTTCAGGCTCGCCAGCGTCACACGCCCGGTGATGGAGTGTATCTGGTAAAAGGGTGCGAGAATTTATTGTTCGCGATAATCAAAAAGCGTTGGCAAGGTGCCTCGATTTTTTTTAAGCAGGGGCCTTGTTCCTGCTTTTGCCATAATCCGCCAGGATCGCGATATAATTATTTGCATCCTGATAATTACACAGCGAAGGTATTTGGCGCAGGTGAATAACAGCGGTAAAGTTTGAGTAAAAATAACCTGATGCAGACTGATTCCCTACAACGCCAGAGCAGTTAGATTTTTTCCTGATAATAATCTGAATATGTGCCTGCTCAATGGGGTTTTTCCTTGCAAAACGAAGCGCTTATCCAGTCCACATTCTTATTTCTCGGATTATGAATAAGGCAATTACAAAAATTGACAGTTGCCTGATATTTTTATGAGATTTAAACTTTCACTGCAACTTATGGATTAACTTTGATTATGGGAATAAAAATGAAAAAAAGTACCGTTGCAGTAATGATGATAGCGACTCTTTCAGGATCAGCTTATGCCGAGTCAATGCAGCTAAGCCCAAATTTTTCTGCGGAAAGTTTTACTGTATCGACGTCTGCAGGGATGCTGAGTGGGAAATCACAGGAGAGAGTTTATGACGCGGAAACGGGGCGAAAGGTCAGTCAACTTGACTGGAAAATAAAGAATGTCGCCATTGTGAAAGGTGATATCTCATGGGATGCCTACTCCTTTTTGACGCTGAACGCCCGAGGCTGGACGTCGTTGGCTTCAGGCTCAGGACATATGGATGACTATGACTGGATGAACGATAACCAGTCCGGTTGGACAGATCATTCATCTCATCCCAGCACCAATGTCAATTATGCCAATGAATACGATCTCAGCGTGCAGGGCTGGCTTTTCCAGGACGACAATTATAAAGCGGGCGTAATTGCGGGTTATCAGGAAACGCGTTTCAGCTGGACGGCTACCGGAGGTTCTTACAATTATGATAACGGTGCGACGACTGGCAATTTTCCGACCGGTGAGCGTGGGATAGGATACAGCCAGAGATTCTCAATGCCCTATATCGGTCTCGCGGGTCAATATCGTATCAATGACTTTGAGTTTAATGCCTTGTTTAAATTCAGTGATTGGGTCAGAGCTCATGATAACGACGAACACTATATGCGTGAGTTGACCTTTCGCGAGAAATCAACTAATTCGCGTTATTATGGTACATCGGTTGATGCCGGGTATTACATCACGCCTCATGCCAAAGTTTTTACTGAATTCACCTATAGTAAATATGAAGAGGGTAAGGGAGGCACTCAGATTATTGATACCTATAGCGGTGAATCAGCTTCAATTGGAGGAGATGCTGCCGGCATTGCAAATAAAAACTATACCATCACAGCCGGACTTCAATATCGATTCTAAATCATTACCGCTCGTGGATATAGCAAGCAAAACTCGCTAATCCCGGAGCGCGCGATAATCAGTATGGAGTGTCTCCCGCTCTGAGGGCACTCCATTATCCACGGCCATATCACCCGAATGCTTCAGAGGATGGATTGTGGCAAGCACAAAGGGATCGCCAAGGAATTGCTAAAAACCGAAGGTAAATGCAAGGCGCTTATCCTCGTGTGCCGGCATTTCATTTATCTCCTCTTATGCTCTACCTGTGGCGCAAAATCCGCTACGAACAAAGATACGATTCACGAATGCATCAGGTAACCTTCAGGTAGGGGCGCGAAAAGATGAGTTTGTCCGGGCGAAGAGAAGGCGATTGAACCGAAAGGGAAATGGGCAGGCAATGATGATGCCTGCCGCCGGCAATTATTTAGCGCAATAGACGCGCGCTTCACGCGGAGTATAAATACCCAGGGTGACAAAACCCAGCAGGCCGTTGACAAAAGTCTGCTGCACTTCGGTACGGACTACTTTGTCGGCGCCGCCGCAGACTTTGGCAGCATCAATTTGCTTCGACTGACCAATGCCGCTGACAAAGAAGTGGTGAGTGGTGATCTGCTGAGGTTGAACGGTGACGCCAGGATTTACCGAGAAGCTCTGCTGGGCGCAACCAGAAATAGCGGCTGCGGCGAAAACTACCATAATTAACTTTTTCATTTCATCCCTATAATTGTTGTAAAACATACCCATGTTCGGGCAAAGGTTTTATACAGCAAAATGAAAAAGACACAACGTACTAATTTTTATAGTACCAGGTAAATGATTCCCCTATCTGCGATGCTGCGGGTACGGCCCAGTGCTCAGATTGCGGGAAAAAAAGCCCGCACAGCGGCGGGCAGAGTAGGTTTACCGCACGACCAGCACCGAACATTCCGCATGGCGTACAACGGCGGCGGCGTTAGAGCCCAGCAGGTAGGTGGTGATATCGGGACGGTGCGAAGAGATAATCACCAGATCCGCGGGGAGAGACTTCGCCATAGCAAGGATTTTATCTTTTGGCGAGCCTTCCGAAACGTGCAAATGGATACGGTCTTCGGGAATAGTAAACTTTTTCACAATCTCTTTCAGCCGTGATTCCGATTCGGCTTTGAGGTCATCCATCGCCGGCAGCTCTGCGGTGTAAGCCATTCCCAGCGAAGCGTAATAGGGAAGGGAGGGAATGACGGTCAGGAAATGCACCTCGGCATCATCGATTCTGGCTTCAGCTTCAACATGCTTGATAACGCGATCGGTTAATTCTGTATCGGAAATATCGATGGGCACAAGAATCATTCTGTTCATAAAACCTCCTGTTTAAGTAACCACTTAAAGTGTAGGCCATCCAGTTGATTATTGTACATTGAGCGCAATCACACTTTCGCCATCAGGCACGGCGGCGTTCAGTAAATTTTCCTTTGATCACGCCGTCGTAAAAACGGCCTTTAGAAACCACCTGGAGAAAGTCGCGGAAAATGCGCGGCGGGACGCCGAGATACTGTAGGGTTTTGTTATCGCGAAAACGAATTTCAAGAATACCGGAGGACTCATCGTAGGCGATGGAATGGATACGGGATGATTTCACGGGATGATGGTGCATGGCGGGCGTCCTCTACGGCTACGGCGGTTCCTGGTAGCAATATAACATTCATCGGTCGATTATTTTAAAGCAATTGATATATTGTTTTGCTTTGAATCCAGTCGATGGCCGGGAGGGGAAGAGAAAGCCCGCCGTTGCCAGCGGGCCGGACATTAGAACTGGTAAACCAGGCCTAAAGCAACCACGTCATCGGTAGAGATGCCGTTGTTGGAATAGAAGCTATCGTCTTCGTCCAGCAGGTTGATTTTGTAATCAACGTAGGTGGACATATTACGGTTGAAGTAATAAGTCGCACCAATGTCAGCATATTTAACCAGATCTTTGTCGCCGTCGGTTTTGCTTAAATCTTTACCTTTAGACATCAGGAAAGAGACCGCCGGACGCAGACCAAAGTCGAACTGATACTGCGCAGTCACTTCAAAGTTCTGGGTTTTATTGGCGACGCCGTTGCCGTTACCGTATGGCGTCATGTTGCGGGTTTCGGAATACATGGTCGCCAGGTAAATATTGTTGGCATCATATTTCAGGCCGGTAGTCCAGGCTTCCGCTTTATCGCCCTGTGCGGTAGTTCGGGTCATCTGATCGTTGGTACGGTCAGAAGAGGTGTAGGCGGCGGCAGCGCTGATACCCATACCGAAATCATAAGAAGTTGACAGACCAAAACCGTCGCCGTTGGCGTTACGTACGCTGCGATCGCCGTTGTTGGTGCCTTCGCCGCTGCCGGCGTTTTCATTTTTACCCTGATACTGCAGGGCGAAGTTCAGGCCGTTAACCAGACCGAAGAAGTCATTGTTACGGTAGGTCGCTACGCCGTTAGCGCGGCCGGTCATAAAGTTATCGGCCTGGGTGTAGGAGTCGCCGCCGAACTCTGGCAGCATATCGGTCCAGCCTTCTACGTCGTACAGTACGCCGTAGTTACGGCCATAGTCGAATGAACCGTAGTTAGCGAATTTCAGACCTGCAAACGCCAGACGGGTCCAGGACTGGTTGTCAGCGCCTTCGGTGTTGTTCGCCTGAACGTTATATTCCCACTGACCGTAGCCGGTCAGCTGATCGTTAATTTGAGTTTCGCCTTTGAAGCCAAGACGGACGTAGGATTGATCGCCATCTTTAGATGAATCATCGGAGAAATAATGCAGACCATCTACCTTGCCATAGAGGTCCAGTTTATTTCCGTCTTTATTATAAATTTCAGCAGAGTGAGCAGCGCCAGCAGCTAACAATGCCGGAATAACGAGGGCCAGTACTTTTCTTTTCATTTAGACAATCCTTTAACGGTTTTTGTTTTAGCTTCCTCCTGGGAAGTGAACTCATGCTAAATGAGCAAATTAAGATATGGTAAATATCAATTGTTACGATATGAGTAAAATCTAAAATAAATAATTCAACCGAAATAGTGATAATTATAATGAATGCTTTTGTGAAATACATACAAAATAAAAATTATACACGGTGATTTTAATATCATATTATTCACCCGTTATATGCCTTTTATTGTCATCTAAGAATTTATGCTGCCCTCCGTTCCTGAGAATGGTTTTTATTGAGCGGTAAAATGACAAGCCCGAATGAATATTCGGGCTTTTTTTATGGGCGGCTAAAAAAACGGCAGTAATTAGCTTTCGGTTGCCGGTTTTTCCACCTTACCGGCCAGCTGGGCAAGGAAGTCATAGCGTTTTTGTAAATCCGCCGTCGCATCCTTCCACAGCTGTTCCGCGACTTCCGGCTGCTGCGCGTTAAGGCGGCGGAAGCGCTGCTCGTTCAGGAGCGTTTCTGCCAGCGCGTCTGACGGCGGACGGGAGTCCAGCGCCAGCGGAAGTTTACCTTCATCGGCGCGACGCGGGTCAAAGCGATACAGCGGCCAGAATCCGGTCGCAGTCAGCTGACGCATCTGATCGTGGCTCAGCGCCAGATCGTAACCGTGTTCTTCGCAAGGGCTGTAGGCAATAATCAGCGACGGGCCCGGATACGCTTCCGCTTCCTGAATCGCTTTTACCGTCTGGTTCAGCTGCGCGCCAAGGGAAATCTGCGCGACGTAAACGTGGCCGTACATCATCATGCTGACGCCGAGGTCTTTGCGCGCCTTGCGCTTACCGTGTTCGCCAAACTTGGTGACCGCCCCCAGCGGGGTGGCTTTTGATGCCTGGCCGCCGGTGTTGGAATAGCATTGGGTATCGAGCACCAGAATATTGACGTTTTCGCTCAGGCTCAGCACGTGGTCAAGACCGCCGAAGCCGATATCGTAGGCCCAGCCATCGCCACCGATTAGCCAGATCGATTTCTCGACCAGCGCGTCGGCGTCGGTTAGCAGCTCTTTCGCGTCGGCTTCATTTGCCAGAACCTTACGCAGCTCGGCCACCTGTCCGCGGCGTACCTCAGGCGTTGCTTCCGCGTGCAGCGCGTCGTTAAGCGCGGGCGGAAGTTTATCGGCGAACTGCGACAGCAGACGCATTACGCGCTGACGGTGCTGATCGACGGTGAGGCGGAAACCGAGACCAAACTCGGCGTTATCCTCGAACAGCGAGTTAGCCCACGCCGGCCCACGGCCGTTGGCATCGGTAGTGTATGGCGTGGAAGGCAGGTTGCCGCCGTAAATCGAGGAACAGCCGGTGGCGTTGGCAATCAGCATTCGGTCGCCGTAGAGCTGAGTCAGCAGCTTGATATACGGCGTTTCGCCGCAGCCGGAGCAGGCGCCTGAGTATTCGAACAGCGGGCTGATCAGCTGCGAGGTACGGATATCGATACGTTCCAGTTTGCTGCGGTCCATTTCCGGCAGATTGAGGAAGTAGTCATAATTCACTTTCTCTTCTTCAACGTGTTCAAGGCGCGACATCATATTGATGGCCTTGATCTCCGGGTTCTGCCTGTCTTTGGCCGGACAAACCTCGACGCAGAGATTACAGCCGGTGCAATCTTCAGGCGCGACCTGCAGAACGTACTTCTGGCCGCGCATATCGCGGGATTTAACGTCCAGAGAATGCAGGCTGGCCGGGGCATTTTCCATCGCGTCCGGGGAGACCACTTTCGCGCGGATTGCCGAGTGCGGGCAGGCGGCCACGCAGTGGTTACATTGGGTGCAAAGTTCTTCCTTCCAGATAGGGATCTCTTCGGCGATATTGCGTTTTTCCCAGCGAGTGGTGCCCATCGGCCAGGTACCGTCCGGCGGCAGGGCGGAGACCGGAAGCGCATCGCCGAGCCCGGCCAGCATGGCGGCGGTCACGGTTTTGACGAAATCCGGCGCGGCGTCGGAGACGACCGGCGGACGGTTCGGGCTGTTGGCATCGACCTGCTGCAGCGGCACTTCCGCCAGCGACTCGCGGGCCAGGGCCAGCGCCTGCCAGTTGCGTTCGACCAGCTCCTGACCTTTGCTGCTGTAGCTTTTAGCAATCGCCCCCTGCAGCTCCGCCAGCGCGCTATCGCCCGGCAGGATCTGCGTCAGATGGAAAAAGGCCATCTGCATGACGGTGTTGATACGCGCTCCAAGGCTACACTCGCGGGCGATTTTTGCCGCGTTAACGATATAAAACCGCGCTTTTTTCTGATTCAGCGTGGCCTGGACTTCCTGCGGCAGGCGCGACCAGACCTCTTCGGCGCCGTAAGGCGTGTTGAGCAGGAAAATACCGCCGGGCTTCAGGCGTTCAACCATCTGATACTTGTCGATAAACTGCAGCTGGTGGCAGCCGACGAAATCGGCCTGCGAAATCAGATAGGAAGAACGAATCGGCTTCTCGCTAACGCGCAGATGGGAAACCGTCAGGCCGCCGGCCTTTTTCGAATCATAGACGAAATAGCCCTGCGAGAACCACGGCGTCGAGTTACCGATAATCTTGATATTGTTTTTGGTGGCCGAGACGCTACCGTCGCTGCCGAGCCCGTAAAACAGAGCTTCCAGCTTCGCCTCTGACGGCAGCGTGTTTTCTACCAGCGGCAGCGAAAGATTGGTGACGTCATCGTAGATGCCGACGGTAAAGCGCGGCTTGGGTTTAGCGGCGCTCAGTTCGTTGAATATCGCCAGGACGCACTCCGGCCCGAACTCTTTTGAAGAGAGACCGTAGCGACCGCCAATGGTACGCGGCAGGGTTTCTCGCTCGCCGCGGTTGAAGGCTTCCGCCAGCGCGGTCATCACGTCGAGATACAGCGGCTCAGCCTGGGCGCCCGGTTCCTTGGTGCGGTCAAGCACCGCTACGGCGCGGGCGCTTACCGGCAGCGCTTCCAGCAGGTGGGCAGCGGAGAAGGGGCGGTAAAGACGAACTTTCAGTACACCGACTTTTTCACCGCGGCTCAGCAGTTCATCAACCACTTCCTCACAGGTGCCGATTGCGGAGCCCATAATCACGATAACGCGCTCGGCCTGCGGATGGCCGTAGAACTCAAACGGTTTGTACTGACGCCCGGTGGCGGCGGCAAAATCGTTCATCGCCGTTTCAACGTGCGCGTAAACCGCGTCGTACCACGGGTTAGTCGCTTCACGTGACTGGAAATAGGTATCCGGATTCGCTGAGGTGCCGCGGATTACCGGATGTTCGGGGTTCAGGGCGCGCTGGCGATGTTCATCGATTTTATCCTGCGGCAGCAGGCTGAGAAGGGTATCGTCCGCCAGCGGGGCGATTTTGTTGATTTCGTGCGAGGTGCGGAAACCATCAAAGAAATGAATAAATGGCACCCGGCTTTGCAGCGTGGCGATATGCGAAATCAGCGCAAAATCCTGGGCTTCCTGGACGCTGCTGGCGCAGAGCATCGCGCAGCCGGTCTGACGCACGGCCATGACGTCTGAGTGATCGCCGAATATGGAGAGCGCATGGGTTGCCACGGTGCGGGCGGCGACGTGCAGAACAAACGGCATCAGCTGGCCGGCCAGTTTGTACAGCGTCGGGATCATCAGCAGTAAACCCTGCGATGAAGTAAAAGAGGTCGAAAGGGCGCCGGTTTGCAGCGCGCCGTGTACGGCGCCGATTGCCCCGGCTTCCGACTGCATTTCAACAACGCGGGGGGCATCGCCCCAGACGTTTTTCAGCCCGTTGCCCGCCCAGGCGTCCGCCTGCTCTGCCATCGTGGAGCTGGGCGTGATCGGGTAGATGGCGATAACTTCACTGGTGCGAAACGCGACTGAAGCAACCGCGCCATTACCGTCGATAGTGATCATATCAATACTCACATTGCTAAATTTTTGATAAAAAAGTTTTTATGCCCATTGATATACGCTGAGCACTCGCTGAGCTCTTCTGCGAAAACGCTATCGGCGCGATTCCACCGGTAGCGGATAAGTTCGTATCTCACCTGCCTGGTAACGGGGTTGCGTTACCTGCATCGCTACGGGCAGGGTGACCGGGTTTGTGAATCACTTTTTAAGTATAGACCCCAGAGGAACATGATTTTTTGATCTCCAGTAGCGACAAAATCCATAGTTCAGATAAATTAATTCAAGGTATTACATAGGTGCCTACGTATGAACGACACCCTACACCAAAATCAGTGGCGTCATTTTTCCATAAGTAGCAGTGTGGCGAATTCCGCCAGTCAAAGCCTCCTGACCGACAACACTGCCTTAATTACCTGTAGGTAATTTATTCGAGTTTTGCTATATTTTAGATACCTGATGGTAAATGGCGTTAGAATCATTGCGATGGATAAATACGAAATCAGACGACAGCGCTTGCTCTATATCCGTGATAATTTATGCGGCGGTAAGGCTGTTGATGTGGCCCGAACCCTTGGACGGGAGCCTTCTTACGTCTCAAGGATGCTCTACCCCGAAGGCAAAAAGCAAAAGAAAAGGATAGCTGACGAGATGGTCGAACTTATTGAATCTTCGTTCAATCTGCCCCGCGGATGGATGGACGGTATCACCGGGAATATTGATATCGAGCGAGAACCGGTAGAGGATTCGCCGCAGATGCCATATGTCATTGAGGTTCTGGATGCCCAGGCCAGCGCAGGGCCGGGCTGCATTGTCTCCAGTGAGGTTGATGAAACGGTGAATAGCATCACCTATGACTCTGCCGGCGCGCTGCGGCTTTTTGGTAACCGGCCCGCAGAACATATCAAGGTGATCACGGTCTCCGGCGATAGCATGTCCGGCACCATTGAGACCGGTGACTACATTTTTGTCGATGTCTCGAAAGACTACTTTGAAGGTGACGGCATTTATGTCTTTTCTTTTAAAGGCGCGGTGCTGGTGAAACGTCTTCAGTTCACGGCGGATGGGCTGCTCGTTCACTCGGATAACAGCAAATATGCGGACTGGACGATTGGCGAAAGCCATGAACAGTATCTGAAGATCATTGGTCGCGTGATTTATAGCCACAGCGTTAAACGCTTTGTTTAAAGGCGTTCATTGCCGCGCAGCTTCGCCATCCTGTTTCTGTCATAAACCCCGATCTCAGCCATAAGCATTACCCGGGTATGCCACCTGTACGCCGGGCATACCTGCGGCTTCGCACCCCAATCCAGTGACACGCTGTTCAACACTACCCGCCTCGGACCTTTTCAGCTGTTTTTACGCGTCAGGCCACTATTTTTCAAAAATATTTTCAATATTTTCAACCTGTTAATTTGTTTTTTTCATAAACTATACCTATGGGTATTTATTTTTAAATAACCCTGAGGTATTCTTTTGTCATCAGCTTGATAGGCAGCACTATCCGGATGATGAAATACAACGATTCATAACTGAATCTACGTGGCTGAAAAGCCAGCGCCATGGCGCAGTGCGCTTTGGGGTGAAGCCATTGGCAAGGATCCGATTGCCGAAGGCATTCCGCCAAAGCCCATTAAAGGAGACCGCAATGTCCCGTAAAACCGCGTTTAATGGCTCCGCTGCGGGCCGACGTCGCGCGCAGCGTTCCCACTTACAAAATCCGCAAACGCTCAGTTCAGATTTTATCCACCGGCCCACTCCGTCCCGCGCTCAGATTCAGGCAAAAGGGAAGCACCATACGCCTGAATGTATTGAGGACGCATTGCCGATTAAATTTGTGGCACAGGATATTTTTTGGCAGCGCGAGGAATATAAACGGCAAATTGAGCGAGCGACCATCATTTATCAGCAAGAATTTTCACACCAGTATGCGCACCCAGGAACCTGGCTCTTCCAGAGGGCAATTTATGCGCTTGGTTTGCAAAAAAGAAAGAAAGTAACGGCGAGGTAACGTCTTAGTGCCAGGAAAAATGACCCTGCGCTTCGTTATTTACCATCATAACTCATAGTGAAAGAAGGGAGGGTATATGTCCGATCCTGTTTCCGGTACGTCGATAATTGTTGCTGGTGGATTAATGGGCGCTGGTATGTTTGGCCTGGTGACAGGTATTGATTATGGCGTTGTTTTTGGGGCTTTTGCCGGCGCGGTATTTTATGTTGCGACGGCGGTTAATATCACGCGTTTTAGACTCGCTGCCTATTTTATGACTTCTTTTATTGTCGGCGTTTTGGGCTCCGGGTTAATTGGTACGAAGCTGGCTATCTGGACCGGATACAATGAACGACCTTTAGACGCGTTAGGCGCCGTGCTGATATCCGCGCTGATTATTAAGATACTCACGTTTCTGAATAATCAAGAACTAACCGACCTCTACAAAATACTAACCCGCAACAATAGTGGGCGCCCGAATGGGAAATGAACTTCCCGCGCTGCTTAATGCCGTTCTCTGCGCTTTGATCACCCTAACCTTAATGTTTTATCGGCGCGCCCGGTACAGGAGGTATCGACCATGGATATCGTACACGGCTTATTTGCTGGTAATCACATATGCCAGCATACCGTTTCGTTATCTCTTCGGCTTGTATACATCGACCCACTGGTTGGTTGTTACCGTGAATTTTTTTGTCTTTATTGCCGTGTTCCTGGTGAGGGGGAATATTGCGCATTTAATCGATAAATGAGGAATAAATGAATAAAGATGAGATTTTTAATGCCATTCTGGAAAAGGAGGGCGGTTATGTAAATCATCCTGATGATAAAGGAGGTCCGACAAACTGGGGGATTACTCAAGTCACCGCACGGGCTCATGGTTATGATGGCGATATGCAAAAACTGACGCGCCAACAGGCGCTGGATATTCTCAACGCTGACTACTGGATTGCGCCCCGGTTCGATCATGTTGCTGAAATATCTACCGCGATCGCTGAAAAACTGTGTGACGCCGGGGTCAATATGGGGCCTGTTCTGCCGGGTAAGTGGCTTCAACGCTGGTTAAACGCTTTTAATCATCGTGGGGTACTTTATCCGGATCTTATAACCGATGGTGTTATTGGCCCCAGAACCTTAAATGCCTTGAGCCATTATGTTATTCGAAGAGGCAGTGAAGGGGAGCTTGTACTGCTCCGGGCATTAAACTGTAGCCAGGGGCAGTATTATCTGGAGTTAGCAGAAAAAAGTGAGGCTAATAAATCATTTATATATGGTTGGTTAAGGGTTCGGATAGCTATGTAATTTTCTGTTTTATTAATTTAATTCGTTCAGTAACTGAAATCTGGAGAAAGTGAATATGTATACATCTAATGATTTAACCCTCTCAATGTTTTACTCATCTGCCATTGCTGAGGAAACTGGTAGTAAGGTCGCAACGCTCACCGTTCAAACCATGGGGCCATCAGCGGAAATTTTACAAATCAGTAAGTTGCACTGTATTACTGATGAAAATAAAGCGAAACGTTATAGTATTGGCGAGCAGTTTATTGCTAATGGCTCCGACTCTCTTCTCGCCGCTATCGAAACCTGGTGGCGTGATAATTCTGCGGCTCTCATTGAAGAGTTAATGATTGAAGTTATGGATTTTATTTTGAGTAATGTTAACCAAAATGCAACCTGGATCGGCCAGTATGGTATGAAAATTTTTGAAAATGAGCCGGTGGCAAAACGTATCCCTGATAGCGTATTACAGAACGGCAGCCACACAAATTCCTGAAAAGTGATGTGGTGTTAAAGCGTAATCACTATGGCGCAACAATAAGTCATAATTAAACAAGCTATTCGCATTGATAAAATGCATTCAAATATTTAAATATCAATAATGGAGATATTATTATGGGTTTTGCTCTGCCTAATGGCTCAACCGTTTTTGTTGGTTCCGGTCTTGGTTCTCCCGTATCTGTGAGTACGGTTTCCAATGCTGAAGGTGCGGTATTTACCGTTGCTGAAAATCATAACCTTAAGGTTGATGATGTCGTGCTGATTTCTTCGGGTTGGGGTGTAATCGATGGTTTAGTTGCCAGAATCACCGCACAAACAACAAATAGCGTAACCATTTCGGTCATTAACTCCAGCGACCGGAATTTTTTCCCGGCTCATGCCGGTGGCGGGAAATTACAGAAAATCACGGAGTGGACTGAGATTCCACAGATTACGGAAGTCGCACAGTCGGGTGGTGAGCAGCAGTATGCACAGGTACAGTTTCTGGCAGACGATCGCCAGCGTAATATTGGCACCTTTAAGGCGGCTAAAAACCAAACCTTTACCTTAGCGCATGATGCTTCTTTACCGATCTATAAAGTATTGGGCATGGCGGATCGCTACGGCCAGGTGTTACCGCTACGCATGTTTGTGCCTAATGCGAAGGAGTATCGCTATTGGTCTGGCGTTCCGTCATTTGATCCGCAACCAGTGACCGCGGTGAATAGCGTTGAAACCGTACAAGTCGCGTTCTCCATTCACTCTCGGGATATTACTTTCTACAAATCGGAAGATTAATCGTTCTCCTTATCTGTGGAACATAAATTAAATTCAACTGGGCTCCTGCGGGAGCCTTTTTTAAGGGTATTTATGAGCGCTATTTTCAAATTACAACCTAACCCTGTATTTAAAACTGATGTTGCTATTCCTCGTGCCGGTGAAGAAGACGGAGTGCTGAATTTTACGTTTAAGCATCGGCCAATAAAAGAACTGGCAGAGCTGGAAGATATTGACGAAAAAACGGTCTGTGATTTCTTACTGGAGATCGTCGACGGCTGGGCATTATCTGAACCCTGTACGCGAGAAAATATAGGCGTGCTGGTAGATAACTATCCGGGGGCCGTTAAAGCAATAATGGCTACTTATTATCAGGAGCTGACGGGAAATCGCGAAAAAAACTGATTGCGGTTGCCTCTGCATTCTATACGCCTGAACCATCAGCGGATGAGCTAAGCGCATTCGGTCTGACAGCCGAAGACTATGACGATGTTGTCATCAACGTCTGGCCCGATATCTGGCCTGCGTTTGTGGTCTTTCGCGCGGCCAGCACGCAGTGGCGCACCAGTCCAGGAGGGGTTATCGGGCTGGACTACAGTGTCCTCGCATGGCTCATGAAGGTTTATGATATAGCTGATGAGGTAACCGCAATAAACGATATTCAGGTAATGGAACGGGTGGCCTTGAATATCCTGAATAAACTACAGAACTAGCCTGGGTTTTAGCAGAAGTATGTTCACATTATTAATCAATGTAAACCAGATAAGTAGTTGGTTTATTCTTTCAGGAGATAATCAATGGCGGGTGATACAACAATGACACTGCGCATGAATAACAGTGAACTGGAAAAAAGCAATCAGCTTCTGGATAAATATCAACAGAAAGTAACTGTCGCTAGCCGTAAAAGTGAAGAGTTTAATAAGACTTTTCGTGCCGCAACAGATATCCAGAAAAAGCATACGGATGGCCTGAAAAGGTTAATGCAGACGTTACCCCTTCCTCCAGCCAGAATGGGGCCCATACTTCAGGATATGGTAAAGAAATCTGAGGATGAGACCTACAATATAACGTCAGGCTCTAAAAGTTACTGGGATTCACTGGCAGGAATGGGTAGCCCTCCAAAAGAAGAACTGGGTAATACACCAAAAGTTTTTCGCCCAGGCGCAAATATGGAAGAGCGTTCTAACGATGATACGGAAAAAGGGGGGAAGAGCGATTGGCTCGGCGGTTTAATGGCAGGAGCTAAAGAGGCGTGGGATAAATTTCTTAAGGATGGAGAAAACGTTCATGGCAAGCTTAAGGATTTAGCTAAAGACGCTTTTAGCTCAATGGGAAACTCGCTGGTGGAATATATAACCACAGGAAAGGCGAATTTTAGTGATTTCCTGATGACCTTTCTGAAAGGGACGCTGAAGATGCTTAGCCAATTATTGTTGGTAAAAGCCATGCAGGCTTCCTTTAACGCGATGTCGAATTCTGGCATTGGCTGGGTAGCATCCATCGGTAAAGTTTTCACGGGCCACTCCGATGGCGGCTATACCGGAGACGGGGGTAAATATGAGCCGAGAGGGATTGTTCATGGCGGCGAATTTGTTTTTACCAAAGAGGCGACCTCGGCGATAGGGATTGGCAACCTTTACGCCATGATGCGCGGTGCGCAGGGGTATGCGGGCGGCGGCTATGTGGGAACGGCATCAATGCAGGGACTGGGTTCTTCAGGCGCAGGGCCACTGACCATTCAGACCTCAGTACTTATTCAGAATCAGGGCTCAGAACCGCAGGCGGCCGACAATAACGGCGCGTTAAATCGTGCCTGGCAGCAGACGATAGACCGTTCCGTTCGCGCTGGCGTGGCAAATGAATTGAGGCCTGGTGGCCTTATCTGGAATGCAAACCACGCACGTTAATTTTTTGATTCCCGGAGAAGATATGGCAATAGAAACCTTTACCTGGCGAACGCAAATACAAGCGGGTTTGCAGGGGGATTTTAATTTCACCGTTCGCGAGGCTCGTTTTGGCGACGGATATCAGCAGATCGTCGGCGATGGTCTACATTTTGAAAAACAAAGCTGGCCAGTGACCTTGACCGGAGAAAAGGAAGAGATATTAGCCGTGCTTGAATTTATGCGGCGTCATGTAACGAAGTCGTTTATCTGGGATACTCCTGCGGGGGAATCCGGGCTTTATCGTGTTAGCGCCGATTCACTAAAACTTTCGCCATTATCGAGTCAGATAATGACGGTAACCGCCACATTTAACCAGGCATATGCACCATGATTACAGCTGATTATCAAAAACTTGAACCCGGGAGTGAAATACGTTTACTGGAAATTGATGGCAGCGTCTTTGGCATGGATGATGTCTTATATTTCCACGGGCACAGTATCGCCCATAGCGAAGCTGAAATCCGGGCTGCTGGAGGGGACGAAACGCGTTTGCCTGCAAAATCCATTTGGTGGCAGGGCAATGAATATATGCCATGGCCTTGTATTATTGACGGGATTGAATCTTCTACCAGCGGTCGGGATGCGCAACCATCGCTGAAGGTGGCAAATATTGATGCTTCGATTACCGCGCTGTGCTTGTATTACGATGACCTGGTTCAGGCGAAAGTCACCATTCACGATACGCTGGCAAAATATCTCGACGCACGTAATTTCCCTGAAGGTAATGCGAGAGCCGACCCCACGCAGGAAAAACGAAAAGTCTTCTTTATTGATGCCAAAAGTGAGGAGACCAATGAAGCGATTGAGTTCACTCTTGCCAGTCCAATGGATTTGCAAGGAATAATGATCCCAACGCGTCAGCTGCATTCTATCTGTACCTGGTGTATCAGGAATAAATACCGCAGCGGCGATGGTTGTGATTATACAGGCCAGCGATATTTTGATAACAATAATACACCTGTTACCGATCCGGCGCTGGATGTTTGTAACGGCACTTTGTCGGCCTGTAAATTACGCTTTGGTGAAGACAATGAGCTGCCTTTTGGTGGTTTTCCCGGTACGTCTTTAATTCGGAGTTAACATGCGCCAGAAAGTTATCAGGGCTATTCAGGTGCATGCTCAGGAGCAATATCCTCGAGAATGCTGCGGTGCGATTGCCCAAAGGGGGCGGGTAGAGCGCTATTTCCCCTGTCGTAATATTGCCGATGCCCCCCAGGAGCATTTTGTTCTTGCGCCGGAGGATTATGCACGGGTAGAGGATTGGGGCACTGTAACGGGGATCGTCCACAGTCACCCCGACGCGACGACCCAGCCAAGCGAACTGGATAAGGCTCAGTGTGACGCGATGTTGTTACCCTGGCATATTTTCAGCTGGCCGGAAGGCGATTTTCGTACCATTTATCCGCGAGGAGAATTGCCGCTGCTGGAACGCCCGTTCGTGCTTGGCCATTATGATTGCTGGGGACTGGTAATGAGCTATTTTCGCCAGCAGCATAATGTTGAGTTGACGGATTATCGTGTGGATTATCCGTGGTGGGAAGATGGCTACCCTGATAACTTTTATCATGATTGTTGGTATGAATGTGGCTTTCGCGAGTTTGATGGCCCGCCGCAGCCGGGAGATATGATTATCATGCAGGTACAGGCAAATAAGTGGAATCATGCGGGTATTCTCCTTGAGGGAAATATGCTGCTGCATCACCTGTATGGTCATTTAAGCCAGCGAGTGCCGTATGGGGGATACTGGCAGGAAAGAACGGTGAAAGTGTTGCGCTATCATATTAATGATAATGCGCTGACTAATGAAAAAATCTGAAAGACGTTGGAATTTTAAATCACCCGATATGAAATGCGTTAGCAAGTGAATGTGATTCAACATCAGAGGGCTGGACTTACTCTCGAGTCAACTCAGTGTGCGATATTATCAATGGCGGAACAGATGCTTATGAATTATTCATAATGTCTGCTGCAGATGGAGTATTTATGCAAGAACATATGGTCAGAATAGAGTTGGGCGGTATTCTTGGTAAGGAATTTGGCAAATCTCATTGTCGGATGGTGGCAACAGCGTCTGAAGCGATAAGGGCATTATGTTGTACTATCAATGGATTTGAAAAATTCATGAACAACAGCAAAGCTATGGGATTAACCTATGCTATATTTAAAGGAAAGAAAAATATTAGCGAGGATGATATTCCTTTCCCCATCAACGATAAGGTAATACGAATTGTTCCTGTCGTTATTGGTAGTAAAAAAGCTGGCGTACTACAGACGATATTAGGTGTCGCATTAATCGCTGTCGCTTCAATAGCCACTATGGGCGCTGGCGGCATATTCGCCGCCATTGCTGCCGGTTCTGGCTGGGGAAGCGCTGCAATGCTGGGAGGATCATTAGTACTTGGAGGTGTTCTTCAAATGCTCTCTCCTCAGGTTCCAGGCTTAGCCAGCCAACAGTCTCCTGAAAATAAAGCTTCCTACGCTTTTGGTGGTGTAACAAATACCACCGCTCAAGGATATCCAGTGCCATTGCTGTATGGAAAACGACTTATCGGCGGCGCAATTATTTCGGCTGGGATTTATGTAGAAGATCAGCAGTAATAACCAGCTTCTCTCATTTCTGACCACCTACGAGGTGGTTTTTTTATGGACAAGATATCTATGACACAGCACCTCATTAAAGGTTGTAAGGGCGGGAGTTCAAGCCCGCGTACGCCAACGGAACAGCCTGATGATTTACAGTCTGTTGCGAAAGCAAAAATTCTCATTGCGCTGGGCGAGGGTGAATTTGCCGGTGCGCTTACCGCAAAAGATATTTACCTTGATGGTACGCCGCTGGAAAATTCCGACGGCTCGCAAAATTTTAGCGGCGTCGCCTGGGAGTTTCGACCGGGAACTCAGGCACAGAATTACATTCAGGGGATCCCCGGTTCAGAAAATGAAATTAACGTAGGAGTGGAGGTCTCCAGCAAAACGGCCTGGTCCCGCTCTTTTAGTAATACTCAGCTTTCCGCCGTCCGCCTGCGCTTAAAATGGCCATCTTTATTGAAACAGGAAGATAATGGCGATCTGGTAGGGAACGCCGTCAGCTATGCCGTTGATTTGCAAACCGATGGTGGTAGCTGGCAGACGGTGCTTGAGAGTGCGGTAAGCGGAAAGACCACTTCCGGCTATGAACGATGCCACCGCATTGATCTACCCCGGGCGACGATGGGTTGGGTTTTGCGCCTGCGTAAGGTCACGGAAGACGCAAATACCTCAAAAACTGGCGATGTTATGATGCTGCAAAGTTATGCTGAGGTGCTTGATGCAAAACTACGCTATCCCAACACGGCCCTGCTTTACGTTGAATTTGACTCTCGTCAGTTTAATGGCTCTATTCCAAAAATTGCCTGCAGTCCTCGCGGGCGGGTGATCCGCGTTCCTGATAACTATGACCCGGAGACCCGCCAATATTCAGGCATCTGGACCGGAGCATTTAAATGGGCGTGGACGGATAACCCGGCCTGGATTTTTTACGATCTGATCGTCAGCGATCGCTTTGGCCTGGGGAATCGTCTTACCTCAGAAAATATTGATAAATGGACGTTGTATCAGGTAGCACGATATTGCGATGAACCCGTCCCCGATGGTAAAGGTGGGGAGGGTACCGAGCCGCGCTATTTATGTAACGTCTATGTTCAGGATCGCAACGATGCCTATACGGTGTTACGCGATTTTGCGGCCATTTTCCGTGGCATGACCTGCTGGAGCGGCGATCGGGTGATTGCTCTGGCGGATATGCCTCGTGATATTGATTACACCTATACCAGGGCTAACGTCATCAATGGTCGTTTTCACTATGCCAGCAGCAGTAGCAAAACGCGCTATACCAACGCGCTCGTCTCATGGTCTGATCCAGAGAATGAGTATGCGGATGCGATGGAGCCGGTTTTTGAGCAGCCGCTGGTCGCCCGCTATGGATTTAATCAGCTTGAACTTACGGCAATTGGCTGTACCCGTCAGTCGGAGGCCAACCGTAAAGGGCGTTGGGGAATTCTGACCAACAATAAAGATCGCGTAGTGAGTTTTTCAGTCGGACTGGACGGTAATATTCCACAACCCGGTTATATCATTGCGGTGGCGGACGAAATGCTGGCGGGAAAAGTCAACGGTGGCCGTACCCGCGAAGTGGATGGCTGCGTTATTACGCTCGATCGTAAAACGGAAGCGAAAGCCGGGGACCGTCTGTTATTGAACCTGCCATCGGGGGGGACGCAAGGCCGAACCATTGAGAGCGTCGATGGACACGTCGTCACCGTCACCGCTGAATATGCCGAAAGACCAGAGCCGGAATGCGTATGGGCCATTGAGTCTGACTCTCTGAGGGTCCAGCAATATCGTGTTGTGGGGGTTAAAGATAATAACGATAGTACCTTTACAATTTCCGCAGCCGCTCACGATCCGGATAAATACGCCAGGATTGATTCCGGTGCGATTATTGATAGCCGACCAATCAGCGTTATTCCTCCAGGGAAGCAAAGCGCGCCAGCTAATATCGTTGTTGAGTCTTATTCCGTGGTTAATCAGGGGATTAGCGTTGAAACGCTGCAGGTTCACTGGACGGCAGTAAAGAATGCCATTGCTTATGAAGCACAGTGGCGCCGCAATGAAGGCAACTGGATAAACGTGCCCCGGAGTTCCGTTGCATCGTTTGATGTCAGCGGAATTTATGCCGGCCGATATATCGTAAGGGTGCGCGCTATCAATGCCGCGGAAGTGTCGAGCGGCTGGGCATATTCGCAAGAGAAAACGCTGACCGGCAAAATCGGCCTGCCTTCGGCACCTGTTTCGCTGACCACAACATCCCTTCTGCATGGCGTTCAACTAAACTGGGCGTTCCCGGAGGGAAGTGGCGATACGCAAAAAACCGAGCTGCAGTACAGCCCAAATCCAACCGGCAACGGCGCGATGGCGCTTTCTGACGTAACGTATCCGGGAAACTCGTATCAGCAGATGGGCCTGCAGATTGCGGCGACGTTCTGGTACCGGGCACGCATTGTCGATCGCCTTGGTAACGAAAGTCCGTGGACCGTCTGGGTGCAGGGGATAGCGGAACGCCGGGTTACGATCTGTATATTGACGATATTGTCATTACGGATATAACGGATGCTCAGGCTGTGCAGACTACAGCCGATGCCACAGCTTCTGCCGTTGATTCTCTGACGACGAAAGTCAGCCAGCAGGACAATAACATCAGTAGCATTGGGAACCGGACTACTGTACTGGAAAATGGTTTGTCTGTGACGAACGCCAGTGTTAACAAAAAGGCGGATGCCAACACGGTTCAGACATTGCAGAATACGGTGACGCAGCAGGGAAAAGACCTATCCAGTCAGGGGAACGCCATCACTTCCCTGAATAACATGGTAAGCAGCGTTAAAGATGATATTTCGAAAAAAGCCGATACTGCCGCAGTGTTTGCACTGACCAACCGCGTGACTGAGACAGAGCAGAGTATCCGCAGTAATAGTGATGCGGTGACTTCCCTGAGCAGCTCTTTGAGCCAGCAGGCGCGACGTGGGGCAAATGTTCTGCCTGATGGCACATGGGAGAGCTACCCCGTTGGTTACAATGTGGCGAATAACCGCGTGTTGGTGACATCCGATGAGGCTTACAGCGGCGCGAAGTGTATCCGCCTCATTCGGGCGAATGACTACAATGCTACCGCCACCGACAACAATGATTGCCATATTTTCGCCGGCCTGCAGATCCGTGATGGAGCAACATATTACGTTGAGTTTCGTGTGAAGCCGGATCCGAAAGGAACAGCTATGGCCGATAACGTGCAATTGTCGGTGGGTTTTTCGCTGCAGGACATGAGCGGTAGTTGGTCCTGGCCTGCACTGACGAAAGCGAAGAAAGATCTTGTTGCTGAAGGCTGGACGAAGGTCTCCGGGTATTTGACCAATAACCGGACCAGTATTAAACAAGCGATGGTACGTCTCTCGGTACCTAATGTGTCAACGGTGAAAGCGGGTAACGCCTTTCTGATAGACGATTTGTTTATCACCGAGGTGACTGATGCGAAAGCAGCTCTTGATGCCGCCGATGCGAATGCGCTGGCTATCATGAACCTGAAAACAACCGTGACGCAGAACGGCGAGGATATTACCTCTCAAGGTAGCAGCATCACGAAGCTGACGAATGACCTGGCTATCACTAATGGCAATGTGAATAAAAAGGCTGACGCAACGGCTCTGCAGACGCTACAGAATACAGTCACGCAGCAGGGGAAAGAGGCCGCTTCACAGGGGACAGCGCTGACGAGTCTGGAAAATAGCCTGAACGGCCTGTCAGTGGGCGGAGCCAACCTTATTCGACATTCTGATACGCTCGACGGATGGAGCAGCAGATCTCCTTCAGAAACCTACCAGGGGGCGAGTGTAGCCTGGACCCGTCTGGTGAAGGGAACCGGGGGGTATGTCCAGCTGGATGAGCAAACTCTGGATGTGACGGGGAAAACCGAGTTCATCTATAGTTTTTATGCGAAAGGGGCTTATGCAGCACAAGAAATGACTGCATATTTTTATAACCCATCAAATACTTCCCGGATTGAAACAAACCAGGGATACAAAAGCTCAGCCGGGGATGGTGCAGCACAGTTTACCCTTACCACCTCATGGCAGCGTTACTGGGTTCGTTGGGTTATTCCGGCCACAGCGGGCACAAAGCGTTTGATCCCAGCCCGTTTGCAGCATGCACCATCCGCGGATAAAGAGGTCTGGCTCTGCCGTCCAAAACTGGAAACAGGCAACGTTGTGACTGACTGGACGCCCAATAATGACGATATTGCTGCAGAGATCCAGGCTAATGCTGGAGCAGTCCAGAACCTGTCCACGCGAGTGACAACCGCGGAGGGGAAAATTACTTCTTCGGGCACAGCGATAACTAGGCTACAGAACGATCTTGCGCTTACACAAGCTGATGTATCGAAAAAAGCCGATACTACCTCCTTGCAAACGGTACAGAACTCCGTCACACAGCAGGACAAAGATATTACGGCAGCGAATAGTGCTATAACTAAACTGACCAGTGACCTTTCGACGACGAACGCCAACGTCAGCAAGAAAGCAGATGCAAGCGCGCTGCAGACGCTGCAGAACACAATCACGCAGCAGGGGGAGACGTTGACCACTCAGGGCAGCGCGATCGTCTCGCTGGAAAACTCACTGAATGCGCTGGATGTGGGTGGGGCGAACCAGATCCCCGATTCCGGCAGTCTGGTCAGATATGGCAACGTGAGTACGGATAAATATAACGGAAACGGCGTGATGGCCTTCACGCTGAAAGCCGGAGCAGCATACCGTGACCTTATCAGTATCAACCTGTCCGCGCCGGTGGACGGAACCGAGTACGTTCTGAGTTTTTACGCGAAGGCGGCGATAAACGGGCAGAAGGTCCGGAGCCATTTCTACAGCCCGAACAGCACGAAAAAGGCGGTGAGCAGCCAGGGGAACACGTTTACCAATTCAGATGGACTGTGTGATTTCACTCTGACAACGGAATGGCAGCGTTACTGGGTGAAATGGACGCAGGGTGCGGGTACTGGCAGCAAAAAGCTGATTGTTGCGCGTATTCAGCAGGGGTCGACAGACCAGACGGTGTACCTGAGTTCCCCGAAGTTTGAGCGGGGGAATGTGCCGACGGCGTGGAGTGAAGCGCCGGAGGATAACGCCAGCGCGGCGGCAGTGAGCGCTCTGACATCGCGCGTAGATTCCGCGGAGGGTGTTCTGACCAGCCAGGGGCAGTTGCTGACGAGCCTGCAGAACGGACTGACGACAGCTGACCAGAACATCGGAAAGAAAGCGGACAGCAGCGCCGTGAACACGCTGACAAACCGGGTCAGCCAGGTGGAAAACACGCTGACCACGCAGTCAGAAAGCATCACCTCGCTGTCCGGGAACATCAGTACGCTGCGCAATCAGGTCTCCAACCCGTGGTTTGATGGTTCGCTGGAAAGCTATGCGGATGGTCAGCAGATAAGCGGCAGCGGGGCAATCGTGACCACGGCGCAGAAATTTAACGGCAGCAGGAGCCTGAGGCTGCGCCGTGAGGCGAATAACGGCGGCAACAGCGACAAGCAGATAGGGCCATGGTCGAGTATCCGCGAGAATGCCGTGTACAGTGTTGAGTTGTGGGCAATGATGCCGGCAGACCAGTCCCCGTCGACGGGCTGGCAGACGATAGTCGGCATTCAGGGTCAGAATGCGGCAGGGCAGAACAGCTGGCAGGGGGCGGTTACCATAACGGAAAGTGGCCTGGGCGAACGTGGGAAGTGGGTGAAGTTCAGTGGCAAGGCGTTGATGAACGGAACCGGCAGGACGCGCGGTGTGGTATGGATTTCCACACGCGGAGCGACGGGTAGCGGAACGCCGGGTTACGATCTGTATATTGACGATATTGTCATTACGGATGTGACCGATGCTCAGACAGCACTGGATGTAGCTGATGCCAGTACCACAGCTGTCAGCGGACTGACTACCCGCGTAACGAATGCTGAGACTAAAATCACGGCACACAGCCAGCAAATAACCAGTCTGCAGAGCTCCCTTAGTGGTAAAGCTGATGCTGGAGCACTCAATACATTGTCCAGTCGGGTGACCAGTGCTGAAGGTAAAATTGAATCGACAGCAAGTGGCCTGACCAGCCTGAACAGTACCGTCGGCAGTCTGTCATCTACCGTACAGGCCCAAGGACAGACTCTGTCGGATACAAACGGCAAGGTTAACTCGACATACTCCATTAAGGTTGAAACAAATAACGGTAAGAAGGTTGGCGCGGGGATCGTGTTAGGGAGTGACGGCTCCACCAGTGACATGATCCTCTATGCAGACCGCTTTTCACTGTTTAACCGCAACAGCAAAGCCGCCGTGCCGGTGATGATTGCGGAAGGTAACGATCTGTATATTGATTCGGCGCGAATTAAAAACGGCACGATTGATATTGCCAAAATCACAGATCGGCTTTCCTCTACTAATTATGTGGCCGGATGGAGAGGCTGGAGTATTACCAAGAGCGGAAGTAGTGAATTCAATAACGTTGTGGTTCGCGGTGAAATACAGGCTGATACAGGTACTTTAAATAATGTAGTTATTAATGAGAGTTGTAATATCCTGGGTACCGTAAGGGCTAACAAGATTATTGGAGACGTTGGCTCGTGGGCAATCAATATTGCTCAGCACCGCTCCCGTCGAATTGCGAAAGCACAATGGGCCTGGTTCGATTTGCTTGCTGTTGATCGCCAGCCGTTCGAGCAACGAGTGCAGCTTTTAGGAGCGCTTCGCCAGGACGACTCAATTAATATTACGGGTGGAGGTAAATTAACGGCAGGCATGGAGTACAAGAGTTATGAAGGTGGCTCGTTGAGTATGGGTAAACTAGGGTACTGTATTCTTATGCTGGGTACCGGTGATACTTCAGGTGGTGGTCCCATGACCTGTGCGCTCTCTATTGATGGCGTTTTATATAAGCAGGAAAATGGGAGTATGGAAATTCAGTCAATGGACTTCATCGTTCCGCCAGGTACCGGCCAGACTGTTGTGCGCTATGGGTACTATCTGGACAGAAACGGTGGTATGACGGGCGTAATCTTGTCACGTTTTCACGCGTTTGTTATGCGTAACTCAAATATTATTCGAGGCGTTTCAAGTGATTAAAAGGCTGAGCCATGTCCTAAGTCAGAGATTTCCCAGACCACGGATTGCGCCGTGAGTTAAATTTAACAGCCTGAAATACAAACCGAAACGGCGCCCTCATCATGGATGACATAGTGGGGGCGCTTTGCGTTCTGAAACTAAGGATGTATAAAAGGAGACAAAAAATTTGCTAATAAATGTTAATGCAGCGCATAAATACGTACTTCGCCTCTCGACGCGGCGCGCTGAGCTGCCTATTATCCTTAGGCTTGTTCATTTTAAGATGTATCTGAGGGGAGAGAAGATGCGAGCTGCGTTTTTAGTGGGATGTGCTGCGCTGTTACTGTCGGCGTGTAGTAGCAATGATGAACCTGTTCAGCAGGCAACGGCGGCACACGTGTCGCCGGGAATGCGTGCCGCGATGAGCAGCTCCGGCCAGGCAAACTGCGCCATGGTTGGCGGCTCGTTATCGGTCGCCCGCCAGCTTGATGGCTCCGCTATCGGCATGTGCGCATTGCCGAACGGCAAGCGCTGCAGCGAGCAGGCGCTGGCAGGCGGAAGCTGCGGTAACTATTAATTCATCAGGTCGGCGAGCTTATACACCAGCGTCTGGTCGGCGGTCGCCAGCGTTAGCTGCGTTTCCGTCAGGTCGACCTGCGCGCCTTCGCGCAGCATTTTGCTCAGCGTGGCGTCCAGCGCGTTCAGCTGCGAGTCCGTGCAGAGCATGCGGGTCATCGCCAGCTGTTCAACCTTCAGCTCGCCATCCGAGACTTTGCCCGTGCCGCTGAAGCGGTTGCACATATTACCTGAAACAGACATCTTGCCCGTAATGGGCATCTTTTCGCCGAAGCTCAACTCCTGCGGCTTATCCGCGGCATTCAGCGGCTGCCCATTAACGCTGGTCAGCACAAAACGGTGATGCTGAAGCTGTTCCGCTCTGGTTGACACCTTGCTGTTATAAACGCAGCCCGATAGCAACATTCCCGCCGCCAGCAGCGCAGCAAACTTGTTCATTTAGTCTCCATAAATATTTATCGTATTAATAAATGAAGGGAATTGTAACTTTATCGCAGGCGATTACTGTGGGGATTATCTGAATGTGCCCCCCGCAGAGGAGGAGCACAAAAGGGAAAGGAATATCAGACCAGCGCGTTAGGGCAGGTTTCGCCAGCATCCACCAGACGCAGGTTGTCGAGGGTGGTTTGTGAAATGCTGATCAGCGCTTCCGCGGTCAGAAACGCCTGGTGACCGGTAAAAAGGACGTTATGGCAGGCGGAGAGACGGCGGAACACATCATCCTGAATCACGTCATTAGACTTATCTTCAAAGAACAGATCGCGTTCGTTCTCATACACGTCCATCCCCAGCGCACCAATTTTCTGATGCTTCAGGGCGTCGATCGCTGCCTGCGAATCGATGAGCGCGCCGCGGCTGGTGTTGATGATCATCACCCCGTCTTTCATGCGATCGAACGCGGCATGGTTCAGCAAATGGTAGTTTTCATCGGTCAGCGGGCAGTGCAGAGAGATAACGTCAGACTCCCGGTACAGGGTTTCAAGATCGACATACTCCACGCCCATATCCAGCGCGGCGGCGCTTGGGTAGGGATCAAACGCCAGCAGACGCATACCGAAGCCTTTCAGAATGCGCAGCGCGGCGACGCCGATTTTACCGGTGCCGATAACGCCGGCGGTTTTACCGTGCATGGTGAAACCGGTTAGTCCTTCAAGGGAGAAGTTCGCGTCGCGGGTGCGCTGATAGGCGCGATGAATACGGCGGTTCAGCGACATCATCATGCCGATCGCGTGCTCTGCGACCGCTTCCGGCGAGTAGGCCGGGACGCGCACCACGCGCAGGCCCAGCTCTTTCGCAGCATCGAGATCAACGTTGTTGAACCCCGCGCAGCGCAGCGCGATGTACTTCACGCCGTGGGCTTTCAGTTCTTCAAGTACCGGGCGGCTACCGTCATCGTTTACGAAGATGCACACTGCTTCACAGCCGTTGGCGGTTTTGGCGGTTTTTTCGGTTAGCAGGAAGTCAAAAAATTCCAGTTCAAAGCCGTATGCATCATTGACGTGCTGCAGATACTTCTTGTCGTACTGTTTCGTACTGTATACAGCGATTTTCATAAGACTTTTCTCCAGTGATAATACCGTCACGGTAGCATAATTAAAATAATCTTACAAATGTTAAAAACTAGTTTAATCAGCAGGTTATAGTATTAATTCTAGAGCATATCGTAGAGTTAAGAAATCTCTTTAAAAGACAATACGTTTCATTAAAAGTTGAGGCTCAGCGCCCCTGGCGCCAGCAGGACCAGCGGCCAGAGTAAACCTGAACTGACGTTAGCGAGCTGAAACTGCCAGAGAGAGGTCCCGCTGGCGCCGGTGACCAGCGGTACGGTGGCGCGCAGCGGAGAGAGAAAGCGGCTAAAAAAGACCGCCCACGCGCCGTGGCGGCGCAGGAACAGCTGGCCGCGAGCGAGGCGTTCGGCATTAAGCCAGCGGATACGATGCAGATGGTGCCGGTAGCGGTAGCCCGTCAGCCACGAGAGCCAGAATCCGCCGATGGCGCCGAGGCTGGCGCTCATCCACATTAACAAAAAATGGCCGACGCTGGCCGATGCCAGGGTGCCGAACAGCAGCAGTCCGGAGGTGCCGGGGATCAGCAGCGAGATAACGGCGCAAGATTTCGTGAACGTCAGTAGGAAAACCATCAGCAATACCAATGAATAGCGGCTCTGAGCGTATTCCATCAGCGAGATAATTAAGTCCACAGCACCATCCGTTTACGTTCGCAGGTGTGGACCAGTGTCGCAGGCGAAAACTAAACCCCGGTTAAATAGCCGGCTGGTGAATCACATGGCGACGACTACGCTTAAACGGGATGGAAACTTTAACTCACAGGTCGAACGTGCCACAATAGCGGCCTCTCGGCTTTTACTTATTTCGAATCAGGATATTAGCTGCCCATGAAGGGTAAATATAAAGCCGCCATCGCGCTATTATTAGCCCTCGTGCTGCTACCGCTGGCTTTGCTATTAACACTCACCCACTGGGTGCCCACGCTGGCAGGTATCTGGCTACCGGCGGGAACCCGAATCTCACTCAATGAAAGCCCGCGACTGACGCGCTCCGCGCTGCGTATTCCGGATCTGCGCTACCTGGTCGGCGACTGCGAAATCGCGCGCGTCGCCAATGCCTCGCTCTCGCGTCCCAGCCGCTGGCGTTTACATATCAGCGAGCTGGATATAAACAGTGCCTGCCTGAACAAGCTCCCGGAAAGCGAAGCCGCGCCGGGGGCGCCGAAAACCCTCGCCGAATGGCAATCAATGCTCCCATACAGCTGGCTGACGATTGACAATCTGCGCCTGTCGCCGTGGGAGAAATGGCAGGGGCGGCTGGTGATGTCGCTAACGCCGCAGCAGCAGGATATCGGCTATGCCGGTAAAGAGGTCACCCTCCAGGCGCTGAGGGTCAGTGATTTTTCCGCGCGTCTGGTGGAAGACCAGGCGCCGGTGAAGCTGGTGGGCGAGTTTCAGATGCCGCTGGTGCCGGACGGTTTGCCGGTCGACGGCCACCTGTTCAGCACCTTTGAATTTCCACAAACTCCCGGTCTTGTCGATGCCGAGCTGGAGTGGCAGAAGAACCGCGGGCAGCTACTGGTCACGCCGCGCGGTGAAGTGGAGCCGATGCTTGACCTGCCGTGGGAAATCACCCCGGATCGTATCATCATCAGCGATGGCCGCTGGCACACCAAATACGCGGGCAACGCGTTGAGCGGCCGGGTTGCGCTTTCGCTGGGCAACTGGCAGCAGGGCACCGAGCAGATGCAGGTCAGCGGGCGTCTTAACGTGCTCACTCAGGGCCAGGCCGGGAAGGGCAACGCCGTGCTGAATATCGGCCCCGGTAAGCTGAGCATGGACAGCAGCGACATGCCGCTACAGCTGACCGGCGAGGCCAAGCTCGGCGATCTGATTTTTTATGCCCGACTGCCCGCGCAGCTGAGCGGGCCGCTTACCGCGCCGGTGCTCAATTTTCACCCCGGCGCGCTGCTGCGTTCGCGCGGGCGGGTCATCGATTCGTTGAATATCGATGAAATCCGCTGGCCGCTGGCGGGCGTCAAAGTAACGCAACAGGGCGTTGATGGTCGCCTGCAGGCTATTCTGCGCGCCCATGAGCGGGATATGGGGGATTTTATCCTGCATCTTGACGGCCAGGCCGACAACTTTATGCCCGACCGCGGCCGCTGGCAGTGGCGCTACTGGGGCGATGGCCATTTCACCCCGATGCAGGCGCGCTGGGATGTTAAAGGCGCGGGCGAATGGGTTGATAGCGCCATTGTGCTCAACAGCCTCTCGACCGGTTTCGATAAGCTGCAGTATGGATCCATGCTGGTGAGTACCCCGCGCCTGACGCTGGAAAAACCGATCCACTGGCTGCGCGATGAGCAGCATCCCAAACTGACCGGCGCGCTGTCGCTGGATGCCGGGAAAACCACCTTCAGCGGCGGCAGCGAACTGCCGCCGTCAACGCTTAAGTTCAACATTGATGGCCGCGATCCGACCTGGTTCCGGTTTAGCGGCTCCCTGCATGCGCAAAAAATTGGCCCCGTGCGCGTGACCGGGCGCTGGGACGGCGAACGTCTGCGCGGCGAGGCGTGGTGGCCAAAACAGTCGCTGACAGTTTTCCAGCCGCTGGTGCCGCCGGAGTGGAAGATGAACCTGCGTGAGGGAGCGCTCTACGCGCAGGTGGCATTCTCCGCCGCCGCCGAACAGGGCTTCGAGGCGGGCGGTCACGGTGTGCTCAAAGACGGCAGCGCCTGGATGCCGGATAACCAGATCAACGGCGTCGATTTTGTGCTGCCGTTCCGCTTTAGCGGCGGCACCTGGCAGCTTGGCACCCGCCATCCGGTATCGCTGCGCATCGGCGAAGTCGTCAACCAGTTCACCGCGCGCAATCTGACGGCGGATCTCCAGGGCACCTGGCCCTGGAGTGAAGACGCGCCTTTACAGTTAAGCAACGTCAGCGTCGATATTCTCGGCGGCAAGCTGACCATGCAGCAGCTGCGGATGCCGCAGCACGATCCGGCGCTGCTGCGTCTGCAAAATATCTCCAGCAGCGAGTTAATTAGCGCGATTAAAGTGAAGCAGTTCGCCGTGTCCGGCCCGTTTAACGGCGCGCTGCCGCTGTGGCTGGATAACGATAAATGGATTATCAAGGACGGCTGGTTCAGCAATCCGGGGCCGATGACGATGCGTCTTGATAAAGACACCGCTGACGCGCTGGTGGCCGACAACGTCTCCGCCGGGGCGGCCATTAACTGGCTGCGCTATATGGAAGTGGCCACCTCGTGGACGCGGATCAACCTCGATAACCTCGGCGTACTGACGCTGAAGGCGACGATTAGCGGCACCAGCCGGGTAGAAGGCAAAAGCAATACGGTGCACTTAAACTACTCCCATGAAGAGAATATTTTTGACCTGTGGCGCAGCTTGCGTTTCGGCGACAATCTGCAGGCGTGGCTGGAGCAGAACGCCAGGCTGCCCGCGCCGCGCTGTCAGGACAGTCATACCTGTAAGGAACAACAATAATGATCAAACTATTCGCCGCCTTTCTGGCCACCGCGCTGCTGGCGGGCTGTACGCCGCGTATTGAAATCGCGGCATCGAAAGAGCCGATCACCATCAATATGAACGTCAAAATTGAGCATGAAATTCATATCAAGCTGGATAAAGACGTTGAGAATCTGCTCAAATCGCGTAGCGATCTGTTCTGAGGCGATGATGAGAATACGACTGGTAACCGCGGCGCTGGCGCTGGTGCTGTTCAGCGCCCAGGCGCAGGCCCTGACCCTGAATGAGGCTCGCCAGCAGGGACGGGTCGGCGAAACCCTCAACGGCTATCTTGAACCGCTGCGTCAGGATAAAGAAACCCTTGAGCTGGTGAAGCAGATCAACGCCGCCCGCAGCGACAGCTATCAGCAGCTGGCGGATGACAATAATCTACCGGTGGATCAGGTGGCGAAAATGGCCGGTCAGAAGCTGGTCGCCAGGGCGCAGCCGGGCGAGTACGTGAAGGGCCTTAACGGCAAATGGCTGAAAAAATAGCTATCGGCAGCGCTTGCGATACTCCCCCGGCGAGACGCCGAAGCGCTGCTTAAAGGCGGTGGAAAAATGGCTATGATCGCTGAAGCCCCAGCTGTAGCCGATCCCCGCCAGCTTTTCGTCATCATGGGCGCTTTGCAGCGCGCGGGCGCACAAATCGAGCCGACGATTCTTGATATATTGCGCCACCACCAGCCCCTTTTCCGCAAACAGCCGATAGAGGCTGCGCACCGACATGCCGGTTTCGCTGGCCAGCCACTCGGGGCGCAGATGTTCCGCCTGAATCGACTCATCGATTAACGCCATGATTTTCTGAAACTGCTTATCGCGCCGGGACGGCTGGGCCTCCTGATGATGCAGCATCGGGCGCAGCAGGCAGACGATGGCCTCCAGCGCCGCTTTGCTTTCGCTGGCCGAGAGTTCAGGGCTGTTCATGCTTTCATGCAGCAGGCGCTGGCTGAGCTGGACCATCGGCAGGCTTTTCGCCAGCCGGGTAGCGATGCTGATTTCACTGCCGCGCAGCTGTTGCTCCAGCAGCGATCTTGGCAGCAGCAGGGAGGCCTGACGCGAGGTTTGCTGCCAGATAATGGAACAGGGACGAGACGCGTCGATCAGGGTGATATCGCCGCTTTCCAGCATCGCCAGGCGGCCATCCTGCTCGATCGTCGCCTGGCCCGCGAGCTGGAAGACGGTATAAAACCAGGCGTCGTTATCGCGCTGGATCTCTTGTCGGGTGCGGTAAAGATTAATGCCGCGGGCGGTCACCGTGCTGACTTTCAGGTCGCCGGCATAGCTGGCGTCGATCTCACCGTGGAAATTATCAGCCAGCGGACGGGCGGCAAACTGCCCGCAGACCTGATTGATTTTTGCTAACCAATGCTGGTAGTTCTGCCCACGATTTGCCGTACTCATCGCGCATCCCTTGTAATAATAATGTTTTTGCATTGTTGCACTTATGATGCCGGAGGCAAGGGTCAACGGCGGAGTATATGAAAGAACTATTACCTGGATCACAGTATTATTATAAAAAAATATTACGTAACACGTTTACTCGGTCACCGCAAATCCGTTATGAAATTTAACAGGCTAAAAATAAAAGAAGATATGATTAGCGGCGGGGCAAACAAGAAATTGTACGTTGTTAACATTGAAGAGAGGGCTGTGTCATCCCTCTATGACTGGAATGTTCAGGAATGACACAGAATTTCTAACGCCCACCGATATATTGCAGTTAGCAAATGAAATCAGACGGGGATACCTTGGGCACTTTCTGAATATAGGGAGCTATATGATTTATTACTCGCTACTGCATTTTTGCGTCTTGTCCAAAGTTGGTCTAGCTGTTTCGCTTGACGCTCCTGCGGTTCGGGTCTCTGCGATGATTGTTTTACACCAAGGGGAGTTAACGTGGATTTTTCCATAAAATTCTCCTGTCTGAATTTTTGCAGACGTTTCCTGTTATTCATAAATGCTGAGTGGATATTAGCATCACCAGGAGAGAATTTATTTCAGCCTTTGTTTATCTTTGTAAATGTATAAAGTGCTTTTGAAATCTATTATTCATCAAGCCATTAATGAATAAGTGCAGGAATCAAATGACACTATTATTCCTGCACTGTTCATCATGATAGCGATTATAACTTTACCATCCTGCTGGCGACTCCCGCAGAATGATAAAAGGAATTATATTTACGATTAATAATCAATGGGCTCGCGAATAATGGGGCAGGTCATGCAGTGACCGCCGCCGCGACCGCGACCTAGTTCGCTGCCAACAATGGTGATCACCTCAACGCCGCTTTTCCGCAGTTGTGCATTAGTCTTGGTATTTCGGTCATAGGCCACGACCACGCCAGGCTCAAGCGCAACCATATTCGCGCCGCTATCCCACTGCTGACGTTCCATGTCGTAGTCATTACCGGCTGTTTCCACAACTCTTAATTGTTTGAGATTTAGCGCGTGGGCTACCGCGTCTACAAAATTATCTTCATCCCTGGTTAAGCGTATTCCGTGGGGCGAGCTTTCATCAGGTCGCAATGAAAACGTTTTGATTTGATTAACAATAGGTGGATAAAGCGTGACGAGGTCCCGGTCGCAGAAGGTAAAAACGGTATCAAGATGCATCGCGGCTCGTAGCTTCGGCATGGCGGCAATCATCACCCTCTCAATTCCCGAATGCGGATTAGCAAAGAGCGCTTGCGCAAGCTGTGCTATCGCCTGGTAAGAGGTGCGCTCGCTCATGCCAATTAACACTGTTTTATTACCAATCGGCATGACGTCACCACCTTCAAGGGTAGCCGTACCGTGGTGGACCGTTGGATCGCCGTACCATACGTTAACCTTGCCAGCGAAATCAGGATGGAACCGGTAAACGGAAGTTGCAAGCACCGTCTCTTCATGACGGGCTGGCCAGTAGAGGGGATTAAGAGTAACGCCGCCATTGATCCAGCAGGTGGTATCGCGGGTGTAAAGCGCGTTAGGTAAAGGAGGAAGCAGGTACTGACTCTGTGCGATAGCGGCGTGGAGAAGTCTGCATTCTTCTTTATCGTATTTTCCGCCTGAGGCGTGTAGCAGTTCCAGCGTTGAAAGGCCGCCAAGTAGAGTCTGCGCGAGTTCGCGGGCGGAAATATTATCGAGAAAGTCTCGCGTTTCGTCTATCAGACTCAAGGGGACTTCATCAGGTACCACTTGTAAATCCAGAATCCATTTTCGCGCCAGAGGATTTTTTACCGTTTCTTCCAGCAATTGATGGAACTCAACAACCTCAACCTCGCGCTCACGCATTTTATTCATAAAATCGAAGTGATCGCGTTTGGCGTTCGCTACCCACAGAACATCGTCAAACAACATACGGTCACAGTTCCCCGGAGTAAGGCGTTCATGCGCCATCCCCGGTGAACATACCATAACTTTTTTTAATTTACCGACCTCTGAATAAACGCCAAAGGCGGGTGATGTGTTTTTATTTTCAGTAAGCATAATATTTTCGTTTATTAAATTTGAATGAGTCCCGTTGCGATCGCATAGATACCGATGATGGCTCCTGACATCAGCATGGCAAACAGAAGACGCTCATCCCTGGTGAAAACTTTCGCCAAGTTCTCTTTTCTCGCGAAATAGTAAAGAATGGTTCCCGGACCGTAAATAATGGTAGAAAGTAAAAGATATTTTACGCCGCCAGCGTAAATCATCATCAGCGAATAAATCAGGGCAATGGCGGAAAGTATCAGCCCCTTACTTATCTCTGTTGCCGAGCTGGAGTAGGATTCCCCGGTTAATGCAAGCTTTAAAGCATATGCGCTGACGAGGAAATATGGAATTAACGTTAGCGAGCTGGTTAACTCCAGTGCCAGCTGGAAGGCGTAGTCGGTGAACAGCGTGATGATTAAAAAGACCTGAATAAATATGTTGGTCAGCCAGACAGCCTTATAAGGGACCCGGTTAGCGTTCTCTTTAGCCAGTACTTTTGGCATCAGTCCGGATTTTGCTGCGCTGTATAACACTTCTGCTGCCAGTAATGACCAGGAGAGATAGGCGCCTAAAACCGATATGACCAGGCCAATACTGATAAAAATCATTCCCGGACGACCGACAATTGTCTCCAGTACGCCTGCCATTGAGGGTTGACGTAGCGCGGCAAGCTCCGGTCGTAAAAGTACTCCATATGAGAGAAGAGTGACCAGACACAGAATGCACAGGACACCGATAAAACCGAACACCGTGGCGGTACCGATATGGCTACGTTTTTTCGCCAGGCGGGAATACACGCTCGCTCCCTCTATCCCGAGAAAGACGAATACCGTCACCAGCATAGTATTGCGGACCTGCGAAAATAAGGACTCGTGCTCATTGTCAGGTGCGGCGATATAGTGCACAAGGTCATGGTACCCTTCAGACAGGGTGTAGGAGTGAATATCCCTGATGTCGGGTACCCCCCAGAAGTTAACGGTGAAAATGTCAGCGTTGAACGCGAACATAAGAACGACAATAAAGACACCTATCGGTATAATCTTGGCCCAGGTGACCACCGTATTAATAATTGCAGCTTCTTTTACGCCCCTTAATACCAGGATATGGAAACACCACAGGGCAACAGAAGCAGTGAGAATCGCGTATAAAGTATTGCCATCGCCGAAGATGGGGGAGAATGTGCCGAGGGTTGATTTTATCAGCACAAAATAAGATACGTTGCCGATACAGGTCCCCGCCCAAAAACCGAGCGCGGAAGTAAACCCAAGGTAATTCCCGAAGCCTTCTTTAGCATAAATAAATATACCCGAATCCAGATGCGGCTTTCTTATCGCCAGAGTCTGAAAGACCAGGGCGAGGGTTAACATTCCCCCGCCAGCGATACACCACGCGATGATGGCAGCAAACCCGCCCGCTGCGCGCCCGAAAGTGGCGGGAAGTGAAAATATTCCTGCACCAATCATCGAACCGACCACCAACGCAGTCAGCGCAGGCAAAGACAACTTTGCATCTGATTTATTCATGATTGAATATCTTGCTCATATAAATTAATGATAAAAACGCTTCTCGCAGCAGACTCTCTGCGTAAGTCCATACCGATAAAATGAGGTGGCATCCCGTCAGATGACACATCATATAATGTTAAAGTCCGGTATAAATCAGCGTGAAAAAACGGATATTGACAGTGATGGCCAGCATCACCAGCATAGACAGAACAAACATTATGCCCATTCGCATAGACTCTATTTTTTTCTCATAGAAGTTGAGATCTTTATTTTTATGAATTTTCCTGCGTTGATAGATAAACATAATGCATAGCGAGATATAAAGTACGGGAGAAATAAGGTGAAGGTAGCCGTAAGACCACAATAACAGTTCACTGGTGCCCATGGCAATGAGCCAGGCTATAATAAACAACATATCAAACCCTTTTATAAAATGTTTTTAACGAAATTTCGACTTTAAGTAGAAAAAAATGGAGAAAATGACATCTACGAAAATCCATAGGCCGCTTAGTAATGCGATGTTTTTAATAGCACCTATCCAGAATGCCGTATCGTGGCGCATTCGATGTTCAGTGAACGGGGATGAGGAACTAAAATATAGAGTATAAATACTGATGGTTAGCATTAATGCATTCACTATAATGAACGCGATAAATACAATGCTGCTGATGCTTTTCTTTCGCTTCGGTTTATTTTTCATAATGTTCACGCAATTGGCTTTCGCTTTATTAACCAGATGTTAGTAATCTACATTAAACGGATATTAAACAAAGGGGGCAGGCTCTTTGATCAGAGTCAATTTAACGTATATTAAAAGACCATAGAGGGTTGTTTATGAATTGTTTAATAAGGCATGGTATTGTGATGTTATCTTACGTGTAGTTTAGTTATTAAACTAACAAAGAGAGTCTTGTCAGGCGTGCGATATGACATCAACGATCCTGTCTGCGATTGTAGAATGTTGAAGCGATATCGGTTGAAAATGCCATGCTCAGTACAACGGGTGTTATTTACACGCTGAAATCAGGCATTGCTTATATTTTGATGAGTGTCAACGGGACGGCTATTTGCATGGTTGTTGCAATATTTCATAATTGTTATGAGTGACAGGGTTAATGCGCCGGAATATCATCCTTTCTGTGATTTTTTTGCTCACAATCGTCGGGTGTAGAGGACCTTCAATTGATGCCAATGATGATATGGGAAATATCTTTTATGGACAAGAACCTCCCCCATCATATGGCATTGTTACGGGGGTAAACTATATAACTATCCAAAACGATACGGGTTACAATACCGTAGGTACAGTTAGCGGCGGGGCTCTCGGCGGTATTACCGGACATACCCTTACTGGTCAGCGCCAGGCGATAGTGGGTGTTGCCGCCGCTGGCGTGTTGGCCGGGCAAGCGATACAGAGGCGGTTGGCCCGTAGCCAGCTTGTTGAATTGTTTATCAGACCTACTGATGGACGTGATTTTGTTATTGTCCAGCCAACAAGAGGAACGCCTTTTTTCGTCGGACAGAAAGTCAAGGTCGCTTATCGACGCGGCAATATTGTCATTTTGCCAGGATAAATGAGTAGCGTATCAAGGTTAATATAACGGCAAGAGAGGATATCGTCATTGAATGTGTCCCCGGGCATCTCAATCAGGCCTGGCCAGCGGGCGTTTTTCAATAATGTATACCTGCCCACCCAATCGACTTAATTGCGGCGCCTGTCACAGCGGCAACAGCGAATGTCACAGAGAAAAAAGCGTGAATCGTGACCCGGGCATAAACTGAAACCACTATCCGTGAACAATAAGGAAGGGGTATGTCCACATCACAGGTCGCGCTACTCGCCAGCGTGCAGCAGTTTTTAGACAGACAGCATGGGTTGTATCTCGACGGTGCGCAGCAGGCGGCAGAGAGCGAAAAGCGCTTAACCGTCTGGGATCCGGCCACCGGTCAGGCTATCGCCAGCACCGCGGATGCCAACGCCGCGGATGTCGATCGGGCGGTGATGTCCGCCTGGCGCGCTTTCGTTTCCCGCCGTTGGGCAGGGCGGACGCCCGCCGACCGCGAGCGGATCCTGCTGCGCTTCGCCGATCTGGTGGAGCAGCACGGCGAGGAGCTGGCGCAGCTGGAGACCCTTGAACAGGGAAAATCGATTAACATTTCCCGCGCCTTTGAAGTGGGCTGTACGCTGAACTGGATGCGCTATACCGCCGGGCTGACCACTAAAATCAGTGGCCGCACCCTCGACGTATCGATCCCCTTCCCGCAGGGCGCACGCTATCAGGCGTGGACCAAAAAAGAGCCGGTGGGCGTGGTAGCCGGGATCGTGCCGTGGAACTTCCCGTTGATGATCGGCATGTGGAAAGTGATGCCCGCGCTGGCGGCCGGCTGCTCGATCGTCATTAAGCCGTCGGAAACCACGCCGCTGACCCTGCTGCGGGTAGCGGAACTGGCAACCGAGGCCGGCGTGCCGGACGGTGTTTTTAACGTGGTGACCGGCAGCGGCGCCGGGTGCGGCGCGGCGCTGACCTCGCATCCTCAGGTCGCCAAGGTGAGCTTTACCGGATCGACCGCTACCGGTAAACAGATTGCCCGCGTGGCCGCTGACCGCCTGACCCGGGTCACGCTGGAGCTGGGCGGCAAGAACCCGGCCATCGTGCTGAAAGATGCCGATCCGCAGTGGGTTATTGAGGGATTAATGACCGGTAGCTTTCTGAATCAGGGGCAGGTGTGCGCCGCCAGTTCGCGAATTTATATCGAAGCGCCGCTGTTCGATACGCTGGTGAGCGGCTTTGAGCAGGCGGTGAAGTCGCTACAGGTCGGGCCCGGTATGCTTGAGAGCAGCCAGATTAACCCGGTAGTGTCGCAGGCGCACTGCGCAAAAGTGGCGGCCTATCTTGATGAAGCCCGTCAGCAGAAGGCAGAGCTGATTAGCGGTAACGTGGGGCCGAATGCGCAGGGCTACTATATTGCGCCAACGCTGGTGATTAATCCCGACGCCGGGCTGCGCCTTAGCCGGGAAGAGGTTTTCGGTCCGGTGGTGAACCTGGTACGGGTGGCCGACGGGGAAGAGGCGCTGCGCCTGGCCAACGACAGCGATTTTGGCCTGACCGCCAGCGTCTGGACCCGCGACCTGAGCCAGGCGCTGAGCTATACCGATCGCCTGCAGGCGGGTACGGTGTGGGTCAACAGCCATACGCTGATCGACGCCAACCTGCCGTTCGGCGGCATGAAGCAGTCCGGCACCGGCCGCGATTTCGGCCCCGACTGGCTGGACGACTGGTGCGAAACAAAGTCGGTCTGCGTGCGCTACTAGCCGCCTGTTCCCCGGTGGCGGCTGGCGCCTTACCGGGGCTACAAGCGCGTAACTTGCGGATTCTGTCGCCAGGCCTGCGGCAAAATCCGCGCCTCGATACCTCAAATCCGGCTTATCTCCGTATGCCCGGTGGCGCCTTTCTCCGGGAGTAAACCGTCACTCCAGCAAGGACGGATCGGCGTCGATCATCATCTGCTTCATCTCTGCAAAATGCTGGCGTGAAAAGTCGGCGATCCCCTCCCAGTCCTGCGCGGTTTTCTCCGCCACCTCAGCGGAGAGCACTTTCAGCAGCTGCCCCGTTGACCAGGCGGTCACCAGAATCTGGCAGGCGCGCTCCAGGGTCCAGATATCATCGAAAGCCTCGCCAATCGACGGCGCGGTCACCAGTACGCCGTGGTTGCCCATCAGCAGCCGGCGCTTGTCGGCCAGCAGCGACGCCAGACGCGCGCCTTCCGCCGTGGTGTCCGCCATGCCGCCGTATAACCTATCGACGGCTATCCGATTGAAATAGCGCGCCGTGTTCTGATCGATCGGCGGGATATGCGGCGTCTCAAGGCAAGCGACGCTGGTGGTATACACCGGATGCAGGTGCAGCACCACCCGCACCTCCGGCAGGCGCTGGTGGATTTGCCCGTGAATCGCCCACGCCGTGGCGTCGACGTCAGATCGCCGGGCGCAGGCTTCATCATCGGCGTCCAGCAGCAGCAGGTCGCTGGCGCGGATACGCGAAAAGTGTTTCCATTTCGGATTCAGCAGGAATTTTTTGCCGTCCGCCGAGATGGCCGCGCTAAAGTGGTTGGCCACCGCCTCGTGCATCCCGAGATGGGCGATGATACGGAAGGTCGCCGCCAGGTCGATGCGCGTCTGTTCTTCATAAGAGCGGGCCATGTCGTTACTCCGCTTTTGGCATCAGGGTTTGCAGGTCCTCAGGCGTCGGCGCCTGGAAGTTATATTTCTTCAGCAGTGCGGCGTATTCCGGCGTCGCGCTGTATTTCTTCAGTCCTTCCTCCAGCGCGGTTTTCACTTCGCTATTGCCTTTTTTCACCCCAAAGCCATTGAGCACCGGATAAATTAAGGTTTCGGAAGAGATCGTCACCCGATCGCCAAGCTTATCAATCACGCCGCGCGCCACCGCCGCATCGGTGATTTGCGCCTCAACCGCCCGCGAGAGCAGCGCCTGGGTGGTTTGCGGGTCGGTGGTGTATTCGCTAAGCGCTATTGGCTTCAGGCCCTTTTTCACGCAGTAGTCGGCGGAGAGCTTTTGCAACTGCGCCAGCCAAGAGGTCGCGCCCATAGAGCCAATTTTATGACCGCAAAACGCTTCCGGCGTTTTCGGCTGATAGTCGCTGCCTTTCAGCGCGAGGATCGCTTCGCCGCTTTTCAGATAGGGCACCATATCGATAACCTTCAGACGCTCGGCGGTGATGTACATCGACGAGTTGGTGATATCGAAGCGTCCGCCCTGCAAGCCCGGAATCAAATTCGGAAACCGGGTATCAATATTCACCGCCTCGCGGCCCATGGTTTTCGCCAGCCCGGCAAGAAACTCGATATCGAACCCGGCGGGCTTGTTGTTTTCCATATATTCATACGGAAAAAAGGTCATATCAGAACCGGCGGTGATTTTCCCCGGCTGCTGGAAGGCCTGGGCGCTAAAGGACGACAGGGCGCCGGCGGTGCAAAGGAGCAGGGCAGCAGGGCGGAAAGCTTTAAAACGTTTCATACAACCTCCAGAGAGTGGGCAAATTACATGCTGGCGCGATCGGTACCGGCCTGCTGGACGAAAAAGGATGCGCCGCGCGGTTTTTGCGGCAGGCGTAAATGATTCACGGTACTGCGCACCCGGCCGCTCTCTTCCCCGGCAACCATCTGACCGGCGTGCGCGCTGGGCAGCGGATTTTCGCCGTAAGGCAGGGCATCTTCCGCCGCGTAGACGCTGATAAACAGCGTCCGCGGCAGATCGGTTTCATTGGGGCTGGAGGCGTGGAGCAGACGAGTATGCATAAAGCACACCGATCCCGCCGGGCCGAAACAGGCCTGCGGCTGCTGGCAGTGGGTTGCTTCAACCTCCCGATCCACGGCGCCGGTAAAACGATCGTTTTGCCAGTGGGACCACAGCGGCCCCCGATGGCTTCCCGGCACCACGTTGAGCGGGCCGTTCTCCGGCGTCACTTCGCTGACCATCAGCAGGGCGGTGATGATGTCGTCGTTGCTGTGGGGGGTAAACAGAAAATCCTGGTGCCACTTTACCTGCGTGGCGGTGTGCGGCAGCTTGGAGTTGATTTTGCTGTGATGGAAGCGGGTCCCGCTGCCGCCGATCAGCTGACCGGCAATCGCCGCCATTCTCGAATCAAGCGCGGCGTGGCGGTAGGCGGCGGAAATCTCCGTGGGGGAACTCACCCGGCGCAGCGAGGGATGATGGGGCGCGTGGTCGCTTTCGAGGTCGAAACGCGGCCGACCATCCAGGGTTTCGCCCCAAACTTCGCTATGCTGTCGGCTCTCTTCGACCCAGGCGTCGAAATCGGCCTGCAGCAGCGCGACTTCCTCGGCGGAAAGCACCTCTTCGACAACCAGAAAACCCTGCTGATGAAACTGTTCGATTTGCCACTGCGCGATCATATTTTTCTCCTTTCGGGAACGGAGGCGTTAAGCCAAAGAGACATCTTTCAGGAAGGCGTCCACGCGCGGATGCTGGCCGTCGCGCATTGCCTGAGGCGTGTCGTCGCAGACCACGCGTCCTTTTTCCATAAACACAATTCGATCGGAAACCTTAAAGGCGAAGTTCATTTCATGGGTGACGATCACCATGGTGATGCCTTCATGGGCCAGCGATTCGATAACCTGCAGAACCTCGTTAACTTTTTCCGGATCCAGCGCCGAGGTGGGCTCATCGAACAGCATAATTTGTGGGCGCATCATCAGGGCGCGGGCAATCGCTACCCGCTGCTGCTGGCCGCCGGAAAGCTGATGCGGATATTTCCACGCGTGTTCCAGCATGCCGACTTTATGCAGCAGTTCGCAGGCGTGCTGCTTCAGCTCGCCTTCGCTGGCCAGATGGTGATAGCGCGGCGCCAGCAGCAGGTTGCCGAGTACGGTCAGGTGGGGGAACAGGTTGAAGCTCTGGAAGACCATGCCGATATTCTGGCGATGCTCGCTGTTCTCCATAAAACGCGGCTTCTGCTGCCCCTGGCGGTCAAGGTGAATAAAAGGCTGGCCGTTGATTTTGATCTCGCCGTTATCAATCTGCTCAAGGCCGTTCAGCAGGCGGATCAGCGTGGTTTTACCGGAGCCGGACGGGCCGATGACGGAGACCACTTCGCCGGGCTGAATTTGCAGGCTGACGGCGCCCAGCACTTCGACATTGTTATAGGCTTTATGCAGCTTTGATGCCTGTAGCGCCGGCTCCTGCGCGACGCTAACGCTGCGGGCCATTGCCGGACGCCGCGCGGTGGCCAGCTGCTGCATTTCTTCATCCACCGGGCGCGTGGTTTTACGCTGGGTGACGTCGAGCCAGGTCTCGAGGCGCTTAAGCAGGAAATCAAACACCGTGACGATCAGGATGTAGTAAAACGCCACCGCCGCCATGGTCTCCATGACGAGGAAATTCTGCGAATAGAGCCGCTGGCCGACCATTAAGATCTCGGTCAGGGAGATAACCGACACCAGCGAGCTGAGCTTGACGATGGCGATATACTCATTAGCCAGCGCCGGCAGGGCGACGCGCAGCGCCTGCGGGATCACCACACGCCACTGGGTGCCGGCATAGCGCAGCCCGAGCGCGCGGGCGGCTTCGCTCTGTCCTTTCGGAATCGACAGCAGTCCGCCGCGATGAATTTCAGCAATATAGGCGGCTTCGCTCAGCACCATCGCCAGCAGTCCGGCCCAGAACGGGTCGTTCAGCACCGGCGCGAAGGCGGGCAGCGCCTGCGGCATGTTGTAGACAAAAATCAGCAGCACCAGCAGCGGCATGCTGCGAAACAGCCAGATATAGAGGCGGGCAGGCGCGTTAAACAGCTTGCGCGGCGACTGTTTGGCCAGCGCCAGAATAAACCCCAGCACAATACTGAAAGCCCAGGTCAGCAAACTTAATTTGATGACGGTCCAGGTGGCCTGCCAGAAATCGACATCGCTGAGCAGGCTTAACATATAGTTCCAGTTAAACGTCATGGGCTATTTCACTCGCCATAATTAACGGAAATTAAGGCGATTCCCCTGTACTAAAATGGGGAGCCGCCGGCGTTCATCTTGCCATGACACTATGCTGGCACTCTTCGACCGGTGGCAATTAGTAAATTTTTGGCCTTTAAGTTTAAAAAAACTATACAGCTATATTAACCTCAGGGAATTTAACGCAATTAATGAGAAACAGCATTGAAACAACTTAAAAACAATCACCCTTATTTTTAAACCTGATTTTTCGTGAAATGACAATTTGTGCAATATTGGGGCGCGCCGCGGGCGAATAAGGTGCAGGGCGATGCTTTATGGTGCAATACGCGAAATCAGGCAAAAAAAGAGGGCGGGTTATAAATAGAAACGGCGGCTATTTGCCGACGAGGTAAAGCGTAAACGGCATGGCACGATGCTTGCAGTCTGCTTATCGTAAAACTAAGCCCGTTCGTAATAAGACAATATTTTATCAATGGTGACGCCATGAACCGATTTACCCTTAAACAGCTTAAGTATTTCGTGACGGTGGTGGAAACGGAGAGTATCGCCGAGGCTTCCCGCCAGCTGCATATTGCCCAGCCGTCGATCTCCATTGCCATCAAAAACCTGGAAAGCACCTTCGACCAGCAGCTGTTTATTCGCCACCACGCGCAGGGCGTATCCCTGACCTCAAGCGGGCGGCGCTTCTACGATAAAGCCAAAGAGCTGCTGCGGCTGTCGTATGAATTTGAACAGAACTCGCGGGCGGATAAAGAGCTGGTATCCGGGACTATTTCCGTCGGCTGCTTTGAATCCGTCGCGCCGCTGTATATGCCAAAACTGGTGGCGGGATTTAAAAAAATGTATCCCGAGATCACTCTCCAGCTCTACGACGGTGAGCAACATGAGCTGATGCACGGCCTGCATCGCGGGCGCTTCGATCTGGCGCTGGTCTACGACCTGGAGCTGGGTCACTCCATTCATAAAGAGCTGCTGAACGCCCCGCATAAACCCTATGCTTTGCTGCCCGCTTCTCATCCGCTGGCGCAGAAAAAATGCGTCACGCTCCAGGAATTAAGCCGGGAACCGATGATTTTGCTCGATGCGGTCCCCAGCAAAAACTATTTTGTCTCGATATTTAAAGAGAAAGGTTATCACCCGGAAGTGGCCTACAGTTCGCCGTCCATAGAAATGGTGCGCTGTATGGTCGGGCAGGGATTAGGCTTTTCGGTACTGGTTACCCGTCCGCTGTGCGATATGACCTATGACGGTGAAAAGCTGGTGCAGCTGGATATTGCCGACGAAATGCCTGCGTCAACATTAATTATGGCGCATCTTGCCAATAATGAACCCACGCGTCCGACGCAGCTATTTATGGATTATTGCCGCAGCATAGAATTAACGCCGCATCAGCACGCGTAATTTAATTAACACGGCCGCAAGCGTTATTTTCTTGTCGCGTCATTCAGCCTCGTAAATTTCTATTCAGACGATCGTTTTATAATAATTTACCATTTCATCACACTTACTTAACCTGAGTTCTGTCAATCCCGGCGGATAAGCCGGACAACCGTGCTTGAAGGACACAGATATGACAGAGCAGATTACAGAGATCGATACCCTGGTGGTAGGCGCGGGGCAGGCGGGTGTTGCCATGAGCGAGCATCTGACGCATCACGGCATTCCGCATTTGGTGCTGGAAAAAAAGCGCATCGCTGAGGCCTGGCGCAGCGGCCGCTGGGATTCGCTGGTGGCCAACGGCCCGGCCTGGCACGATCGGTTTCCCGGCATGACCTTCCCCGACTGCGACGCCGACAGCTTTGTCGCCAAAGAGCAGATCGCCGACTACTTCGCCGCGTATGCCAAAACCTTTAATGCACCGATCAAAACCGGCGTTGAGGTCTTTAGCGCCGAGCGTTTAAACGGCCGTCCGGGGTTTCGCGTGGAAACGTCACTGGGCGTGATTGAGGCGCAGCGTATCGTCGCCGCCACCGGGCCGTTCCAGCGCCCGGTGATACCGGCCGTCGCGCCGCAGGATAGCGCTGTACAGCAGATTCATTCCGCGCACTATTTCAACCCGCAGCAGCTTCCGGAAGGCGGTGTGCTGGTGGTTGGCGCGGGGTCGTCCGGCGTACAAATCGCCGATGAGCTCCGCCGGGCGGGGCGCGCGGTGTGGCTCTCCGTCGGCGCGCACGATCGCCCGCCGCGCCGCTACCGCCAGCGCGATTTTTGCTGGTGGCTGGGGGTGTTAGGGCTGTGGGATGCGGCGGCCAATCAGCCCGGCAAAGAGCACGTGACGATTGCGGTCAGCGGCGCGCGCGGCGGTCATACCGTTGATTTTCGCCAGCTGGCGCACCAGGGAATTACCCTGGTCGGACAGACGCACGGTTTTACCGAGGGCAAAGCCGTATTCCGTGCCGATCTGGCGGACAACATTCGTCTCGGCGACGCCTCTTATCTGGCGCTGCTCGACGCCGCGGATGAGTATATCGCCCGCAACGGGCTGTCGCTGCCGGAAGAGCCGGAAGCGCGCTTTTTCCTGCCCGACCCCGATTGCCTGACCCAGCCCCTCACCGAGCTCGACCTGGCAGCCGCGGGGGTGAGCTGCATTATCTGGGCTACCGGCTATACCACTGATTACCGCTGGCTGAAGGTCAACGCCTTTAATGAACAGCAGCGCCCGCAGCACCACCGCGGCGTTTCCAGCGAACCGGGCGTCTATTTCCTCGGTCTGCCGTGGCTCTCCCGCCGTGGCTCAACCTTTATCTGGGGTGTCTGGCACGATGCGAAATATATCGCCGACCAGATTGCCATTCAGCGCCAGTATCAACGCTATCAACCTTCCTGCTAATGCCTGATTTGAGGACGTAACCTATGCCAACCCATACCCGTATTCGGATGTTTAACACCAAAGAAACCTATCCCAATCAGACGCTCAATAACGATCTGTGCCAGGCGGTGCGCGCGGGAAACACCGTGTACGTTCGCGGCCAGGTGGGTACCGATTTTGACGGCAATCTGATTGGGCTGGGCGACCCGCGTGCCCAGGCGGAACAGGCGATGAAGAACGTTAAACAGCTGCTGGAAGAGGCCGGCAGCGATCTGACGCATATCGTGAAAACGACGACCTATCTGATCGACCCGCGCTACCGCGAACCGGTTTACCAGGAGGTGGGGAAATGGCTCAAAGGCGTGTTTCCCATTTCGACCGGCGTGGTGGTGTCGGCTCTCGCGCAGCCGCAGTGGCTGATGGAAATTGACGTCACGGCGGTGATCCCTGACGACTGGCATGCGCAGGAGGCACCATGACCCTTTCTATTTCCGCCCTGTGCCCGGAGTCGGGTCAACTGGGCATTGCGATTAGCTCATCCAGCATTGCCGTTGGCGCCCGCTGCCCGTGGCTGCTGGCGGGCGTTGGCGCGGTATCCAGCCAGAACATCACGCTGCCCGCGCTCGGACCGCAGATTCTTGCCGGGCTGGAAGCGGGGCTCACGCCGCAGCAGGCCCTGACGCAGGCGCTGGGCGAAGACCGGTTTAGCGATTATCGCCAGGTGGCGGTCATCGACGCCAGCGGCGAGAGCGCCGTGTTCAGCGGCGAACATACGCTCGGCATCTGGCAGCTGGCGCAGGGCGAGAACTGCGTGGCGGCGGGGAATATGCTGGCCAGCCCGCAGGTGATTACCGCCATGACGGCGGCGTTTGAAGCCACCAGCGGCGAACTGGCCAGCCGCCTGATTGCGGCTCTGCAGGCGGGTATCGATGCGGGCGGCGAAGCCGGGCCGGAGCACTCGGCGGCGCTTAAAGTCGTGGAGGATTACGCCTGGCCGGTGGTGGATTTACGCGTCGACTGGGCGGAAGAACGCCCGGTAGCGGCGCTGGAAGCGCTGTGGCTGGCCTACGAGCCGCAGATGGAAGCGTACATCACCCGCGCGCTTGACCCGCGCGAAGCGCCGACCTACGGGGTGCCGGGCGATGAATAACCGCGTGCGTGAGATCCTCGGCGCGCTGCTGGCGTTTGATACCACCAGCCGCGAGTCGAATCTGGCGCTGATTGCCTGGATCGGCGACTTTCTGCGCGCGCGCGGCGTGACGTCGCAGCTGTTTTATGACGACGAAGGGCGCAAGGCAAACCTCTATGCCCGCCTTGGGCCAACCGGCCCCGGCGGGGTGATGCTCTCCGGCCATACCGACGTGGTGCCGGTGGATGGCCAGGCGTGGACGGTGCCGCCGTTCGCCCTTACCGAACGCGACGGGCGCTACTACGGTCGCGGCAGCGCGGATATGAAAGGGTTTATCGCCTGCGTGCTGGCGTCGCTGGAGGCGTTTCTGGCCGCGCCGCTGCGGATGCCGCTGCATCTGGGGTTCTCTTATGATGAGGAGGTTGGCTGCCTGGGCGTACGCAGCCTGGTGGATTTTCTCCGCGCCTCCGCCGGGAAACCGGCGCTGTGCATTATCGGCGAGCCGACCGACATGCGCCCGGTCTACGGCCATAAAGGCAAGCTCGCGGTGCGCTGCCGCGTGGAAGGGCACGCCTGCCACTCGGCCTACGCCCCGGAAGGGGTTAACGCGATCAGCTACGCGGCCAGGCTGATTTCCCGGCTGGACGCGCTGGGTGAAAGCCTTGCGCAGCAGCAGGATAGCCGGTTTTCGCCGCCCTCGGGCACGCTGCAGGTGGGGACGATTCACGGCGGAGCGGCGCTGAATATCGTTCCGCAATCCTGCTGGTTCGACTTTGAAATTCGCTATTTACCCGGCACGCGCCCGCAGGCCGTGACCGACGCCCTGGGCGATTATGCCCGCGAGCAGCTGCTTCCGGCGATGCGCAAGGTGGCGCAGCGCAGCGATATTCATTTCCAGACGCTGAGCCACTATCCGGGGCTGCTGAGCGACCCGCAGTCAGAGTTCGCCCGCTGGCTGGCGCAGTGGTGCGGCAGCGATGATTTCACCACCGTCGCCTACGGTACCGAAGGCGGCCTGTTTGATGAGGCGGGCGTTGCGACGCTGATCTGCGGGCCGGGCAGCATGACTCAGGGCCACAAGGCGGACGAATATATCAGCATCCCCCAGACCGAACGCTGTATGGCGATGCTGGAAAACCTTTGCGCCTGGATGCGCGCCGATCCCTCCGATTCTCTTCGCTGATTTATCAACACAGGATGGCGACTATGCAAAACCCGAACTCCCCGCTTATTGATCAACAGACCGTCGACCGCTGGCAGGCCGACGGCGTCGTGCTACTTAAAGGCGTGTTCACGCCGTGGATCGAGAGCCTGTCGCGCGGCGTCGCCGCGCTGATGGCGAACCCCAGCGAGTATGGTCACGCGCGAACGGTGATCCCCGAGGACGGTTCGGCGCCGTTTTTTCAGGACTATTGCAACTGGCAACGAATCCCGGAATTTCGCGATTTTGTTTTTCAGTCGCCGGCGGCGGAGATCGCCGCGGCGCTGATGGGGTCGCAGACGGCGAAGTTTTTCCACGAGCACACGCTGGTGAAACAGCCCGGCGGCAGTACGGTAACGCCATGGCACCACGATCAGCCCTATTACTGCGTGGAGGGGCGGCAGAATGTCAGCCTGTGGATCCCGCTCGATCCGGTAGCGGAGGCGATTTCGCTGCGCTGTATTCGCGGTTCCCATCGCTGGGACGATGAGTTCAGCCCAACGCGGTTTAACGGTTCAAAGCTCTATTCCCATTCGCGCTTTAAAGAGCTGCCGGATATCGATGCCCATCAGGAGGATTACGATATCGTCAGCTGGGCGCTGGAGCCGGGCGATGCGGTCGCTTTTCATTTCCGCACGCTGCATGGGGCAAAGGGCAATTCAACCGCCCGGGCGCGGCGGGTATTTTCCGCCCGTTGGGTCGGGGATGATGCGACATTCGCCGACCGCGGCGGCGTGACCTCGCCGCCGTTTCCGGGGCTTAAGCTTCGCGACGGAGAGCCGCTTGTCGCCGATGAGTTTCCGCAGGTCTGGCCGCGGTAGCGGCGGCAGGGCGGGCAAGGACCCGCCCATCTTGCGGCGAAAGGTTTTCACTCACTGACTGAGGGGATTGAAGCTTCTTGATAATTGCTTATGCACTTAATTTTTTGCTTCAAGGGCTAAGGGGAAATTGATATGACTCGGTTACTCGTGGTTATGATCTCTTAGGAAGACGGTCAGTACGTCCTTGGGTGGGGTTACACCACTTTCTGAAAGTAGCCAACCTACAGCGCCGCGATGATATGTTCCGTGAAACAGCACATGATTGAGCATATCGACCGCTTTCATCTCGCCAGGTCCGCCATCGACGAACTGGAATTTAATGGTTTCAGCAAGGTCAACGGGTGACATAGCATTGACGTGTTGAATATACCAGTCTGTACATTCAGTCATCGTTCTCAGAAGCTCATCGGCAGAGGGCGTCTCTGGCGTGTTCAGTGCGGTGTAGGAGTGCTTCTGGCCGGTAATGTTAGCGCGGAAGATCATATCAACCACATGTATGTGATTCATTAATCTGAGCGTCAGATGGCGTTTTTCCGCATTCGCAGACGCATCAATTCTTCCAATCGCTTGTAGCGTTTCAATATCGATCCAGCGTTTGTATCGAAACAGGGTAGCTATTTTGTCAGTCCCCATACGTCACCTCTTTTATCTATTTTGTGATTATATCAGTAACATTCAGTACCGCTGGCAGGGCGGTACTGGTGCTTTAGCGTAGACTGCCGTCAGGTTTATATGCCGTTTATGACGTCAGCCGATAGTGCGACTGCACCAGTCCCGAAGGGAAGCTGCGGCTTGATAACAGCGTCAAATCGATATCCCTGGTCAGGGATCCGAACAATGGTTTTCCCGAACCGAGCAGGACAGGAACGGTCGTGATAACGATATCGGCGACCAGACCTTCGCGCAGGAACGACTGTATTACCTGCCCGCCATCCAGATAGACGCGATGCGCGTTTTGCGCCGCCAGGTCAGCAAGCACTTCCCCCGGCGTGCGGCTTGAGAGCTGCACTTTGCCCTTCAGCGCCTCGGGAATGGCGGTATCGGTTAGCTGTCGGGAGAGAACCAGTACGGGTCGATCGTAAGGCCATTGGTCAAAAGTCAGCGCCTTCTCATAGCTCCCCCGGCCCATAACGATCCAATCTTTGTCCGCGATGAATGCGGCATAGCCATGATCTTCTGTCGGGTCATCGCGTTGCAACAGCCAGTCGATATCGCCATCCTGTCGGGCGATATAACCATCAAGACTGACCGCGATAAAAACATGTGTAGTGACCATCAAGAGCTCCGTATACAGCTTGTATTTATGCCGTTGATTTTAGGGGGGACTTACTCCCTGCGAAAAAACATAAAATAACCCCTCACGGCGGTTTAGCTATTCCGTTATGAGGTTGCGCTTGCGAGCCGTGCTGCAAATCCAACGAAGAACACCCCAACCAGCGCGTTTCCGATGGCAGAGAGTCTACGGTTACCTTTTATACGGCTAAGCAGATAAGCGCCGCAGAAGACGAGAAAGCCGAAATATACAAGAGTTATGGCGAACATCACCACAGCAAGAATGATAAACGCCGCCCAGGAGTGGTCAGCCTGAGCATTGATGAACTGCGCGAAGAAAGAGATATAGAACAGTAGCGTCTTTGGATTCAGTAGGGTCACCAGCATTCCGCGTCCGATGATCCCCCCAGCCTCTGCAGAGGACTTCTTTTCCTCAATGGTTTCGATGGCTGGCTTAAGTACTGTGCGTATCGTCTGGACACCAAGCCAGAAAAGATAAGCAGCGCCTGCGTATTTGATAGCGTTAAATAAGGCAGGCGTTGAGCTTATGACCGCGGCCAGCCCACACCATGCCAGCAGAACAAGAATAACGTCGCTCAGGAGAATAGAAAATATTGCCGCAAAGCCCCGCTTGATGCCGCTGGTGATGCTCGTTTTAATCACGAACATGGTTTCAGGGCCGGGCGCAAGGACTATCAGCGTCGCACCAAGCAGGTATGTCCAGAAATTCACGACACCAAAATCAGCAAACATTTTCACTCCAGTTCTCTCATTTTCACTCCGGCCATTCTAACGAAACCGCTGTTAATGAAAACACCGCAGCGACTTTCAATTCAGCAAATGTTGTTGATGGTACTTCGCAGCCAGACTGAGCAACGCCCTGGTCTGCTAACACCTACCATATAGGGAAAAGCTGCTCTATGATCTTTCCCCTCCCTGATTATTAATGAATAAGTAATAAATGAAGGTTAGCAAATAATGAAGTCAGTTCAGCCAACAATGATTGCCGCCACCGAAACTCGCGGCGGTAGGGGGAGTAATGGTGACTGACTCCTGATAAAACAGATCCTCACGCCCCGCCAAACCTGACGGGGAAGGAAATCACTTCGTTGATAACGTTCTGAGACGTCAGGAGGCGCGACTATAGTCTATCCAGCTCATGTACCGTACGTTCATTGACGATATTGCCCGTATTCAGGATCGTTTTTGGCTCAAGTAAAACGACGCAGCACTCTTCAGTTAACGCTTCAGGACAATGCTCGGTTCCTTTCGGCACAATGATAAACTCACCCGCTTCAAGCACGATATCGCCCGTTCTTAACCCCATTCGCAAGCGGCCGCTGATAACAAGAAAAAGCTCGTCCTCATGCTCATGATGATGCCAGTCAAACTTTCCGGCTAATTTAGCCAGTTTGACATACTCGTTATTAATTTCGCCGACAATTTTGGGGCTCCAGCATTCGCTGAACAGAGCAAAACTTTCTTTTAAATTAACTTTACGCACTCATCGTCTCCGTCACATATATAATCCAGATGGATTTATTTGGCATAAAAAAAGAACCGGCAATGGGAGCGCGGCGCGCCACCGGAAGGTCGATATTCATTGCTAAAAAAACTCCGGCAGACCAAAGGTAAGTTGGTCGTAACATGGCCAGCTTTCTGGCACTAACAACTGCTTCGCATTGCGGCAAAATAGAGCGTAGGAAAGCCGGTGCTGTTGTTCGAAATAACAATACCGTCAGCCCGCATGCAGAACAATGGGTTTCCCGGTTACGGGCGAAATAATTTATCACTACAAAATCAATCGGCTGAATTTACTTCATTTTATTTATAAAAGAATTTCCCGCCTGGCTTTAGGGAGAGCGTTTTTGTTTCTTTAAGTGAACACATGCCCGCTCTTCGGCATTTTATCAGAGGGCTCCTGGCCAGATAATCGCATGGAGGAGTTAACCTGGCTCGAGGTGACTCATCACCACCGTTGCGCTAATCGCCGTCTCCTTTGAGCTGTATGTGTGCGCAACCTGCGCGGAGAAAGCGTAAAAATCCCCGGCTTCTAATGTGATGACTTCGTACTGACTAAAGCGCAGATGCAGGGTGCCGCTGTGAACCAGTATATGTTCATGCGACCCGTCTGAATGCCCGGGACTGTGGATGGTGACCTGCGGCTCCATTTGCAGCAACCATATCTCGGAGGTATTGCCGGGGCCGATGCGGAATTTCATCATTTGCGAATATTCGCCCGGCGCGGGACGATATTTATCAAAACAGGGATATATCCTGCTGCCGCCGCTCAGTAAATCGCCAACCGGTAAACGTAATGCTGTGGCGATAGCGTCCAACGTATCGACACGGGGGCTGGAGGATCCTGACTCCAGTTTGGATAATGCCCCCTTTGAAACCCCTGACAATTTAGACAGGTCATTTAACGAAACCCCCCGTGACTGCCGCAGTCGTCTTATTTTATTACCGATATTTAATGACAACGCAGCAGGTTTATCGTGTCCTGAATCAGCCATTATTGCGACCCTCCCCGAGTGTGGTTTTCTCATATGAATAAATGCCCGCCCAGTTGCGATCGCGGTAAGGACATGACGATGCTGTCGCCGGCCTGATATATCATAGCTGCATCAACAGGCAGCAATTTATCACGCGCCCGCAATGCCTGGATACTCTATTTATCCATTCAGATGAACACCCCTGGGGTTTACAGACTCATGAAGGGCCGCCTGAAAAACGGGAAATATTGCACATCAAGTTAAAATTTTAGCGCCCAGATGTTGATGGGCTGCTTTGAACGATAAGCCGGTCTTCAATGATTTGTATCAGACTCTCTGACGAGAGTTCCATTGGTCGCGAGTGGTTTCCCGGATAGCGGTGTTTGGCCTGGGATTTGAGTCTTGGCGGCATCTCCCTCGATAGTTTTACATTCCGGCCATGTAAGCGGCCGGAAGTATCGTTTAAACTCGTTCAGAATACGCTTTCAGCATGGCAAGGAGCGCCCGTCGTGCCGTATCGTCCGCGATATTTTCAGGCAGCGCATCAGCGCGCAGATTGCTATAAGCGTCAACCGCCTTTCTGATGGCGATGCTGACGGACTCACGATCGTGTGTGGCCAGCGTGGAGTTCAGCAGGCCCTCAGAATCGATATTATGGCATTCAATGCGGCGAACCCCGCGCTGCGGTAGATTGGCGCGGCGGTACAGCATCGGTCCCAGCACTTGCTCCCGGAAGAATGACAGCATACCCATCGCTTCGAAAAGTTCGCCCCTTCCCAGTTTAACCACCGCATAATGAAGCCAGATCCAGGCTCGGGACTCAAACCACTCCGGCGTCATGTCAGGCCAGTGGGCACGACATTGTGCCAGATGTCGCTCCAGGGCATGCCGATCGCGAGAAAATAACACTACCGGCTCCTCAACGCGTTGAGTGAGCATGTCCAGGGTGACAAATTTCAGATCGACATGGAGGAGTTCAGGGCCATACAGGCATATCAGCAGGCGAGGCTCTCCGACATGCTCCCCGGTGAACGCATGCAGCAGGTTGCCTGCTGTTTCGGCGAACGCCACAGGCTGCGCCATGATTTCATCGTAGTAGAGAGGGTCTACCACAACGACAAAATCTAAATCGGAGTATTTATCAAATCCGCCATGAATAAGCGACCCGCCCGCGAGCAGGGAGTGCATCCGGGCGTCAGACTGAACGTTAAGCTTGAGTTGCTCTGCAAAACTTCTGTGTAAATCGGGTAACGTACTAAGCATACTTTTTCCTGTTCACAAAAAATACAAAGCATTACAGAATATCGAGTTCGGTATATTCGGGCCAGATATTTTTGCAGGACGCGTCGTTTCCTCATTTAATCTCGTGCCCACTATGGGGGGATAGCCTGGGCCACGTAGCCTGAACCTACGCTACGCCCGCCGTCAGGGCTATTCATGGCTTTTCAGGCTGGATGGAAACGCTGGCGGATAGTCCCGCCACCAGTTCAATCCCTTCCGGTATCTTATCTAACTGGATACGAACGGGGACTCGCTGCGCAAGTCGCACCCAGCTGAAGGTGGGATTGACATCCGGCAGCCCCAGCCCGCCCGTCTCGTCATTGCTATCATCGATCCCCCGGCCGATACTCTCCACGTGCCCGGTGATGAGCGGGTCAAACCCCATCAGAGAAATGTGTGCGGTGCTGCCGACGCGAATATGACGCAGCTTAGTCTCTTCAAAATAGCCCACCACCCAGAAACTGTGCGCATCGACCACGGCGACCTTGGTCTCTCCCGCCGTGGCATAGTCGCCGGGGCGAAGCCGAAGATGCGTGACGTAGCCGGCAACCGGTGCGCGCACAGTCGCATGGGATAAGTTCAGCTGCGCCAGTTCCAGCGCAGCCTGCGCCCCCTGGTAATTGGCCGCCGCGACGCGCGCTGCGCTGCCTGTTTGCTGGATGTCCTCGCCGGAAATGACTCCTTTGATGAGCGCGCGTCGCCGGGCCGCATCCTGGCGCATCACCATCTCATGACGCTTTGCCTCGACGTCGGCCTGCGCGCTGAGCACCGCCAGTTTTAGCCAACGCGGGTCGATGGCGTAAAGTACATCGCCACGGTTAACCCACTGATTATCCCGCACCGCCACGCTGCTCACCGGCCCGGAAACGTCCGGCGCAATCTGCACCACATCTGCCCGCACGCGGCCATCGCGCGTCCATGGCGTCTGCGCATACTGTTTCCAGAAAATAAACGCCACGAAAGCCGCCACCGCTACTGCGATTAACGTCAGCGCGTAACGGCCGAGCAAAGAGAATAAAGATTTCATGCGAATAACCCCAGTGTGGTCAGGCCCTGCAAAAGCAGGAAAAAGGTCACGATATAGATTGAAACATCAAGCAGCGGGCGTAAGGGCAAGCGGCGGTAAAGCCTGCTGAAGGAGAAAAGCGGTACGAGTAACAGCGTACAGACCAGGGCAATGAGCGCTGTCAGCAGCAGTCCGGGGATAAAAACACCCCCGATATTGATGTCATTTATCATGGGTGGGTTCCCCGTTCTGCGTCCGTAACGCGCAGTGCAGATCGACCAGTCGGTCGACAAACTGGCATGATTGTTCATCCCTCGCGGGCAAGCAGCGGTCCGCCATGGCGGCAATGCGCTCGCGTAAGGCTTCGGTCTCCGTTGTGCGGGTAAGACGAGAAAGCACCTCGTGGATATCGCTGCCGGCGGGCGTTTCGCAATGGCGCAGGCGCATCACGCAGAGGCCTACGCGCAGAAAGTGCACCAGGCGATCGAGCGCCCGGGCGGAGGACTGCCCGCTGCGCGGCAAGCGTGGCAGCAGCAGAGCGGCCCGGTCGATCATCAGATTGGTCCAGTGCGTTTCATCGCCTTTAAATACGCCGCTCACGCTGCGGCGAATATCGCGTTGGCACAGTTTCAGCAGACGCTTTATCGCCGCGTCCGCCTGTACGGTTTGCAGCAGACTCATGCCGATAACCGCAAAGCCGGTCGCGAAAAACAGGGCGATCGCGGTGTTGGCCGCGTCGGCGAAGTCCCCGCTGTAGCGCGCGCCCAGCTCGCAGAGCACAGGCAGCGTCAGGGTGATCCCCATCGCCATAAAGGTGGTGGGGGGCCGCGCCTGCAGCGATCCGGCAAGCAGATAGACCGGGGCAAGTACTGCCACCAGCACGGGGAAATCGCCGATCGGGGGAAGCAGGGCGAAGCTATAGATCAGGCTTATTATTACGCCCCAGACAGAGCCGATAATGTATTTCACAATATGCGGGGCCGGAGTGTCGAAGCTGCCAAACAGCGTGCAGCAAACCCCGAGAATCGACACCGCTGTTCCGCCATCGGGCCAGGCAGAGTAAATCCATAGCAGACAGCCGCTCAGAATGATGACCAAAGCGCCCAGCGCCGTGCGGGCGGCGCTGAGGGGATCGCGATGGAAAACGTATCCTGTCGCCGCACGATCTTCCGTCTGCGCTGACGCAGGCCTGGCGTGATGAATGGCCTCCGAAAGCCGCTCACACTGTTGCAGGAGGGTAATCAACTCAGCGATGTAGCGTAAGAAATTTACCCGCAGCGCATCTTCAAAGGTCAGCGCCTGCGCCGCGAGCCGCTGCGCTAACTGCGCGCTGCGCTGGTGCAGCGCTTCTGCGGCGTTTTTGCGTTGGCCGGTATCGTCGCAGGTCAGCCAGGCCTGAACGTCATTCAGTAGAGTCTGCATCGCGGCGGGCATTTGCGCGATCGCCTGCAAACGATCGCGTACTTCGCCGTTGACAATCACTAACCGTGCCAGCCTGTCATGGAGCGCTTTCCTGGCCTGGCGGGCCGGAACCGAAAGGGCAAAATCATACGGGATATGGTGGCTGATGCCCTGCAGAAACTGTAGCGCCAGCGCCAGATGCAGCGGCTCTGACTGCGTGTCGGCCTTGCCTGCCAGGGTGTCGGCAATCCGCTGGCGCGCGGCGTGCAGCGTCTGGGCTAATTTGCTGTTGAACAGCCCTGATATCCGGCTAGGTAAAATGTAGCGGTGAATCAGCGCGGCGCAGACGATACCGATCGCGATTTCCTGTACCCGGATAAGGGCAATGTTAAACACCGTGCCGGGATCGGCGACGGCGGGAAAACCAATCAGGCTTGCGGTATAACCGGCAAGTACAAAGGCATAGGCGCGGGGCGTGCGTTCAAGTAGTGACAAATAGAGGCAGAAGGTGATCCAGCCTGTCAGCATCACGCTGCATAAAATCGGCGTATTCACAAACGTGGGCACAATCAACACCGTGGCCCCCGCGCCGGCCACGGTACCGGCCAGGCGATAGAGGCTCCTGCTCAGGGAGGCGCCCACCGAGGTTTGCGACACGATATAGACGGTGATGATGGCCCACGAGGGCCGTTCAAGGCCAATCGCCAGGGCGAGGTAATAGGCGAGCATCGCGGCGGTAAAACTCCTGATCGAATAGAGCAGGGCATGGGCATCGCTCAGCAGCGCGGCAGAGGCTATGCGGCCTGACCAACGGCTTATCGCGTGTAAAAAACGGCTGTGATGGGAAGTTAATGTGCTCATGCCGGGAATTATTCCCGCTTTGCGCGCCTCCTTAAATACTCTATTCTGTCAAAAAATACCTAAATGTTGCCAATAAGATGCCATCAAGACTTGCCCATACCCTGTTTGATCCCGATAGCACGCCGAGCCCTGCCGTCGCGCGGCATATTGATTTCGTTGATTACGCGGCAGAAGTGCCGGTTCATACCCACCGCAAGGGACAACTGATCGTTGCCCTCTATGGGGCGGTGATTTGTCGTGCGGAAAACGATATCTGGATAGTGCCGCCAGACTGCGCGGTGTGGATCCCCGGCGGGATCCCGCACAGCGCCAAAGCGACCTGGAATGCGCATCTCAACTATTTGTTTATTGAACCCGGCGCCGCCGCGCTGCCGGAGAAATGCTGCACGCTGGCGATTTCGCCGCTGATTAAAGCGTTAGTTGACCGCTTAACTAATGCGGACGTCGATTACGCCGCGGAGAGCCATGTCGGCAGGCTGACCAGAGTGACGCTCGATGAGCTGGCCACCATGCCGCAGCAGAAGCTGAGTCTGCCGGTTTCGGCGCATCCTAAGATCCGCGCCATGGCGGATGCGCTGGTCAGCCACCCTGAGGATCGCAGCACCTTTAAAGTGTGGGCGAAACGGCTGGCGCTCAGCGAGCGCTCATTAGCGCGCCTGATGCTGCGCGAAACCGGTCTGACCTTCGGGCGATGGCGTCAGCAGCTGCATCTGATTATTGCCCTGCGGGAGCTGGCAAGCGGGGTATCGGTGCAAAACGTGGCGGCTAATCTGGGGTATGAGTCGGTCAACGCGTTTATCACCATGTTCAGAAAAACGATGGGGAGCACCCCCGCGCACTACTTTGCCGGTCGAAGAACGGCGGATCCCTGAGCGGCGCGCAGGCTGGATGCGGAGTGAAGCGCTTAATATCCGCCGCGGCCACAGCGCCGCGGCGAGCGCAAAATTTAGTCAGAGAAGGGCGGGGTTGGCTGGAGTAATCCCGTCGTATCCGGGTTGCCGATGCTGCGGCGCCATGCGCCGGGGGCCTGGCCGAACTGACGCTTGAAGCTGCGGTTGAAGGACTGCTGGGAGTCAAAGCCCAGGGCGATCGCCACGTTCAAAATCGGTTCGTCGCTGTGGGCTAAGCGCTCGACCGATTTTTGTAGCTTTTGCGCGCGAATATACTCGGCGAGAGGATAACCGGTATGCTCCTTAAATAGCCGCTGCAGATGCCATTTCGAATAGCCGGCTCGCCTGGCGACGGTGCCAATGTCCAGACGGCTATCAAGATTGTTGTCGATCCAGTCGAGTAAATCGTGAATGAATGCGCCAGTGTTCATCTGATGTACCTCTACGCAGCGTCTAAAAAGCATCTTTATCTGTTGCATTTAAAGGTGGCCCGTTTTTGCGCTAATTGCAAGTTTTATTGTTGCATTTAAATCCATGCCGGAAACGCGCCATTTTTAGGCGTCAGGAATAGCACATAAAGTGCAACAATTATTCTTGCACTAAATTTAGCGCCTTCCTACAATCCCCGCGATAGTGTATTCGCAACTGTTACAGTTTTGTGGCGATGAACGACACAAATGGCCTTAAGCCAGACCGGACAAAGGAAGTGGCGCGGTGTCTTCCGCTGCGTCTTGCCCGGCGGCTACCAATACCGGAATAAAAATAATGAGCCTGCAAAAATACTGGGGTAACTTTCATCTGACTGTGCCGGGCGTGATGCTGCTCTCGGCGCTCCTCGTTGGATGCGATGAGGGCGTCGCACAAAACGCCGCGCCGCAGGCGCCCGTCGTCAGCGCCGCTGATGTGGTCGTCAAATCCATTAGTCAGTGGGACAGCTTTAACGGTCGGATTGAAGCGGTGGAAAGCGTCCAGCTGCGACCCCGCGTCTCCGGCTACATTGACAAAGTGAATTACGCCGACGGCCAGGAGGTGAAAAAGGGGGAGGTACTGTTCACTATCGATGACAGAACCTATCGCGCCGCGCTGGAACAGGCGCAGGCGACGCTGGCGCGAGCCAAAACGCAGGCCAGCCTGGCGCGAAGCGAGGCTAACCGTACCGATAAATTAGTCAATACCAATCTGGTTTCCCGCGAAGAGTGGGAGCAGCGCCGTGCGGCGGCCACCCAGGCGCAGGCCGACATCCGCGCCGCGCAGGCGGCGGTCGACGCCGCGCAGCTTAACCTGGATTTCACCAAAGTGACCGCGCCTATCGATGGCCGCGCCAGCCGGGCGTTGATCACCAGCGGTAACCTGGTCACCGCCGGCGACAGCGCCAGCGTCCTGACCACGCTGGTATCGCAAAAGACGGTTTACGTCTACTTTGACGTGGACGAGTCGACCTACCTTCACTATCAAAGTCTCGCCCGCAGCGGGCAGGGCGCGTCGAGCAATCACCTGGCGCTGCCGGTGGAGATTGGCCTTGTTGGCGAAGAGGGCTACCCCCATCAGGGTAAAGTGGATTTTCTTGATAATCAGTTAACGCCGAGTACCGGCACGATCCGGATGCGCGCGCTGCTGGATAACGCCCAGCGTCAGTTCACGCCGGGACTCTTTGCCCGCGTCCGCCTGCCGGGCAGCGCGGAGTTCAACGCCACGCTTATCGATGACAAAGCAGTGTTGACCGATCAGGATCGCAAATATGTTTATGTCGTTGATAAAGAGGGTAAAGCGCAGCGTCGTGATATTACGCCGGGGCGTCTGGCGGACGGTTTGCGCATCGTGCAGCAGGGGCTGAAGCCTGGCGACAGAGTCATCGTCGATGGTTTACAGAAAGTGTTTATGCCGGGCATGCCGGTTAACGCGAAAACCGTGGCCATGACCGCCAGCACCGCCCTCAACTGATCCCTTGACCTGAGAATCCAACCCATGGACTTTTCCCGTTTTTTTATCGACAGGCCGATTTTTGCCGCCGTTCTGTCGATTCTGATTTTTATCACCGGATTAATCGCCATCCCGCTGCTGCCGGTCAGCGAATATCCTGACGTCGTACCGCCCAGCGTGCAGGTGCGCGCGGAGTATCCGGGCGCCAACCCGAAAGTGATTGCCGAGACCGTGGCGACGCCGCTGGAAGAGGCGATCAACGGCGTAGAAAATATGATGTACATGAAATCCGTCGCCGGTTCTGACGGCGTACTGGTAACCACCGTCACGTTCCGTCCGGGTACCGATCCCGATCAGGCGCAGGTTCAGGTGCAAAACCGGGTATCGCAGGCCGAAGCGCGTCTGCCGGAAGATGTGCGGCGTTTGGGGATCACCACCCAGAAGCAGTCGCCGACGCTGACGCTGGTGGTGCATCTGTTTTCGCCCGGCGGTAAATACGATTCCCTGTATATGCGTAACTACGCCACGCTGAAGGTGAAGGATGAACTGGCGCGCCTGCCCGGCGTCGGCCAAATTCAGATTTTTGGCTCGGGCGAATACGCGATGCGCGTCTGGCTCGATCCCAACAAGGTGGCGGCGCGTGGGTTGACCGCGTCGGATGTGGTCACGGCGATGCAGGAGCAGAACGTCCAGGTTTCCGCCGGGCAGCTTGGCGCCGAGCCGCTGCCGAAAGAGAGCGACTTCCTGATCTCCATTAACGCCCAGGGGCGCCTGCATACCGAAGAAGAGTTTGGCAATATTGTCCTGAAAACAACGCAGGACGGTACGGTCGTCCGCCTGCGCGACGTGGCGCGTATCGAAATGGGCTCCGGCAGCTATGCGCTGCGTTCCCAGCTGAACAATAAAGACGCGGTCGGGATTGGTATCTTCCAGTCGCCGGGGGCGAACGCCATCGATTTGTCTAACGCGGTGCGTGCCAAAATGGACGAGCTGTCGAAGCGTTTCCCGCAGGATATGAAATGGGCGGCGCCTTACGATCCGACGGTATTTGTTCGCGATTCCATTCGCGCGGTAGTGCAAACGCTGCTGGAAGCGGTGGTGCTGGTGGTGCTGGTGGTGATCCTTTTCCTGCAAACCTGGCGCGCGTCGATTATTCCGCTGATCGCGGTGCCGGTTTCGGTTGTGGGTACCTTCAGCATTCTCTACCTGCTGGGCTTCTCGCTGAATACCCTGAGCTTGTTCGGGCTGGTGCTGGCCATCGGCATCGTGGTGGATGATGCCATCGTGGTGGTGGAAAACGTCGAGCGAAATATCGAGGAAGGGCTGGCTCCGCTTGCCGCAGCGCATCAGGCGATGCGTGAGGTGTCCGGCCCGATTATCGCCATTGCGCTGGTGCTGTGCGCGGTGTTTGTGCCGATGGCGTTTCTCTCGGGCGTAACCGGCCAGTTCTACAAGCAGTTTGCGGTGACGATCGCGATCTCCACGGTGATCTCCGCCATCAACTCGCTGACGCTCTCTCCGGCGCTGGCTGCGCTGCTGCTAAAACCGCACGGCGCGCCGAAAGACTTCCCGACCCGGCTTATCGACCGTCTTTTCGGTTGGATTTTCCGTCCGTTTAACCGTTTTTTCCACCGCAGCTCGAACGGCTATCAGGGGCTGGTGGGAAAAACGCTCGGACGACGCGGGGCGGTGTTTGTGGTCTATGTGCTGCTGCTCTGCGCGGCGGGCGTCATGTTTAAAGCGGTACCCGGCGGATTTATACCGACGCAGGATAAACTGTATTTAATCGGCGGCGTGAAAATGCCGGAAGGCTCTTCGCTGGCCCGCACCGATGCGGTGATCCGTAAAATGAGCGAAATCGGCATGAATACCGAAGGCGTGGATTACGCGGTCGCGTTTCCGGGGCTTAACGCGCTGCAGTTCACCAATACGCCGAATACCGGAACGGTCTTCTTTGGCCTGAAGCCGTTTGACCAGCGTAAACATTCGGCGGCGGAAATTAACGCTGAGATCAACGCGAAAATCGCGCAAATCCAGCAGGGCTTTGGCTTCTCTATTTTGCCTCCGCCGATTTTAGGACTTGGCCAGGGTTCCGGCTATTCGCTCTATATTCAGGACCGGGCAGGTCTTGGCTATGGTGCGCTGCAAAGCGCGGTGAACGCGATGTCCGGTACCATTATGCAGACGCCGGGGATGCACTTCCCGATCTCCACCTACCAGGCGAACGTGCCGCAGCTGGATGTCCAGGTCGATCGTGATAAGGCGAAAGCGCAGGGCGTGTCGCTCACCGATCTGTTTGGTACGCTGCAAACCTATCTGGGATCGTCTTACGTCAATGATTTTAACCAGTTCGGGCGGACCTGGCGCGTGATGGCGCAGGCTGACGGCCCGTTCCGCGAAAGCGTGGAGGATATTGCGAATTTGCGCACGCGGAATAATCAGGGCGAAATGGTGCCAATCGGCAGTATGGTGAATATCAGCACTACCTACGGGCCGGACCCGGTGATTCGCTACAATGGCTATCCGGCGGCGGATTTGATTGGCGATGCCGATCCGCGCGTACTCTCTTCCTCGCAGGCAATGACGCAGCTGGAGAAGATGTCCGGCCAGATATTGCCGAACGGGATGAATATCGAATGGACGGATCTGAGCTTCCAGCAGGCCACGCAGGGCAATACGGCGCTGATCGTCTTCCCGGTGGCGGTGCTGCTGGCGTTCCTGGTGCTGGCGGCGCTGTATGAAAGCTGGACGCTGCCGCTGGCGGTGATTCTTATCGTGCCGATGACGATGCTCTCCGCGCTGTTTGGCGTCTGGCTGACCGGCGGCGATAACAACGTGTTCGTACAGGTGGGGCTGGTGGTGCTGATGGGTCTGGCCTGTAAAAACGCGATTCTGATCGTGGAGTTTGCCCGCGAGCTGGAAATTCAGGGGAAAGGGATCATGGAAGCGGCGCTGGAGGCGTGTCGCCTGCGTTTACGCCCGATTGTGATGACCTCTATCGCCTTTATTGCCGGGACCATCCCGCTGATCCTCGGTCACGGCGCGGGCGCGGAAGTGCGTGGCGTTACCGGGATCACGGTGTTCTCCGGGATGCTGGGGGTGACGCTGTTTGGCCTGTTCCTGACCCCGGTGTTTTACGTGACGCTGCGTAAGTTGGTGACGCGCGATAAACCTGCAGAGGACGTTTCGCCGGCGTAGGGTGCGGCAGATAACAAAAAACCGCCTTCACTGTGAAGGCGGTTTTTTTGCGCCCAAGGAAAATTAATGAGCTTCTTTATATTTGGCGATAAGTTCAGGCACCGGATCGCACCCGCTGGTATCGGCTTTTTTCACTTCTTCCAGCGCGCTTGCCACGGTGTGGCGTGCCAGTACCTGTAGCGAAGCCTGCTCCGCTTCATCGGCGATAGATTTGAAGTACCAGCACGCGTTCGCGCTGACCACGCAGCGAGCAGGGACGTCAGGGCGCGACGCCCACAGTTTTTTATCTTCGATAACGGAGACGTAGATATCGCGCAGGGTGATCTCTTCCGCCGGGCGGCCAAGATGAATAGAGCCGTTGCGGCCAAGCGTTGAGACAATAATGCCGTCACGCGTGAGAGGAACCATGAGTTTGCGGATAAAGCTCGGGTTCGCTTCCAGGCCGTAGGCCAGAATCGCGCTCGTCGAACGTTCACCCAACTGCTCCGCCATTGCTACGCTAAGAACCATCTGCAAAGCTGTCGGGAAGCGGTAATCTAACATTTTCTTATCCTGGGTAGCGGTGAATCTTGTTCTTTTTGGCACCGCAGAGGTGAGTAAGCAATAAACAACAATATACCAAATACGGTAATTTTTTTGAAGCAATCTGCGCTTTTCCCGCCAGGTAAAAAAAGCGTGAGTGAGAGCGGGACCAGCCGACGCTTCACGCCATGGCGTGGGCACTGATGAAAAAGGTATCAGCATTTAATACCCGATCGGGCACACAGGACCCCCGGGGTCTTAATGGGCGTTTACCGTTGAAGTTGAATGAGGTGGGTAGCTATCCCCCATCTGAGCGCGGCGCATTTGCCGTCCGTAAAATCGAAAACAGAGTAACTCGCATTGGGGTGAGCATAGCGAGAGAAGTTATCGAGAGTCCCCTCTTTAAGTAACGCCAGCACGCCCTGACTGACATGCCCGTGAGAAACAACACCGACGATCTGATGTGCATTAGTATTTTGCAGGTGTTGTAAGAAATTTATCACGCGTCGAGTCGCCTGGGCTAACGACTCTCCCTCCGGGGGACAATAGGCTGCATCAAGGGCGAGCAACGCATCTGCATCACGCGGATGGTCTCGCCTGAAGTGATCGAAAGATATCCCTTCAAAGCAACCAAACGACTGTTCCTTAAGAGATTCTTCAACTTGTAACGGGCAGCCAAGACCTTCAGACAGCTTCAGCCCCATGTGCAAGGCGCGCCCAAGCGGGGAGCTGTAAACACATTCTATCGGATATGCCTCTTTCGTCAGCGCTGTCAGTAACGCCGCTGTTTCTTGCATACCGCGGTGGGTCACGAAGCTGTCGCGATGCCCCTGAATAATCCCTCTATGATTCCACTCGGTTTCTGCGTGCCTCACCCATATCACTTTCATCGTATTTGAGATCCGTTATCCAACGTGACGACCGTTTGTTATCTGCTTTAGCGAGATGCTTCGCCTGGCTCAGGGCGAAAGTGTAGGTAGCTTAATGTTGATTGGGAAGACGTTTGAAGCCGGTTATTGGACATTATCCAGCGATAGTGTCCGCTTCTTGCCATTTGACGCCGGAGTACCCTGATGGAATACCATTTTCCATAGGCCATTCTCTGACATTTCCCAGCATGAGGAACGAAGAGATGCACAGCTGCCATCTTGATGAAAAGTCCTGTAATGTAATATTGCGAAATTATCTCTAACGCTGATAAGTCTGAAATCGCGACTGAGAAGGGGCGGAACATTTTCTTCAGTCGAAAGTGCCTCTATTGTTTCTGCACGATCAACTAGCACACCCGATCGCGTTATTTCTCTAAATTCCTCATGAAGTATCTGCTCAAGCCATTCCCGCTCTTTGCGCTTGTCGCCATGAAGAGAACATTCGAGTCCTTTAAGTGTCTCCAGGAGCATAATGTTTATCCTCATAACCTTCGGTCTTTTACTCTTAGGGCAATAATCGCTGGAAAGCAACACCCGCTCCCGGCTATCACTGATATTTGGCGACCAGATACTCCTCTTCGCTGCGTCGCCAGAAATGTGAAGGAATAAACGGGGATATATACTCATACGAGGGCGCGAAGAAGGATCGTACCTGAGCCCGGCGATAAAAAACGAAAAAACGTATTTTTTATCGAATAGATTAAAAGGTTGTGGCGTTAACTCATCATCAACGTACTGGTGGAGTCATCATTTATGACTGCAACAACGCAACCGCTAACACAACAGTGCCACGATAGTTTTACCCTGGCACGGCATTGGGTCAGCGCAGCCAATGTCATTTTCCTGTTTGCAAGCGCACATATCCGGGAGCCGCTGGAGCGGGGAACGCCCCTGAAAAAAAAACGGCGGGCCGGTGATATTTGCTGCGCGCTTTTCCCTCACTATCTGCTACGGGACAGCATACCGCGTCGTATGCTGTCCTACCGTTCTTTTCGTTAACCCGGAGTTCACTATGAACACGTTGTCGTTTTTACATTCCGTCATTAATCAACGTCTGCTGCTGCCCGTGGTATTTGCTCTGCTGACCACGCCGGTTTTGGCCGCAGGTGACAATAGTACCAATAGCAAAACGCCGGACTGCCCCAGCGGTCAGGTGTATGACAGCACGAAAAAACAGTGCGTACCTGAAAAAACTAGCCAGCTCAGCGATGAAGACAAAACGCGTTATGCCTATCATCTGGCCAAAAAAGGGGAGTACCAGGCGGCCCTGGATCTGCTCAACACCCTGAAAAATGGCGATACCGCGGAAGCCTGGAATTACCGGGGCTATGCCACGCGTAAGCTGGGCCGTACCGATGAGGGCATTGGCTACTATCAGCGTTCAATCGCGCTCGATCCGACCTATGCCAAAGTACGTGAATACCTGGGTGAAGCATGGCTGGCGAAAGGCCGTCCTGACCTGGCAAAAGAACAATTGAAAACTATCGCCACGCTGTGCGGCCATAGCTGCGAGGAGTACCGGGATCTTCAGGCAGCGATCGACGGTCATCCTGAGTCCTGAATAAGAGTATGAGGATAAAAAATCACGACCAGCGGCGTCCGTCAGCATCTTGCTGCACATCTGACACGCCTGTGGCGCTATGGGCTGGTTCTGTCGCATAACCGAGAGGTTGTCGAAGAACTGGTTCATTCTGCCTGTGTCCGCGCGCTTGAAAAAAGCGCGCGGTTCACCCTGGCACACGTATAGACCGCTGGTTATTCACAATTCTGCATTCCATCTGGATTTCAGAAGTGCGCGCCCGCTGGGTGCGTCAGGGACGGGGGGCGTCGAAAGCGATGATTTACTGGCGCCGGACGCAGATCAACAGGATGAGGCTCGTCTGCGCAATACGAAAATTATGCAGCACGTAAGCGCTTTGCCGGAAGCGCTGCGTGAGTCGGTATTTTTAGTCTATGTTGAAGGATTTACCTGGCTGGAGGCGACCGACACGTTGTCCGTCCCGATTGGCACCATCATGAGCTGGCTGGCTACAGAGAGGGCGAAAATCGCCCTGGTTGTTCACGCGCCGTCCCCTGTAGAGGAGAAGCAATATTGAAATTATCACGTAAAAAATCTAATACACCCTTAAAGAAAACCCACTTAATCATAGCCGTTTTTTTCTATAACCTATAACAATAACAGAATACCGTCGAGCAACAAAAAAACGACGCTGTTTTATTATGCATTCATAAGTGTATGGAGAGAAAATGAGTTTAATTTTGGCAATGTTTATGTTCGCTCTGACGATGTCAATTTCGCCAGGTCCGGTGAATATGGTTATTATATCATCGGGGGCGAACCATGGATTTAGAAAAACGCTCCCCTTTATTTCAGGTGCTACCACAGGATTTACTTTATTACTTATACTCGTCGGTTTTGGCTTCTACGCCGTAATCGATAAGTATCCACTTTTCTTTAACTATCTCAATATCGCCGGTTCAGCATTTATTATATATGTGGGTTATAAGATAGCGGCATCCGCACCTGAGTTATCTCTGAAAAAAAACGATACCCCAGGTTTCGTTCAGGGTTTTTTACTCCAGTGGCTCAACCCTAAAGCCTGGATCGCCTGTGCATCCGGGGTGGCGCTATTTTCTGAACCAGCAACCCAAACTATGCTGATGGTCTTTATCATTATCTACTTTTTAGTATGTTACATCTCTTTAGCCGCATGGGCAGTGCTTGGCAATAACGTGTCAATTTTACTAAATAATGCTCAGCGGATCCGTGTTTTTAACGTGCTGATGGGGGTATTACTGATCGTGACCGCGTGCTATATGCTCTCTTTCCAATGATCGGCTTCTCGCTTAATGATGCCGGCTTAACTGCCTGACAATAAACACCAGGCGTAAAGTCGTTCGCCTGTTGGTAAATTAATCTAAAATATGATGCTCAAAAGCGTGGTAAATTTTATTGATTAAGGTATAGGCGATACTGCTGGTCGAGATATTGGAGGGCCAAATGGCATAAACTTTCAGTGGTTCTAATGACCAGTCGGGGAGTACCTCCTGCATCTCTTCGCGCTGAATATCCTCTTTACTGAGATAGACTGGAGGAGCAACTAACCCTACCTGTTGTTTTGCCAGCGCATAGGCCGCTTCGACATTATCAACGTAAACCGTTGGGGTGTACTTTATGATCGCCACTTCTCCATTAGTATGTCTGAACTCTCGGCTGTTCTGTCGCATAGTCAGACCAATCCAGGGCATTTTTGCTAAATCATCAGGGTGGTTGACAGGTTTGTAATTGCGTAACAATTGCTTTGATGCCACCACTTTTCGCGGCAACACAAAAAGATGCCGTGCTTTGAGTGAGCTGTCCGGCAGATCGCCAATGCGAAATGCCACATCAATACTTTCTGCAATGATATCTTTACGCGTATCGCTATAGGAAATATTCAGAAAAACATCCGGATATTCTTTTATAAAAGCGGCAAGATGGTGCGTAAATACACTATTTTGAAAAACGGCAGGGAGAGAGATATGCAGTTTATTGGTTGTTGAAATGGTACGCTGTTTAAATTCAATAAATCCCTTTTCATAGAGCTCGAGCATAGCATTTGCTGTCTCGAGCAAACTTGCGCCATCGTGAGTCAGGGAGAGCTTGCGGGTATTTCTGTAGAGCAACGCGCTGCCAAGATTTCGCTCAAGCTTAGAGAGATGCGTGCTTGCCGTCGCGGTAGTCAGTCCTAAAGCATCTGCACCACCTGAAATTGATCCTGCCTCTACAATTTTCGCAAAAACAATCAGGTAACGGATGTCATCGATCATTTACATTCCTGTGGCGGCAAATTAGCGCTAAGACTGAGAATTGTTCAATCAATCATAAAGTTACCATATCCTGGTTTTATCTCCAAAGGACATCTTTTTGCCAGGAAGCCCCGAGCGCCGCAGGTCTACAGCCTGATGAATGAATCATTGGCCGGCCCCGGGCAATAGCCGCTGTCAATGTCCTCTGGCCAATTCGTGGCATACGATACCGAGCTGTTCCACGGCATGCAAAAGCGCGGGGGTGGGTTCATTCGCACCGTTCAGGCGCAGGTAGTTTTGCAGTTCCGCCGCGCCCGGGGAAAACAGCGGCCCCGGACTGACGCCAATGCCCAGGGCGAGTGCGCGACGATGTACCTCCAGCGCATCTATCCTGGAGGGGAGTTGTACCCAAATCAAAAAGCCGGCTTCCGGAGCCGCGACGCGCGTGCCCGGTGGGAAGCAGGCTTCAACTCGGGTGATGACGGCGCGCATACCTTCCGCAATCCGCAGCTTCAGGTGCCGCAGGTGCCTGTCGTAATCGCCGCTGGCGAGGATCTCGTTTGCCGCGGCTTCAATCAGCGGCGCGCCAGCCCATTCTCCGGCCATGCGGGCCTGCAATACCGCGGAGTGATAACGTCCGGCAGCAATCCAGCCAACTCGCCAGCCCGGCGCCAGGGTTTTCGACAGCGAACTGCAATAAATCACATTTCCGTCTCTGTCGAAGGCTTTACACGCGGGCGGACGCTGGGCGCCACCGGCCAGATCGCCATACACATCGTCCTCAATGAGCGGGATGCCCTTACCGGCGAGCAGCGCCACCAGCGCCTGTTTGCGCGCCACGGGCATGCTGGCACCCAGCGGATTTTGCACCGTGGGTGAGGCAAGCACGGCCGCAGGGCGGTGGTGCTGGATAGCCTCTTCAAGGGGCGCCAACAATAAGCCTTCAATCGGGTCTGTGGGGATCTGTAACGCCTTCAGACCCAGATCTTCCAGCAGCAGAAGCGTGCCGAAGTAGGCGGGCTGCTCTATCGCGACAGCATCGCCCGGCTGGCATACCGCGCGGAGCGCCAGACGTAGCGCCTGGGTAGCGCCTGCCGTAATGATAAGGTCATCCGCGCCAAAAAGAGCGCCCCACTGCGCAGCGCGTGCGGCAATCTTTCTGCGCAGGTCCGCTCTTCCCGGGGGCAGGCTGTAGCTCTGCCCGCGCGCATCAAGCCGACGACCGGCGGTGTGCAGCGCCCGCTGTAGTGCATCCACGGGAAGCCAGGCGGGATCGGGTAGCGCGGCACCAAGCGGTACCAGACGCGCTTCGGCGCTACCGAACAGCGACCGGGCAATGGCGGACATAGTCACCGGCACCGGCCCGGGCAAAGGGGCAGCGCGCTGTTCGTTTCCGGAGGCGACTGGCTGGCGGACAAAATAGCCTGAACGGGGTCGCGCGATAATCAGACCCTCCGCCTCAAGATAACGCAGCGCTTCCAGGGCCGTGGGGAGGCTGACCTGCTCGCGTTCGGCCAGTTTACGCGCGGAGATAATGCGATCTCCTGCCCGTAAAGCGCCTGAAGCAAGCGTCAGCCGCAGCATATCGGCTATACGGCGGTAGTGGGGCGTCGGCGGGGATATTTCGGACATCGTCATCTGTATAGTCTGCTTTTTGATAAATCTGACTATACAGGCGAAGCGGGGCGCCATCTATAGTGTGTTCTACACCAACCAGTCGGGGAAATCACATGCACAGCGACAGTTTTGACCTTTCACTTTACTTCCGCCGCATAGGCTATAGCGGGCCTGCGGCAGCGGATACCGCAACGCTACACGCGCTCATGCGTCACCAGCTCTTTGCCATCCCCTTCGAAAATCTGGACGTACAGGCAGGTAAAATCGTGTCGATGGAGCCCGATGATATTGCCAACAAGCTCTTACGGCTGAGACGGGGCGGCTACTGCTATGAACTCAACGGGCTGTTTACCATGGCGCTGGAAGCGCTGGGCATTGCCTGGCGGTTTATCGCGGCGCGGCCCATGTTCTATCCCGCGCGCCGGCCTAAAACCCATATGGCGGTCGTCGCAGAAGTCGAGGGCCGTCAGTGGCTTTGCGACCTCGGCTTTGGGAGCTACGGTATTCGCGCGCCGCTGGCCCTGGATGAACTTGATACGGACATTATTCAGGATTTCGATACGTTCCGGCTTAGCCGCGATGCGCACGGCGACTATCTGCTGCAGGCAAAAGTTGAGGGAAGCTGGGCCAATCAATACGGTTTTGACCTGTCACCTCAGGAATGGATTGATTTTGCTCCGGCCAATTTCCTTAACTCCACGCACCCCGACGCGGTCTTTGTACAAAAGCTGCTGGTTATACAGCATCAGCCCGAGGGGCGCTTTATTCTGCTGGGCAATACGCTCAAGAGCATTACCGCGGATCGGGTAGAAAAGCAGCGGCTGGAAGACGAAGAGATTGTGCATGTACTTGAGCAGCGCTTTGCGTTGTCTGCCCGCTAATTAATCAAAAGGGCCAATGAGTCCGGGGCGGAACGGGCACGAAGCAGTGATGCCGGGGGAGCCATCGCGATCGCTATGAGGCGGGAGTGACCGCTTCCCCGTGCCCGCTCAATCTGTTCATCTGCTGCGACATCAGCAGCGGGCGATTATTTACGTTGCCGGCGGGTATATGAAATAGCAGATAATGCAAATAAAAAACTAACGCCACTTTTAATAAACAAGGCTATTCAGTTAATTACCACTACAAAAATAAGATAATTCTATCTTGGCTGGCTAACCGCTATCCGCAGTATATATTTTCGCCACACAATCCCTGCGCCTGGAAATTCATTGATAACAAGTAGTTACAGCTATTTGGCAATATTTTTGGCGATAAAAAATGGTTAAAATAAAATCATCTACTAAAATCAAATTGTTGATTAAATTCATACGCTGCTCGTTCATATTAATTTAGATAATTGGCTTTGTGTCGAATGCCAAAAATTTAAGCAGCGAGTGATGGCTGCTGACGATAATTATCCCGCTCGATATTGTCCTGGGTCTGGCAGGTAAATTCCTGCTCTGGACGTTTGTGTAAAACGACACCGGGCTAATTGAGTTATTTCAAAGGACAACGTAAATGACGAATATCTACGACTCTACCAATATAAGCAGTCAGGAAGCGGCCAGGCACTTGCCTGCGGCTGCTGCAAACAGCGCGAGCGCGGTTTCATGGGGGGCGATATTTGCAGGCGCCGCCGCTGCCGCCTCGCTGGCGCTTATGCTGCTCATGCTTGGCGCCGGATTAGGCCTCACCTCAATCTCTCCCTGGGAAAATCAAGGTCTTGCTGCGGGTACCGTCGGTATTGCCGCCATCGCCTGGCTGACGTTTACCCAAATTGTGGCGTCAGGAATGGGGGGATATCTGGCCGGACGGCTTCGGACTAAATGGGTCGATACGCATACCAATGAAATCTATTTCCGCGATACGGCGCATGGCTTTCTGACATGGGCGGTGGCGCTGCTGGTATCAGCCGTTCTTTTAACCACTACCATCAGTTCACTCATCGGCGGCAGCGCAAAAATCGTTGGTTCCGTTGCCGGGGGCGCGACGGCAACCGCCGTGAATAACGCGGGGGAGGGATCATCGATGTTATCGAAGTCATCGATGGAATATTTTACCCGCTCGCTGTTCAGGGCGAGCGGCTCCACTCCGGCAGGCAACAGCAACGCATCAGGCAATGATGCTATGGCCATGAATCAGCCAGTGCCGCCAAAGGCGGAGTCACCCGCTCAATTAGCCGAAGTGACGGGCATTTTTGCTAACAGTATTTATTCTGGCGCACTGCCCCAGGATGATCTGACCTATGTGGCGCAGCTGGTTTCTCAGAATACCGGCATCAGTCAGCAAGAGGCCGAGCAGCGGGTACAGGCGGTTTATGATAAAGCCCAGGCTAATTTGAAAGAGGCAAAAGATAAAGCGCAGCAGGCCGCAGACGCCGCCAGAAAAACCACCAGCTACGTCACTCTGTGGTCATTTATTTCTCTGTTAATTGGCGCTTTTGTTGCCAGTCTCTGTGCCACCTATGGCGGCCGTCAGCGTGATTTATAACGTCTAATACTCATTATACGGGAGGAACCTATGCGTTCAATATTGCTTTTTTTTCTGGGTGTGCCAATTCCTATCATTATTTTAATCGCGCTATTTGTGCACTGACTATTTTCCGGCCTCGCAGGAATAGTGGTTAAGAAAATACTGACCCTCGCACATTACCGCTAAAGCATAAATGCCCTTCGAGGGCATTTATGCTTTTTATCAGGTGCTCAGAGGAGCCTGCTGCGCGTCACCAGGGAAAGCTCTCCGGGACAGAGTGATGTCAACTATCACTAACACCCGCAGTGAATTAATGCTCACGCCTTGCCATCATTAGCGCCAGGTCAACGAGGCGGTTAGAGAAGCCCCATTCATTGTCGTACCACGCCAGAATTTTAACCATATTGCCGCCAATCACCAGCGTTGACAGACCGTCGATAATCGACGAGCGCGGGTCACCCTGGTAGTCGCTGGAGACGAGCGGTTCATCGCTATAGCCGAGGATCCCTTTTAGCGGCCCCGCCGCAGCGGCTTCACGAAAGGCATTGTTCACCTCTTCGGCCGTCACCTCTCGCGCCAGCGTCACGGTCAGGTCGACAATAGACACCACCGGTACCGGGACGCGCAGCGAGTATCCCGTTAAGCGGCCATCCAGCTCAGGAATAACTTTGCCCAGCGCCTTCGCTGCGCCGCTGGAGTAAGGCACTATCGACAGCGCGGCGGCGCGAGCGCCGCGCAGATCTTTTTCCGGCTGATCGTGCAGGGCCTGGCTGTTGGTGTAGGCGTGGGTGGTGTTCATCAAACCGTGCTGAATGCCGAAATGCTGGTGCAGAACCTGCGCGGCAGGCGCCAGACCGTTGGTGGTGCAACTACCGTTGCTGACCACGTAGTGTTTATCCGGGGAGTAGAGGCCATCGTTAACGCCCATCACGATGGTTAAATCATCGTTTTTGCCGGGGGCGGAGATAATCACGCGCTTTGCGCCACCGCTGTGGATATGCACCGCCGCCTTGTCGCGATCGGTGAAGAATCCGGTGGCTTCAATGACGATATCGACTTCACGCTGATGCCACGGGATATTGGCCGGGTCGCGTTCGCTGAATACGGTTATGGGTTTACCGTCAACCACAAGCTGCCCTTCACCGGCGGTAACGTCCGCGTCGAGCTTACCGAGCAGCGAGTCATATTTCAGCAGATGCGCCAGCGTTTTGCTGTCCGTCAAATCGTTGATCGCCACAATCTGAATATCCTGATGACCCAGTGCAGCGCGCAGTACGTTGCGTCCGATACGGCCAAAACCGTTAATACCGACCTTTACCATGATTAACTCCTTATCCATTGTCTCTGGCGTCAGAGTAGGCCGGGCAGGCGTTGGCGTAAATGACAAAAAAGGATCACTTTACGCCATTTTGCGGCAGTGAAATCGCTGGCGATACTCCCCGGGTGTGAGGTGAAGCTGTTTTTCAAACAGCCGTCGCAGGTTAATGCTGCTGCCAAATCCCGTTTGTTCGGCGATACGATCCAGCGTCTCGTTAGTTTGCTCCAGACGCTGCCGCGCGGCGGCCAGACGGGCTTCGGCGACGTAGCGTGCCGGCGAAGCACCGGTTTCCCGGGTAAATACGCGGGTGAAATTCCTTGGACTCATGGCGACCCTTTCCGCCAGTTTATCCACGCTGAGATCGGCGGTGAGGTTTGCGAGCAACCACGCCAGCAGATCGTTAATGGGGCCCAGGGTGCTGGTCTGCTGAAGGTTGTAGCGGCTAAACTGCAGCTGGCCGCCGGGACGACGCAGGTACATGACGAAATCCTGGGCAATATCGCGCGCCAGGCTAAAGCCGTAGTCCTCTTCAACCAGCGCCAGGGTGAGGTCGAAGCCGGAACTGACCCCGCCAGAGGTCCAGATGTGTTCGTCCTGAATGTAGAGCGGACCGCCTTCGACGCGTACCTGAGGAAATTCCGCCTGCAGGGTATCCAGTAGCTTCCAGTGGGTAGTGGCTCGTCTGCCGTCCAGCAGCCCGGTTTGCGCCAGCAGCAGGGCTCCGCCGCAAATGGAGGCAATACGGCGGGCATGGGGAGCCGCAAGGCGCAGCCAGTCAACCACCGCGATCCCTTCCTGCGGGTTTTGACCTCTGCCGGTAATCATGATGGTATCGAGCGGTTCGCGAGGGTCTATCTCATGCAGGCGATGATCGGCCAGCAGATTTAAACCGGACTGACCATGGATCACCTGATGCGGCTGGGTGGTCGCTAGCTGGACCTGGTAGCAGAGTTTCCCGGCGCCTTCCGGGTGCAGGCGGTTGGCCTGCATCAGAATGTCGGCAATACCGGCGGATTCAAACAGCATGCCGCCATCCGGGACAATAATAAGTATCTTCTTCATGTCCTGAAAAGTAATCTTTTTACAGAATAAGTCAACAGAACAGACGGGGAAGGGGAAATTTTTACCCCCGCAGCGACGCTGTTCTCTCGTTCGCTGATGGTTTGACGTCGACGGGATGGATGCAAAAAAAAGCGCTCCCGAAATTAACGGACATCGTTTAAGTTCACTCAGAGATAAAACCCGTTGGGGGCGCTTCGATTCAAAACAGGGTCACATAAAACGGGCCTCATCTGCCCATCTCGCAGGAAAATCCTGCGCACATAATGCTGGCTCAACGCTCACGACTTCTGCATTTGCAATGTTGTAAATGATAAAGGGGTCATCTTTGAGAAAGTTATGAATGTCGCTGACTTTGTCCCCATGAAAAAGTATGTAACCGCCAGTACCATTACTGAGAGGGCCGGCAAAAATGATCCTCCTCTCACTAAGGCCCCTTGCCAGCCAGCGCTTATGTGCATCAAGGTGAGCGGATATCACATCGTGCTGTGTTAGATATGTCAACGTAACGGCGAACAGCATGGTTTATTCCTTAGTGGTAGAAACAATATTAATGATCTGAACAATTGAAGATATTGCCCGTGAAATTTCCCGCAGCTTAATCTCTTCATCTTTCGCTGGGCCCTCAGAGCGGACAAATTCCACGCATGTGATGCTCAGAAAAGCCAGAAAGTTGCGCAGAAATCGCTCCTGAAAATCCATATCTTCCAGGGCCGTGCCGGCATAGAAACCTCCCCGCCCAGAATTCACTATGTGGTTTCCTGTAGCGTACGGATCAGTGAATACTGCGTGCCGCCTTTACAATAAATGCGGCAACGGCTTCGGGATGAGAGATCATGGACAAATGCCCTGATTGAATCCTTAAGATGCGTGCGCCAGCCTCACGCGCAAAATCGGCCTGTACTGATGGGGCCAGCGCGTTGTCATTTTCAGTGAGGAGGTACCAGGAGGGCTTTTCTCGCCATGCAGCAGCTTTAACTTTTTCTGTGAAGGCCGCAGCGGCCATAGGCTGCTGCATAGCAGCAAGCAGTTGGCTCTGTTTTTCACCGATGTCGTTAGCCATAACTTCATGAAAAATTTCAGGTTTATCAAGCCAGATGAGTCCGTTTTTATCTGCTTCCAAACCTTCCATTGGCGCGTGAAATCGCGTCAGCGCGTCCGAAACGGATTGATTGCTATCCGGGACCAGAGCCGACAAATAAACCAGCCCCTTTACGTTTACTGCATTGCCGGCCTGAGTGATAACTGCGCCTGCCCACGAATGGCCAACGAGCAGAACGTCACCATTCTGGCGTTCCAGCACACGCTTGGTTGCAGCAACATCATCCTGCAGGGAGATCAGGGGATTTTGAACTGCGGTAACGTGATAGCCCTGAGCCTGGAGCAAGGAGATGACCGCTGACCAGCTGGAGCCGTCAGCAAAGGCACCGTGCACAAGAACGATATTTTTTACCCCCGTCTCCTCAGCCATAAGCAGGGAGTTGTGCGAAAACAGAAGGAACAAAATAAAAGCACTTTTCTTCAGTATGCGCGGTACTAATTTTTTCATCTGCATCTCTGTATATTCCCGAGGTTATCTCATTTCAGATAGTTTAATCAGCCTGGCGGAATGGTATAAAGTGTCATTAATGACAGATAACATGTGAAATCAGACATTTTGCGGCAAAAGAGGTAAACATGCGTATTGCTTTACTTGCCCTTCCGGGCAGCATGCGTTCGGCGCTTGCGGGGATGGCTGATATGTTCTGGCTGGCGAATCAGGTTATCCTGTCTAACCCATCATTAAATAAGGACATTTCCCGGGAAACGCCATTTTTCGACGTCAGGATCATTACCGCGGATGGTCAGCCGGTCAGGGATGTCCATGGACGAATTATTGAAAGCGACGGTTCATTTAATGAACCGGGCGCTTTTGGGCTGATTATTGCGAGCGGTATGCAGTTGGACGAGCAGAGGTATCCGGTCGACCGAGCAGCGGTATCATGCGCGGCCAGGTGGCTGAGATTGAAATATTCAGAGGGAAGCTGTATTGCGGCAGCCTGTGCTGGCAGCTTTGTGTTGGGAGAGGCGGGTTTACTCGATGGATGGATTTGCACCACGACGTGGTGGTTATACCCGACTTTCGCTGAGCGCTTTCCGCTGGCGAAACCCGTTTGGGGAAAAACTCTGGCCGAGCAGGACAATGTGTTAACCACGGGTGGCCCACTTTCATGGATCGATCTGGTTATACACGTTGTTCGCAGTCATGCCGGTGATGAGCTGGCAAAGCTGACAGCTGACATGGCCGTTGCTGACAGCCAGCCTCTGTCACAGCAAATTTATGCGCCCGCAGGATTTCTCAACTCAAGGCATCCACTGTTGGCTAAAGCTGAAAATTTGGTTCGTTATCAGAATCCTGCAATGACGGTTGAGGAGCTCGCTGAAGCTCTGAACATGACAACCCGAACGCTCAACCGTAAAATGAAAGCGCTCATCCAGGAAAGTCCGAAGGAATTCATCACGCGGGTTCGTATCGAAACGGCATCAGTTCTGCTTGAAAGTCCGGGTAAAACCATCTCTCAGATCGCAAATGCGTGTGGTTACGGCGATGACACGGCTTTCAGGCGTGCCTTCAGCGCTATCATGGGGATGTCTCCAGGACGTTTTCGGGAGCGGCTAACACCTAAGGGTACCGCAAACTCAAGCAGTGAATGAGCGCTGCGCTTTGTATGTTCTGCCTCCAGGTGATTTCTAAAACGCTGATGTTTGCAAAGTCTGCTCCTGGCACTGTGCTGACGGGGCGTGGTATACAGGCACCTTAAAGGGACCCTTTTCTCCATGGCGATTCACTGTTCCTGTCTCTGGCCGATATATTCCTCTAATCCCTTTGCCAGAACATCGAAAACCAATTTGCAGCACAGACTATTGCGCAGGTCTTCGTGCATGACGATCCAGGTATCAAGATAGAAAGAAAAGAAATTTGGCAGTAATCTCTGCAGTGGAACATAGCCATTGGCCAACCGCACCTGGCATATGCCAATGCCGGCACCGGCGCGAATAAGATTCAGCTGAGCCACGTCGCTGTCGGTGCGCATGGAAAATGCATTCCGGCTTAGCTGAGGGAATTTTTCCAGGGCCTTACGGATGAAAGGCGTATCCTGATCAAAGCCAATCAGCGCATGTTTCAGCAGATCTTCGCTATTTTCAGGCGTGCCATGTTGTGCAAGATAGGACGTCGATGCGTGGAGACCGAGTTCAATGCGGCCAACTCGACGCGCAATAAGCTGTTCCTGTACTGGCGTCGTCATGCGTACAGCAATATCGGCTTCCCTGTGCAGTAAATCCTGAACCCGATTCGACAGAACTAATTCAATCGTTATTTGTGGGTGAGACTCCCTGAGCCTGGCAATAAGCGGCGGCAGAACTTCAACGCCGATAACGTCACTCGCGGAGACGCGGACGACGCCATGAATGGACGCGCTGTTATGACTAAAGTTGGAGGCGGTGCGCGCTAGCGTATTCGCGGTGCTCTCCATCGCTTCGGCATGCACCCTCAGCGCCAGCGCCGTTTCAGTCGCCAGCAGGCCCGTCTGCGACCGCGTGAACAACACCTGGCCCAGAGCGGACTCGAGCGCAGCGATATGCCGTCCCGCCGTAGGCTGCGTAATCGAAAGCCTGCGTGATGCGCCGGAAAGCGAGCCTTCCCTGAGCACCGCCAGAAATGTTCGGTACCACTCCCATGGGATAGATGTATTCATACAAATTTGTATAGCTGCCCTATAAAGATATGCAATTCCATTTAGCTCTGCCTGTACGTACGCTGTCAAGGTCAAATCAGCAAAGAGGCAGACAATATGGAAACCCGAGATAAGGTCCTGATACTTGGCGCAACCGGCGGAATCGGTGGTGAAACGGCGCGCCGGCTCATTCAGAAAAAATGGGACGTACGTGCACTAAAACGAGGACTTCATGGCAGTGAACGACGTGGTGACATCCAGTGGGTAGGGGGCGACGCTCTCGACCCGGAGCAGGTCGCCGCTGCGGCAGCAGACTGTAGCGCGATCGTCCACGCCGTCAATCCGCCCGGCTACAGAAACTGGAAGCATCTGGTGCTGCCTATGCTGCGCAACACGATCGGTGCAGCAGAACGAACCGGCGCCTTGATCGTGCTTCCCGGTACCGTTTACAACTATGGACCTGACGCTTTTCCGCTAGTACGGGAAGATGCTCCGCAGATGCCGGTCACAAAGAAGGGAGCGATCAGGGTACAAATGGAGAAAGAACTTGAGGCCTATTCGCAGCGGGGCGGGCGGGTATTAATCCTCCGTACAGGGGATTTTTTTGGTCCACGCGCCGGTAATAACTGGTTTTCTCAAGGTTTGATTAAACCCGGCAAGCTGCCTGCCGTCATTAGCAATCCCGGTTCGCATGAAACGGGTCACCAGTGGGCTTATTTACCAGATGTAGCGGAAACGATAGCTGCGCTGCTGGAACGACGCGAAGAACTTGAGCCCTTTGCGCGCTTCCATATGCAAGGCCATTGGGATGCCGACGGCAGCGAAATGGTCAGTGCGATTCAACGCACTGCGGCACGCTACGGCGGCGTTGCCAAAATACAATCATTTCCGTGGTGGTTGATGTACCTGGCAGCACCTTTCAACGCAACCTTACGCGAGCTTTTGGAGATGCGGTACCTGTGGCGCCAGTCGGTCCGCCTGGACAATACGAAACTGGTGAATTTTTTAGGTGCCGAGCCTCACACTCCTCTTGATGAAGCTGTCCATGCGACATTACAGGGCCTGGGCTGCATTGATCATACCGAGATACCTCGTATAACAGTATAGAGACGCTCCAGGGTTGCATCTGGCACGAAACGGACAAGCTCACTGGACTAAATATGAAAAATAAAGTATTGATGTATAAATTATTATTTCTTATTTTAATTCATTCTAACCTGAGCTCAAGAGCTCTTTTTTAATAACGAAGGGCCATAAAATGAATATCGAGGCATTTGCTTTTAGCACCACCAGTTGGGGTGAAGTCGAAAAAACAGAACATCCAGGGGAAACAGGCATGGCCTACTGGCGCACCCAATTTTTTGGCGACAAGCCGAACCAAATCCGTGTGCGAATGGTTGAATATACTCCAGGTTACCTTGCGGATCATTGGTGCAGTAAAGGTCATGTCCTTTTATGCATGGAGGGAGAGCTCGAAACACTGCTCGCAGATGGCCGTAAATTCACTTTAACTGCGGGAATGAGTTATCAGGTGGGTGATAACGCAGAACCACATCAGTCCAGAACGGAGACTGGAGCAAAACTCTTTATTGTGGACTGACGGATTCGTTGTTGTTGCGATTGCGGCGTCCGATTCTGGTACAGGGCCGCAGTTGCAGCCCTGACAACTTCTCTTGTCCCTTTGGTTATCTTAAATTGCGCAGGGCTACCGGTGTTGCAACAGATACTTTGAGTCTGACCAGCTCACAGCCTCGTAGCTTGCGGTCCAGGGCCATAGTGAACAGAGCTAAATCACTTTCAGTTCAAGCCAGATTAGGATCCCCCAGAGATGAGATATTTGAAGTGGTCTTTTTTGGCCGATAATACGGTCTATTTTCCACGGTGACGTGTTCATATTCAAATCTCCGGCAATGTGGGAGATTTGAGTAGGGTTGTCGGATGTCTCATGGCCTGAAGCGGAAGTACGAATATCGCTCTCACCACCGTTGAAACAACGTAAACAATTAAATTATTATCGTATGGCTAACCACTTACCCATGAGAATAAAGGCCCTCGGAATGACTGAAAAACACTGGTCAAGAATGGAATATCTGCATCAAACCGTCACTAACCCTAATATTCATATAAAAGGCACTCACAGCTATTACAGTGACTATTGGGATCAAGGATTCGAGCGTTCCGTCGTGAGATATTTGCTTGGGGACGAGTTCAGTCGCGACTGGGAGCCACTTGGTAGACTCGATAAATTATATATTGGCAATTTTGTTTGTATTGGCGCCGAGAGCGTGATCCTTATGGGGGGAAACAGTACGCATCGTATGGACTGGATCAGCCTTTACCCGTTCATGGAATCAATAAAAGAAGCCTACGTCAGCCGTGGTGACACCATACTGGGCGATGGCTGCTGGCTGGGAATGCGGGCGATGATTATGCCTGGTGTGACTATTGGTGAAGGTGCTGTGGTTGCCGCCGGCGCTGTGGTAACGAAAAATGTACCACCCTATGCGGTTGTCGGCGGCAACCCGGCTAGATTGATTAAATACCGTTTTCCTGAAGACGAGATTACCCGAATATTGGCACTGAAGTTATACGACCTTCCGGAAGAAAAACTGGTCGCCATTCAGCCATTATTGTCGTCGGGTGAAATCACTACACTAGAAAATAATTTACGATAAAAATCCGATGCCTCTCATTCTGAATGCCCCGTTATATTCCGCTGTAACGCTGACAGTGCACTGTCAACGTTACGGTCAGTTATCTTTCACAACTTCTGGCAGTTTCCATGAACCATCCATCACCGCGTCTTTCGGCTGGTACATACGGAACAACAGGTAGAAATTATGCTCTGGTGCAGGCAGCCAGTTGACATCTTTACCGGTTGGTTTTTCATGGGAAATAACAATCTTCAGGCTGCCATCCTTCTCTTTCGCCAGCCCCTTTGTATCAGACCCGACCTTGTAGCGATTGACCGGATTTTCCACAAGCATTTTGGTATCCGCATCGTACATTGTTATCGACCAAAAGGCGTTAACAGGAGGCTGGGTAACAAGATTGATAGTGTAGGTATTCTGGCCGGAAAGCGGGTTGTTATCCTTGTCATTGTAACGAATCGGGTAAACAGCTTCTTTTTCCCCCTGACCGCCGAGGTAGGGGCCGGCAACCAGAGAACGCAGCGGATAGTTATAGCCAAAATCATCTAACCCTCTGACATAACTCCAGCCATCTCGCACCTGTGAGGTGCTGACGAGGGTGGAAACTGCAACATTTGGTGCATCCTGAAGTCCACGTTTCACACCTTCCAGAACGGCCGGAGAGATATTCCGCTCGTCAAACTCTTTATCCGTCAGTCCCATTCGACTGAACTGACCGAACAGTCCTTTATCCTGCGGCTTGACGGGGTTGCTCTGCATCGCAAAGCTCAGTTGGCGTAAGAAATCCAGTCCGTCATTTTTCAGTGCTGGCATCGGCGGCAGCGTGTCATGGTAAACCTTACCGCTCAGTGACTGTAGTTTGAACGCTTTCTGAAGTTCATGAATTGGGGTCATGTTCTCGCCCTCGCTCACACGCATGCGACCCCACAGCCAGATTTTATTGGTAGACACATACAATGCCGTGGCATCTGCAGGCAGCTTGCCTTTCCAGCCCGGCGGAACGAACACAAACTTGCCTGCTTTCGTGCCGGTAGCACGGCGTCCGATATAATGCTCAAGCTCCTGCCACATGTTGAACACATCAACAACATAGTAGCGGTCATGTAAGTCCGGCACGGTCAGAACATAAGGTTCATTAAGCTGAATAACCGAACTCATGTACAGCGTATCGTTATTCGCTGTCGGCATATCTTTTGCGGCTGGTGTGGCGAGCTCGGTCGCCCAACCAATCTGGTTCAGTGGGGCGCGATAGCTGGTTGCCGGCTTCGGTGAAGGCACATTGGTGTACTCGCGGGCAACCTGCTCCATGCGAACGATGGGGTATCCCCAGTTCCACGCGGAGACCGCTGAGCTGTAACCATCCACATCCAGTCCTTTTTTGATGACATCCGGCGTGCCCTGCATTGTCAGAATAGGATCCTGATAGCCACCTGGATTGGCAACCGCGATGGTGGAAGCACTCAGAGCGCCGGTCAGTAACATCGCCTGAGCAATGAGATTCAGTTTTATCATGGAATGATCCCGTTGTTTGGGTGTGAATATGTCAACATCATTGGTCGTTCGTCAGAAGACCGACACTCAGTCATTAAAGTGCAGATTAAGGCCTGCAAACCCTGCCTGCGGGCCTGCTTTGCCTTACCGGGCTAATGTGTTACTTCAGACTTTTTCGAAATCAGGAAGCTTGAACGTTTTACTATTCAGTTCATCTGTTGGGCCATAAAAACGCATGGCGGGTAGTGGACGCTTTCCACTGGTCGGAATCCAGTTATTTTCCATGCCTTTCGGGGCTGCTGGACCGACATAGATAGTCACGCTACCATCGTGGTTTTTACTCATCTTGTCGAGGTCATAGGACGACAGAGTGGTACGGTTAGTGTCACTGTAAATAAATGACATGGTGTCGCGGTTGTAAACCGTCAACGCCCAGAACTGTTTCACGGGCATTTTGGCCGGAACAATAATTTTATAGAGCTCCCCGGCCTCAAGAAGATGACCTTTGTTGTCAGCAAGGCACATCATGTACTGTGTTGCCGGGGAATTGCTGAGAGCTTTTGGCATATAGGTACACCAAAAATACTCAGCTGCCCGGTTAATAAGATCAATGCGATCAGAGTAAACGAAACTGAATGTGTTGTTGTCATCTGCTAGCAGCAACGAGGCGTAATGGCGGTCTGGCCAGAATAGTTTTTCTTTTGGGAAATTATCAAACCAGTATTGCATATAGAACCAGGCGTCGATCGCCGCCTGACGCATCGCTTTCGTGGTTTTTTCGTCGGGCGCAAAAGGCTTTCCACGTTCAATACCCAGGGTAGCCAGCATACCCATCATCACTTTGTCTTGCTCCCGCACCGGTTCAACGCTTGCCACTGCGTGTAAATCCCTGAAATGGCGTTCGTCATAGTAAGGCAAAGTCGGGTAACGGTTACTTCCCGGATCTACAAATCGCTGGGTCGGAGGATGACCCGCTTCGGACAGGAAATACATGCGCAGACGTTTAGAGTAGTGATAAGCATCCTGGATAGACTTTCCCTTTACTGGGACAGAGCGAAACGCGAAAGCGATGCGGAAATTTGGAGAAGGGACATGCAGATAATTCTCGGGGATAGTGCCCTTATACCCTGGCGGAGTGAGTAAATATTTTCCCCCGTTACCTTTATCTAACCCTGCCGGACCAACATCCGCAATGGTTAATTGCCAGGCATCGACAATCTGACCATACAAACTGCCGTCACTACCCGCTTCAGGAACTTCCAGAACAACCGGACCTTTTTGCAGATCGGTAAATGCTGTGATGTACGGAGTAGTACTGTTTGCTGTAATAGCTTCCAGATGTGGGGTGGCTGGCTCTGAATAGGCAATAATATCGTTATCTTTCAGACCTAAATTATCGAACGCTGCCCGCCGAAAACTGTAAATGGCTGCAGCGGGCATATTCCAGAGCACGGCCTCAAAAGCGCGCTGATACTTTATCTGATAGTCAAAATCATCCACTGAACTGCGCGAACCTTCCGGTGGTAAACCACCTGCAGTTTCCCCTTTTTGCCCTGCGCCATAGGGAAGGGGCTTCTTCAGGGAAATACTCTGAGCAACCGCTGTTGGGTTGTCCTTTAGTACCGCAAGGCCAACGACGGAGCCCAGCGCCAGTTTATAAAAGTCCCTGCGTGTTATTGGCATAGCGAAATCCCACTCAATTGATTGTTTTAGCGGAGGTCTTCATGAACTATAGAACAGCTGTGCATAATGAGCAGGATAATATCTCAGCTGGGCAACTTCCGTTCAATCATAGAGTTATTTATTATTGGATTTGGCTCTTTATCCCAGAACTATGTAACGCGATGCCAATTCCATTACGTCCGCTCCTGACACAACGCTATATCAGTAGGGGATGCACCGCTGAAACCGCTGTCTGGTAAATCTATAATCACCAGGATGCCAAAGCTGCCTGTTTCTACCGTATGAGGAATTCCCGCTTTGGCTATATAAAGCTGGCCGGGCGTGACGGAGATTTTTTTCTCCTGCACGCTCAGTTCCAGACGTCCGTCAATAACCAGTAATCCCTCGTCATAAACATGCACCTCCTCAGCGACTGAGTGGGCATCCATGCGCAGGACTTTGAGATTCGTTGCCCCAACGCGGCCTAAGATCCGGGAGCGCCAGGACGCCGGCAATGCCTGCGCTTCGGTTCTGAGATCGTAAAGCGACATAAAGCCATTCTCATTGATATTCGTTGCCTGCTTTTATGCCATATAAGTTAATGGCCGACATCTAACATATATGGCAAAAGAAGTTGAAAAACAGGCTATACCAATCCTGCTGCCCGCTGCATATGCATTGCCTGCGGATAAATAAAAACGGCCCCATCGCTGAGGCCGTGACGTGCTTATTGTTTCTTCTCGCCCAGCGTCGGCGTCTCGTCAAAGAAGTTCCACGGTTTTAACAACGCGTGCGCCCACTCGGTCGGCATAATCGGCCACTCCTCGGCGCGGGCCACGTGGGTGGTGCCGGTGGTGATCCAAACCACGTCATCATGGTTGTCCAGCGACTCGTCATCTTTCGCGTACTCGCCGAGGCCGGTGTCGTGAATCGAACGGTTAGGGTACTTGCCTTCCGGGAAGCGCTCGGTGGGATGATAGCGGGTGACCCACAGCTGCTTATCCATAAAGCTCAGACGATGGTAAATCCACTCATCAGGCGCGAATTTCGCCCCGGTGGCGACCGGATGCGTGCCGCCCGCGTAGGGGATAATCTGATACGACACCGGGTTACCCATCCGGTTTTCTTTGGTGGTATTGCTCAGCAGACGAATGGTGCCCGGGTCAAATTTCTGCGCCGCTTTCTGCTCACTATCAATCGTGTACTGATTGATCTGCATGGTGCTGGTACGCGGGCCGCCGGCGGTATTCGGCTTCACATCCGGGTCCATGGCCACCAGCGTGTTGTTCTCGCCGTCAACGTCAAGATCGAGGCGGAAGTTGTAAATATGCTGGTGGGTGGTGCCGACAATATTATGATCGATCAGCGTGCCGTAACGTGTGTCCTCTTTGGCGCTCGGATCGTGCATGGTCTTCGCCTTCACGCCTTTCACCGCTTCGATGCCGGTCGCCCCGGCATCAATACCGATGGTGCCGTTTTCGTGGAATACCCAGTCAAAAATATAGTCGTAGTTGCCGACGGTGCTGATCCAGCGCACCACCAGCTCGCGGCGCTCGGTACTGACGTTCGGCTTGCCCATCTCCTGATGCTTATATTCCGGCCCGGCGTAGCGTTCGAAGATGGCGATCGCGTGTGGGATGGTGGTTGGCGTGCCGGTATAGTCGGCGATGGTTTCATCCAGCAGGACCGCGTTGGACGGCGCGTCCTTGCCGCGCACGATAGGCGAGGTCAGGGTGCCCATGCCGTAGTCGCCGGAATCCAGATAGGCTTTAAAATACCAGCCCACGTCCGGGTCGCCGTAGGGGACGATCATCCCGCCCAGCGAACCTTCATACATCACCTGGCGCTTTTTACCGTTATCGTTCCAGGTCACGGTAGACAAAATCGGCCCGACGCGGGAGTTCATCCGCAGGTGGAAATCCCAGTTCCGCCAGTGAATCATATCGCCGGTGATGGTGTAGTTTTTACCCTCTGGCTCAATGATCTCCAGCGGTTTCACCGTAGGCGCAACGCGGTCTCGGCCGTCATAGGGGCGGGCCGCCATCGGCACCGGGATCGTCGGACCCTCTTCGATTTTGATGATCTTCTTCTGCTCGAGGTCGACCACCGCCACCAGGTTTTCAATCGGGTGCGCCCAGTAGTTGCCGTCGCCGACGTCGAGATAGCTGACCACTTTCAGCAGCCGCGCGTCCTGCTTGAGGCCATCTTTACCGTCGAAGTAGCCGACGGTCAGCGGGGTGGTAATCACCTTGCTCGGGTCGTCGACGCCGTGTTTTTTCAACACTTCGGCAAATTCGCTGCTGGCGTTGATGATGTTCTGCACGCTGGCGAAATCATCCAGCAGCACCATGCCGTGGGCGTCTTTAATCGGCGTCCATGAAAGGACCTTTTTATTCTGTAAATCCACCACCGCCTCAATAACGTGCTTGCCGTCGAGCATGATCACGTCGGCAGCGCGCGGGGCGTTGACTGGCGTACCGTTGAGGGCAAAATCCCACACCGCTTTTTTATCCGGCTCGCGCAGGGAGATCTCGGTGAATCGGGTATTGGGTTTGAAATCCGCTGCGGCTTTAACGATAGCGACCGCTGCGCTGATTTCCGCCGCTGACAGCGAGTTCAGCGGATGCGGGCGTTTTTCCACCTGGAAGGTTTGGTCAAGACCGGACTGAAACACGTCGTTAATAAAGGTGTCAGAAACCCACGCTTTGCCGTCTTTCATCACTACCGGCACCTGCAGCTCCAGGGTTTTACCATTGACGATGGCCGTTTTCGCCCCCGGTTTTACCTTTACGTAAGCGCCGTCTTTAATCAGGGTAAACATCTGCGCGTAGTCATCCCACTGAACGTCCGCGCCAAAATCCTGCAGGGTTTTGTCCATCGGGACCATATGGGCTTCGCCGCCGTGGGCGAACGCCGGGCTTTGCCAGGCGCAAAACAGAGCGACAGCCAACGCCAGAGCCGTTTTGCGGGGAGAAAGAATCGCCATTGAGACCTCACCTTATTGTTGTGTTGTGCAGTGCCGCTGCGAATGTCGGCTTGTGTATCGTTAACCTAACAGCGGTCAGCGCCGAGGCGTTTGCCTGCTTTTGCCAGGTTGTTTGTCAGTTTTGCCAGTTACAAAAAATGCCTCCGCAGAGGCATGAAGATGGCGATAAAGATGGGCGAATTTCTAATATTTACTCCGCAAAATCCCCCTGCTGGCGGGCCACCAGAGTCAGGATGGAGTAGAGCGCGACCGCCTGCTGGTGCTGGTTAAAAATCTCTACCGCCCACTCGACGACGCCGGTCGCTTTCTCCTCCGCACTGCGCTGGCGTTTCACCGTTTTGCGTTTGCAGGTCAGGCGTACCTGGATGGTATCGCCCGGCTTCACCGGCTCGATAAAGCGCAGATTTTCCATTCCGTAGTTGGCGATCACCGGGCCGACCCCGGCGTCAACAAATAGCCCGGCAGCGGCGGAAATCAGGAAATAGCCGTGCACCACGCGCTCGCCGAAAATCGACTCCGCGGCGGCAATCTTATCCATATGAGCGTAAAAGTGATCGCCGCTCAGGCAGGCGAAGTTGACGATATCCGCCTCGGACAGGGTGCGGCGCGGCGTCAGCAGGCTGTCGCCCGGCTGGATCTCCTCGAAATATTTACGGAACGGGTGAATGCGGTCTTCCACCACCTGCGCGCCGCGCACCCACTGCTGGCCAATGGCCGCGAGCATCGTCGGGCTGCCCTGAACTGCGGTGCGCTGCATATAGTGCTTCACCGCCCGCAGGCCGCCCAGCTCTTCGCCGCCGCCGGCGCGCCCCGGGCCGCCGTGTACCAGCTGCGGCAGCGGGGAGCCGTGGCCGGTGGACTCTGCGGAAGACTCTTCGTTCAGTATCTGAATACGCCCGTGGGCGCGGGCGGCGCCGAGAATAAACGCCCGCGCCAGTTCGCCGCTGGCGGTCACCAGAGTCCCAGCCAGGCTACCTTCGCCAGCCCGCGCCAGGGTCATGGCATGCTCAACATTCTGATACGGCATCAGGGTGGCGACGGGACCAAACGCTTCAATAGCGTGTACCGCCGGGGTCTCGTCCGGCTGCGGGCAGTACAGCAGCGTTGGCGGGAAAAAGGCGCCGGCGGCGCTGAAATCGGCCTGGCCCCCCAGCAGCACGTCACATCCAGCGGCCACCAGACGGTTGACGTTATCCTGCACGTCCTGACGCTGTTCGTGGTTGACCAGCGCGCCCATCTTCACGCCTTCCTGCGCCGGGTCGCCGACCACCACTTTTTGCAGGCGCGCAATCAGCGCGTCGCTCACCGCTTTCACCTGCGCCTGCGGCACGATAATACGCCGGATGGCGGTGCACTTTTGCCCGGACTTCGCCGTCATCTCTCGTACCACTTCGCGAATAAATAGCGCGAACTCCGGCTGCGCCGGCGTGACGTCGTCACCGAGTACGCAGCAGTTCAGCGAATCCGCTTCCATGGTGAAGAGAATGGACTTCGCGATCAGGTTGGGATGCCCCCGCAGCTGCTGTCCGGTACGGGCCGAGCCGGTAAAGGTGACAACGTCCTGGCTATCGAGATGGTCGAGCAGATCGCCCGCGCCGCCGCAGATCAGGCTGATTGCCCCCTCCGGCACCAGCCCACTATCAACAATCATTTTGACCATCGCCTGCGTCAGCTGCGCGGTGGCGGTAGCCGGTTTGATGATGGCCGGCATTCCGGCAAGCCAGGTGGGCGCCAGCTTTTCCAGCATCCCCCAGCAGGGGAAGTTAAAGGCGTTGATATGCACCGCCACGCCGGATTTTGACGTGAGCACGTGGCGGGCGGCGAAGCCTCCCTGTTTTGACAGCGGGATCGGCTCATCTTCCGGCCACAGGGTATCGTCCGGCAGCTCGCGGCTGCCGAGACCGGCGTAGGTGAAAAGGGTGCCAATGCCTCCTTCGATATCTACCCAGCTATCGGCGCGGGTGGCGCCGGTTTCGGCGGAGATCGCGTACAGCTCTGCTTTCTGCTCCAGCAAATATCTGGCGAGCGCCTTCAGCATCGCGCTGCGCTCAATAAAGCTCATCGCCCCCAGCGCTTTGCCGCCGCGCTCGATCGCGAAGCGTCGCGCCTGCGCCATATCCAGACCCGCGCTGGTGACTTCCCATAGCGCTTCGCCGCTGATGGCGTGATAGATGATGCGCGCGTGGCCCCGGCCGGTCTGCCACGTGCCGGACAAATAGCTGGCTAACTGCTGCATGGTTTATCTCCAGATGTGTTACGTGAAATATCTATAAATAGTTCTTTAGTGAATCATAAAAATCAAGCTTGCATTTAATAATTTGTTAACAATGCGATCGCTATCGATCGGCGTGATTGGCTTAATTAATTGTTAATCATGGCTTTTACAAAAGCTTTTGCGTTAGCCATCACAAAAAAGACAAACAAAATTTGTGGTTTTATTTAACTTGAATGTAACTTTTATAAAACAAAGTGATTCGAAAATTAATTTAAATCGAATTTATTGGAATCATAAAGGTGATGACGTGACAGAAGAACAACGCTTTGACCAGCGCATCGCGCAGGAGACGGCCATCGAACCGCAGGACTGGATGCCGGAAGCCTACCGCAAAACGCTGATCCGCCAGATTGGTCAGCACGCGCACTCGGAAATCGTCGGCATGCTGCCGGAAGGCAACTGGATCGCTCGCGCGCCGACCCTTAGGCGCAAAGCGATTTTGCTGGCGAAAGTGCAGGATGAAGCCGGGCATGGTCTGTACCTCTACAGCGCGGCGGAAACCCTCGGCTGCGCCCGCGAAGACCTGTATCAGAAAATGCTCGACGGCAAGATGAAGTACTCCTCCATTTTTAACTACCCGACCCTGAGCTGGGCGGATATCGGCGTGATTGGCTGGCTGGTGGACGGCGCGGCCATCGTCAATCAGGTGGCGCTGTGCCGCACCTCCTACGGACCCTACGCCCGGGCAATGGTCAAGATCTGCAAAGAGGAGAGCTTTCACCAGCGCCAGGGGTTTGAAGCCTGCATGGCGCTGGCGCAGGGCAGCGACGCGCAGCGGCAGATGCTGCAGGACGCCATCAATCGTTTCTGGTGGCCGGCGCTGATGATGTTTGGCCCGGGCGACGATAACTCGCCAAACAGCGCCCGCAGCATGGCGTGGAAAATCAAGCTCCACTCGAACGACGAACTGCGCCAGCGCTTTGTCGATAACACCATTCCGCAGGTAGAAATCCTCGGCATGACCGTACCCGACCCTGATTTGCGGCTGGATGAAACCAGCGGCCACTACCGCTTTGGCGCCATCGACTGGCAGGAATTTAACGAAGTCATTGCCGGACGCGGGATCTGCAACCACGAACGCCTGGGTGCTAAACGCAAGGCATGGGAAGAGGGCGCGTGGGTGCGGGAAGCCGCGCTGGCGCATGCGCAAAAACAGCAGGCTCGCGACGCCGCGTAAGGAGAATGAAGATGAGCAAAAACTACTGGCCGTTATATGAAGTGTTCGTTCGCAGCAAACAGGGACTGTCGCACCGCCACGTTGGCAGCCTGCACGCCGCCGATGACCAGATGGCGCTGGAAAACGCCCGCGATGCCTATACCCGCCGCAGTGAGGGCTGTTCGATTTGGGTGGTGAAGGCCAGCGAAATCGTCGCCTCGCAGCCCGAAGAGCGCGGCGCGTTTTTCGACCCGGCGGAGAGCAAAGTCTATCGTCATCCCACCTTCTACACCGTGCCCGACGGCATGGAACATATGTGAGGCCACGATGAAAAACGACAACCCCGTTGCCGCTTATGCCCTGCGCCTCGGCGATAACGGCCTGGTGCTGGCCCAGCGTCTGGGCGAGTGGTGCGGCCACGCGCCGGAGCTGGAGATCGATCTGGCGCTGGCCAATATCGGCCTCGACCTGCTGGGGCAGGCGCGCCATTTCCTCAGCTACGCCGCCGAACTGACCGGCAGCGGCGATGAAGATACCCTGGCCTTTGGCCGCGACGAGCGCCAGTTTTGCAATCTGCTGCTGGCGGAGCAGCCAAACGGCAACTTCGCCGACACCATTGCTCGCCAGTTTTTTATCGATGTCTGGCACGTGGCGCTCTATGGCCGCCTGGTCAGCAGTCGCGATGCGCAGCTTGCCGCCATCGCCGCCAGAGCGCTGAAAGAGGTGCGCTACCACCAGCGCTTTAGCCGCGGCTGGCTGGAGCGCCTGGGCAACGGCACGGCGCTTTCCGCCCAGAGAATGCAGAGTGCGGTGGATAACCTGTGGCGCTTTACCGGCGAGCTGTTCCAGGCCGATGAGCTGGAAATTGAGCTGAGTGTGCAAGGCATCGCCGTCGACCCCCGCGAACTGCTGGTCGAATGGCAGAGCGCGGTGCACACGGCGCTGATCGACGCCGGTTTGCAGATCCCGCAAGAAGCGGCTTTCCGCAGCGGCGGTAAGCAGGGGCTGCACAGCGAACATCTCGGGCCGCTGCTGGCGGAGATGCAGTATTTACAGCGCGCCTATCCCGGCCAGCAGTGGTAGCAGGAGGGGATTATGCAACGTCTGGTTGATATCGCGCCCCCGGAGGTCCACGCCGTTTGGGATCTGTTAGGCGCCATTCCCGATCCGGAAGTGCCGGTGCTGACCATTACCGACCTCGGCCTCGTGCGCAGCGTGGAGCGCCGCGGCGATGGCTGGGTGATTGGCTTCACGCCAACCTATTCGGGCTGCCCGGCCACCGAACATCTGCTGGGAGAAATCCGCGCGGCAATGACGGAAAACGGCTACGCGCCGGTGCATATCGTGCTGCAGCTTGACCCGCCGTGGACCACCGACTGGATGGGGCCGGACGCGCGTGAACGCCTGCGCCAGTACGGCATCAGTCCGCCGCAGGGCCATGCCTGCCATGCCCACATGCCGGAGGACGTGGTCTGTCCGCGCTGCGGCAGCCGCCACACCTCGCTGATTAGCGAATTCGGTTCCACGGCCTGCAAAGCGCTGTATCGCTGCGACAGCTGCCGGGAACCCTTTGATTACTTTAAATGTATTTGAGGTTGCGATGACGACATTTCATTCGCTTACCGTGGCGAAAGTGGAGCCGGAAACCCGCGATGCGGTCACCATCACCTTTGCCATTCCCGACGCGCTGCGTAATGCATACGCCTTCCGCCCGGGCCAGCATTTGACCCTGAAAGCGCGCCTTGGCGGTGAAGAGCTCAGGCGCTGCTACTCCATTTGCCGCAGCCGCTCGCCGGGTGAAATCAGCGTGGCGGTGAAGGCCATCGACGGCGGGCGCTTCTCGCGCTATGCCCAGAGCGACATTCAGCAAGGCATGGCGCTGGACGTGATGGTGCCGCAGGGCCATTTCGGCTACCAGCCGCAGGCCGGGCGTTGCGCTGACTACCTGGCGATTGCCGCCGGCTCCGGCATTACGCCGATGATGGCGATTATCGACGCCACCCTCGCTACCGAAGTCGACAGCCGCTTCACGCTGGTTTACGGCAACCGCAGCAGCCACAGCATGATGTTCCGTCAGGCGCTGGCCGACCTGAAAGACCGCTATCCGCAGCGTCTGCAGGTGGTGCACCTGTTCAGCCAGGAGTCGATGGACAGCGATCTGCTGCAGGGGCGCATCAACGGCGACAAGCTGCGCGAACTGGCCGCCCATCTGCTGGACTTCAGCCGCTTCGAGCACGCCTTTATCTGCGGCCCGGCGGCGATGATGGATGAAGCGGAGATCGCCCTGCGCGAGCTGGGCGTACCGGAGGACGCGATTCATCTGGAACGTTTTAATACCCCGGACAGCCGCGCCAGGCGGGCTACCGGCGTACAGGCGGAGGGCCGCGCGGTCACGATTCGTCAGGACGGCCGCGACCGGACCATTGCCCTGAGCGCGGAGGATGACAGCATTCTTGACGCCGCGCTGCGCCAGGGGGCGGACCTGCCGTTTGCCTGCAAGGGGGGCGTCTGCGCCACCTGTAAATGCAAAGTGCTGCGCGGCGAGGTGGCGATGGCTGCTAACTACAGCCTTGAAGCCGACGAACTGGCGGCGGGCTACGTGCTGAGCTGCCAGGCGCTGCCCACCAGCGACGATGTGGTAGTCGACTTTGACGCGCGGGGGATGACATGAGCGAACTGTTCATTGCTCGTCACGCGCGCGTACTGCAGCTGACGCTAAATCGCCCGCAGGCGCGCAACGCTTTGAATAACGCGCTGCTGACGCAGATCGCCGACGTGCTCGACGCGGCGGCGCTGGACCCGTCGGTCGGCGTCTGCGTCATCAGCGGTAACGAACGCTTCTTTGCCGCAGGGGCTGACCTGAACGAAATGGCGGAAAAAGATCTGCCTGCCACCCTCGATGATATTCGCCCGCGGCTATGGGCGCGTATCGATGCCTTCAGTAAACCGCTGATCGCTTCGGTTAACGGCTATGCCCTCGGCGCCGGATGCGAGCTGGCGCTGCTCTGCGATCTGATCGTCGCCGGCGATAACGCCCGCTTCGGCCTGCCGGAAATCACCCTCGGTATTATGCCGGGCGCGGGCGGAACCCAGCGCCTGATCCGCAGCGTCGGTAAGGCGCTGGCCAGCCGGATGGTCTTGAGCGGCGAAAGCATTGATGCCCAACAGGCGCAGCGGGCGGGGCTGGTATGCGAGGTTTATCCGCCAGCGCTCACCGATGAATACGCGCTCGCCCTGGCGGCAACCGTGGCTCGCCACTCGCCGCTGGCGCTGCGCGCGGCTAAGCAGGCTTTGCGGCTGTCGCAGGAGGTGAGCCTGCAGGCCGGGCTTCAGCAGGAGCGCCAGCTGTTTACTTTGCTGAGCGCGACCGAAGATCGCCGCGAAGGCATCGACGCCTTTTTACATAAACGTACTGCGGAATTTAAAGGACGCTAATCGTGGAAGCTTTCATTCTCAGCGAAGTGGAACAGGGCGTGATGACGATTACCCTTAATCGCCCGGACCGTCTGAACAGTTTTAACGACCTGATGCACCAGCAGCTGGCGGCGTGCCTGAAACAGGCAGAACGCGACGACAGCGTGCGCTGTTTACTGCTGACCGGCGCCGGGCGCGGCTTTTGCGCCGGGCAGGATTTAAATGACCGCAATGTTGACCCCAGCGGGCCGGCGCCGGATCTCGGCTTATCGGTCGAGCGGTTCTACAACCCCCTGGTGCGCCGTCTGGCGGCGCTGCCGAAACCGGTGATTTGCGCGGTGAACGGCGTCGCGGCGGGCGCGGGGGCTACGCTGGCGATGGGCTGCGATATCGTGCTGGCGGCGCGTTCAGCGAAGTTCGTCATGGCGTTCAGCAAGCTTGGTCTGGTGCCGGACTGCGGCGGCAGCTGGTTTCTGCCGCGCGTGGCGGGGCGCGCGCGGGCGATGGGGCTGGCGCTGCTGGGCGATAGCCTGAGCGCGGAGCAGGCGGCGCAGTGGGGGATGATCTGGCAGGTGGTGGACGACGCCGAGCTGAAAGACACCGGCCTGGCGCTGGCCCGGCACCTGGCCGCCCAGCCAACCTATGGCCTCGGGCTGATTAAGAACGCGCTGCGGCTGGCGGAAACCCAGACCCTGGACCAGCAGCTTGACCTGGAGCGCGACTACCAGCGCCTGGCCGGACGCAGCGCCGACTATCGCGAAGGCGTCAGCGCTTTTCTGGCCAAGCGTCTACCTCACTTCAGCGGGAAATAGCCGATGAGCACAACGTTACCTACCGTCGCGGTGATAGGCAGCGGCACCATGGGCGCCGGCATTGCCGAAGTTGCCGCCGCCGCCGGGCATCCGGTACTGATTTACGACATCGCCCCTGAGGCGGTGGTTCGCGCCATCGACGGGCTTCGCCAGCGGCTGGCCTCCCGCGTCAGCCGCGGCAAGCTGGCGGCGGAACGGGCCGGGGCGCTGCTGTCGCGTCTGGCTCCGGCTGAGGATCTGAGTGCTTTAGCCCGTGCGGAGTTGGTTATTGAAGCCGCCTCCGAGCGCCTGGACGTGAAAAAAGCGCTGTTCAAACAGCTTGCCGAAATCTGCTCCCCGTCGACGCTGCTGGTCAGCAACACGTCGTCGATATCGATCACCGCCATCGCCTCGGGGATAAAACACCCGGAGCGGGTCGCCGGGCTGCACTTCTTTAACCCGGCCCCGGTAATGAAGCTGGTGGAAGTGGTCAGCGGCCTGGCCACCTCGGCGGAAGTCGTTGAACAGCTCTGCCAGCGGGTCAGCGACTGGGGAAAACAGCCGGTTCGCTGCCGCTCTACGCCCGGCTTTATCGTCAACCGCGTGGCGCGGCCTTTTTATGCCGAAGCGTGGCGAGCGCTGGAGGAGCAGGTCGCCGCGCCGGAGGTGATTGACGCCGCCCTGCGCGACGGCGGCGGTTTCCCCATGGGGCCGCTGGCGCTGACCGACCTGATTGGCCAGGACGTCAACTTTGCGGTGACCTGTTCGGTATTTAACGCCTTCTGGCAGGACCGCCGCTATCTGCCGTCGCTGCTGCAGCAGGAGCTGGCGCTGGCCGGACGGCTGGGTAAAAAGAGCGGGCAGGGAGTCTACTGCTGGCCTGCTGAGGCACAGCCTGAGCTGGCCCTGGCCGCCGTATCGGCAGAACGCGCAGCAAAGCGCATAAAACGTGACGTTGTCACCGAGCTGGATGAGGTGCTGCTGCTGGAAACGACCGGTGAAACCGCCCTGGCCCTGAGCTTGCAGCACCGCCGTCCGGTCGTGGTGTACGACCACTGCGCGGGGGATACGGTGGTTATTGCTGGCGCCGTGACTACCCCGCAGTCGGCCATCGACAAAGCCGTTTACCACTTTCAGCAGCAGGGCAAAAAAGTGCTGCAGATCGCCGACTATCCCGGCCTGCTGGTGTGGCGCACGGTGGCGATGCTGGTGAACGAGGCGCTGGACGCGCTGCAAAAAGGCGTCGCCAGCGCGGAGGATATCGATACCGCGATGCGTCTGGGGGTTAACTATCCGCGTGGGCCGCTGGCGTGGGGTGAATCACTTGGCTGGGGCCGGGTGCTGCGGCTGCTGGAAAACCTGCAGGAGCACTATGGCGAAGAGCGCTATCGCCCCTGTTCCCTGCTGCGCCAGAAGGCGCTGATGGAGAGACATCATGAGCAATGAAGCCTGGCACAACGCCCGCGAGATGTACGAGAACGATAACTGTGCGAAAGCGCTGGGAATTGAAATTATCGAGATGGACCAGGGCTACGCGCAGATGACCATGGCGATCACCCCGAACATGCTCAACGGCCACCATACCTGCCACGGCGGACAGCTGTTTTCGCTCGCCGATACCGCCTTCGCCTACGCCTGCAATAGCCAGGGGCTGGCGGCGGTCGCGTCGGCGGCGAGCATCGATTTTCTGCGTCCGGCCTTTGTCGGCGAGCTGCTAACCGCGACGGCGAGAGTTAAGCATCAGGGCAAGCTGACCGGGGTCTATGACATTGAAATTGTTAACCAACAGCAAAAAGTTGTCGCTCTGTTCCGCGGTAAATCGCACCGCATCGGCGGCACAATCACAGGAGAAGTCTGATGCGCGATGCCTTTATTTGTGACGGGATCCGCACGCCGATTGGCCGCTACGGCGGGTCGCTGGCCAGCGTGCGCGCCGACGACCTCGCCGCCATCCCGCTGCGCGAACTGCTGAGCCGTAACCCGAAGTTCGATCCGGCATCGATTGATGATGTGATTCTTGGCTGCGCCAACCAGGCTGGCGAAGACAACCGCAACGTGGCCCATATGGCGACGCTGCTGGCGGGCTATCCGCACACCGTACCCGGTACCACCATTAACCGTCTGTGCGGCTCCGGTCTCGACGCTATCGGCTTCGCCGCACGCGCCATCAAAGCCGGAGAGGCGGATGTGATGATCGCCGGCGGCGTCGAGTCCATGTCGCGCGCGCCGTTTGTGATGGCCAAAGCCAGCGCCTCCTGGCAGCGCCAGGCCGAGTTGTTTGATACCACCATCGGCTGGCGTTTTGTGAACCCGCTCATGCAGCAGCGATTTGGCACTGACAGCATGCCTGAAACGGCGGAGAATGTAGCTGAATTGTTAAATATCAGCCGCGCCGATCAGGACGCTTTCGCTTTCCGCAGCCAGCAGCGTACGGCTCAGGCCCAGCGAGACGGCATTCTGGCGCAGGAGATCGTACCGGTAAACGTTGTCGACAGGAAAGGAGCGGTAAACGTCGTGCGCGATGACGAGCATCCGCGGGCGGACACCACCCTTGAACAGCTCTCGCGGCTAAAAACGCCGTTCCGTCAGGGTGGCGTAGTGACCGCGGGAAATGCCTCCGGCGTCAACGACGGCGCCGCGGCGCTGATTATCGCCAGTTCGCAGCAGGCCATCGTCCAGGGGCTGACGCCCCGGGCGCGTATTGTGGCGATGGCGACGGCGGGCGTCGAGCCGAAGCTGATGGGGCTTGGACCGGTACCGGCGGTACGTAAAGCGCTGGAGCGCGCCGGGCTGAGTATAAACGATATGGATCTGATTGAGCTGAATGAAGCCTTCGCCGCCCAGGCGCTGGGCGTGCTCAGACAGCTGGGGCTGGCGGATGATGCCCCGCATGTTAACCCCAACGGCGGCGCCATCGCCTTAGGCCATCCGTTGGGAATGAGCGGCGCCCGGCTGGCATTAAGCGCCAGCCTGGAGCTGCAGCGCCGCGGCGGGCGCTATGCGCTGTGTACGATGTGTATTGGCGTGGGTCAGGGCATTGCCATGATCCTTGAGCGAGTGTGAGCGAATCTACCTGCGAGTACCCTACAAAATGACAACGATAACTCAATTAGACCCGATTGAAACCGCATCGCGCGACGAGCTACAGGCCCTGCAAACCCAGCGTCTGAAGTGGACCCTTAAGCATGCGTATGAGAACGTGCCGATGTATCGCCGTAAATTTGACGCGGCGGGCATTCATCCTGACGATTTTCACGAACTGAGCGATCTGAGCAAGTTTCCCTGCACCACCAAGCAGGATCTGCGCGACAACTACCCCTTTGATACCTTTGCGGTGCCGATGGAGCAGGTGGTGCGTATCCACGCGTCTTCGGGCACCACCGGCAAGCCGACGGTGGTGGGCTATACGCAAAACGATATTGATAACTGGGCCAATATTGTCGCCCGCTCCCTGCGCGCGGCGGGCGGGACGGCAAAAGACAAAATTCATGTCGCCTACGGCTATGGCCTGTTTACCGGCGGGCTGGGCGCCCACTACGGTGCGGAGCGTTTAGGCGCGACGGTGATACCGATGTCCGGCGGGCAGACCGAAAAGCAGGCCCAGCTGATCCGCGATTTCAAGCCGGATATGATCATGGTGACGCCGTCCTACTGTCTGAACCTGATTGAAGAGCTGGAGCGCCAGATGGGCGGCGACGCCAGCGGCTGCTCCCTGCGGGTGGGGGTGTTCGGCGCGGAGCCGTGGACCCATGCGATGCGGGCGGAAATCGAGCGTCGTCTGGGGATTTCGGCGCTGGATATCTATGGCCTGTCGGAGGTGATGGGGCCGGGGGTGGCGATGGAGTGTCTGGAAACCGCCGACGGTCCGACGATCTGGGAAGACCACTTCTACCCTGAAGTGGTGAATCCGGACACCGGTACGCCGTTGGCGGACGGCGAACACGGCGAGCTGCTGTTCACCACCCTGACCAAAGAAGCGCTGCCGGTGATCCGCTACCGCACCCGCGACCTGACGCGACTGCTGCCGGGCACCGCCCGCACCATGCGCAGGATGGATCGCATCAGCGGGCGCAGCGACGATATGCTGATTATCCGCGGCGTGAACGTCTTCCCGTCGCAACTGGAAGAGGAGATCCTCAAGTTCGAACATCTGGCGCCGCACTATCAGCTGGAAGTTAACCGCCGGGGTCATCTTGATTCACTTTCGGTGCGCGTGGAGCTAAAAGAGAGCGGTCTGGCGCTGAACCACGAGCAGCGCTGTCAGATTTGCCACCAGCTGCGCCACCGGATCAAGTCGATGGTGGGGATTTCGACCGATATCAGCATTGTTAACTGCGGCAGCATTCCGCGCTCCGAGGGTAAGGCCTGCCGCGTGTTCGATCTGCGCAAGGTGGCCGCTAACGAATAACGCATTCTCCCGGAGGCGGCGCATTGCGCCTGTCCGGGCTACCCGATGCCGCAACTCCCGTAGCCCGGGTAAGGCGTTTACGCCGCGACCCGGGGAGTGTGCCGGAGTTGATGTATCAGCTCGGCCTCTTCCCGGCTCCGGGCTACGTGTTCACCGTCGTCTGCGGCCCGGTAGCACGGACAGGTGCGCCATCACCGCCTCCGGGATTTCCTGTGCTATGATTCAAAAAGGACAAAAATCACAACAGAATGAATCAGATGAGTAAACTCGACACCTTTATTCAACAGGCCGTCGCCGCGATGCCCATTAGCGGGACCTCGCTTATTGCTTCTTTATACGGCGACGCCTTGCTCCAGCGCGGCGGAGAGGTCTGGCTCGGCAGCGTGGCGGCGCTGCTGGAAGGGCTGGGATTCGGCGAACGATTCGTGCGTACCGCGCTGTTCCGCCTGAATAAAGAAGAGTGGCTCGATGTGGTGCGCATTGGCCGCCGCAGCTTCTACCGCCTCAGCGACAAAGGCCTGCGCCTGACCCGCCGGGCGGAGCATAAAATCTATCGCGCCAGCGCCCCGGAGTGGGACGGTACCTGGCTGCTGCTGCTGTCGGAAGGGCTGGAGAAGAGCACTCTGGCGGAAGTCAAAAAACAGCTGCTGTGGCAGGGATTTGGCGCGCTGGCGCCGAGCCTGCTGGCTTCGCCATCGCAGAAGCTGGCGGACGTGCAATCTCTGCTGCACGAAGCGGGCGTAGCGGAAAACGTTATCTGCTTCGAAGCGCATTCCCCGCTAGCGCTCTCCCGGGCGGCGCTGCGCGCTCGCGTTGAAGAGTGCTGGCATCTTACCGACCAGAACGCGATGTATGAAACGTTTATCGCCCTGTTTCGACCGCTGCTGCCGCTGCTTCGCGACTGCGAGCCCGCGGAGCTGACGCCCGAACGCTGCTTTCAAATTCAGCTCTTGCTGATTCACTTCTATCGCCGGGTGGTGCTGAAAGATCCGCTGCTGCCCGAAGAGTTGCTCCCCGCGCACTGGGCCGGACAAACCGCGCGCCAGCTGTGCATCAATATTTATCAACGCGTTGCGCCCGGCGCGCTGGCGTTTGTCGGCGAGAAGGGCGAAAGCTCGGTGGGGGAACTTCCCGCGCCGGGTCCGCTCTATTTCCAGCGCTTCGGCGGGCTGTCGGGCGTATAAGGAGGCACCATGCCCATTTATCAGATTGACGGTATGACGCCGGTTGTACCGGACGAAAGCTATGTTCATCCCACCGCCGTGCTGATCGGCGACGTGATCCTCGGCAAAGGGGTCTACGTCGGGCCTAACGCCAGCCTGCGCGGCGATTTTGGCCGTATCGTGGTGAAAGATGGCGCTAACATCCAGGATAACTGCGTGATGCACGGCTTTCCAGGCCAGGACACGGTGGTGGAAGAAGAGGGACATATCGGCCACGGCGCGATTCTGCACGGCTGCACCATCGGCCGCAACGCGCTGGTGGGGATGAGCGCGGTGATTATTGACGGGGCCAGGATTGGGGAAAACAGCATCGTCGGCGCTTCGGCCTTTGTGAAAGCCAACGCCGAAATGCCCGCCAACCATCTGATTGTCGGCAGTCCGGCAAAAGCCATCCGTACATTAAGCGAACAGGAGCTGGCCTGGAAGAAGCAGGGGACGCGGGAGTATCAGATGCTGGTGGAGCGCTGCAAACAGACGCTGCATCAGGTGGAACCGCTCAAAGAAGCAGAGCCGGACAGAAAGCGGCTGGCGTTTGATGAGAATTTGCGGCCGAAATCATCCTCCTGAGGGGAAAAATCATGGCAGAGAAATTATGCGCTCAGTGCCACTGCGGCGCGGTGGCGTTTACCGTTGAGCTCAGCGATGGCTTCAACACCGTTCGCCGCTGTAACTGTTCATATTGCCGGATGCGTGGGGCGGTAGCGGTCTCTGCGCCGCTTTCAGGAATAGATGTTATACGCGGACGGGATAAGCTCACGGAGTATCGCTTTAATACCGGTCAAGCCGTGCACTTTTTCTGCTCAGTTTGTGGGATCTACACTTTTCATCAACGGCGTTCAAACCCGCAGCAGTATGGCGTGAATGTGGCCTGCATAGACGGCGTGTCGCCTTTTGATTTTCCCTGCGTGGAGGTCAACGACGGCGTGAATCATCCAAAAGATGGCGGCGGTGGTGTGGTGGGGTATTTGCGCTACGAGAAAAAGTGAAGCTCTCCTCCCGCCGGGGCGGGAGGAGTCAATTCTTATGCGGCAACAACGCTGTCGATAGCGGCTTTCGCATCGGTCTGCGCTTTCGCTGCAACTTCCGGACCGTAGGCGATGCCTTCAGCAAACACGAAGTTCACATCGGTGATGCCGATAAAGCCAAGGAAGGTAGAGAGGTACGGCGTTACCAGGTCCGTCGGGGTATCTTTATGGATACCGCCGCGGCTGGTGACGACAACCGCGCGTTTACCTTTTACCAGACCTTCCGGCCCTTTCTCGGTGTAGCGGAAGGTCACGCCAGCGCGGTCTACCAGGTCGAAGTAGTTTTTCAACTGGGTAGGGATGTTGAAGTTGTACATCGGCGCCGCGATAACAATCACATCATTCGCCTGCAGTTCAGCGATCAGTTCATCGGAAAGAGCCAGCGCTTCCTGCTGACGCGGCGTCAGCGGCGCATCGCTCGGACGCAGAGCGCCAACCAGCTCGCCGTCCAGAACCGGAATTGGGTTTGCAGCCAGGTCGCGCACGGTGATAACGTCTTGCGCGTGCTTTTCACGCCATTGTTCAACAAAATAGTCGGACAGCTGACCAGATTGCGAGTACCCTGCCAGAATACTGGATTTCAGAACTAATACTTTGCTCATGGGTGTTTCCTTTTTTAATGTGATTGACGGGCCGTTGCCCTGGTGCTTGTTGACACTCTATTCACAATCATGTCGCAGAGAAAGCGCAATAAATCGAACTCTGTATTCAGTTTTTTTGAACAAGGCACGAATTGCGCGGATGTGGTACTCTAACGCAATACATCAAAAGAGATTTTTCCCGGCAGTGCGCTGCCCGATAACGCTATGACAGAACAACAAAAAATAACCTTCTCTCAGCTCGTTGCACGGCTGGATGGCCTGATGCTGCGCGATAAGTCGCGCTTTGCCCGTCGCCTGCACGGCGTGAAGAAGGTTAAAAATCCTGATGCCCAGCAGGCCATCCTTCAGGAGATGGCGCAAGAAATTGAACAGGCGGCAGGGAGAGTCCTGCTGCGCGAAGCCGCCCGGCCGGCAATCGATTATCCGCAGAACCTGCCGGTTAGCCAGAAAAAACAGGAGATTCTCGAAGCCGTGCGCGATCACCAGGTGGTGATTGTGGCGGGGGAAACCGGTTCGGGGAAAACCACCCAGCTGCCAAAAATTTGTATGGAGCTGGGGCGCGGCGTTAAAGGCTTAATTGGCCATACGCAACCGCGTCGTCTGGCCGCGCGTACCGTCGCCAACCGTATTGCCGAAGAGCTGCAAACGGAGCCGGGCGGCTGCATTGGCTATAAAGTCCGCTTTAGCGACCACGTCAGCGATAACACCATGGTTAAGCTGATGACCGACGGTATTCTGCTGGCGGAAATCCAGCAGGATCGGCTGCTGATGCAGTACGACACCATCATTATCGATGAAGCGCACGAACGCAGCCTCAATATCGACTTCCTGCTTGGCTACCTGCGGGAACTGCTGCCGCGTCGCCCGGATCTGAAAATCATCATTACCTCAGCGACCATCGATCCGGAACGCTTCTCGCGCCACTTTAACAACGCCCCGATTATCGAAGTGTCCGGGCGCACCTACCCGGTAGAAGTGCGCTATCGACCCATCGTTGAAGATGCCGACGACACCGAGCGCGATCAGCTGCAGGCGATTTTCGACGCCGTTGATGAGCTCGGGCGTGAAAGCCCCGGTGATATCCTCATTTTTATGAGCGGCGAGCGCGAAATTCGCGATACCGCTGATGCGCTCAATAAGCTGAATCTGCGCCATACCGAAGTGCTGCCGCTGTATGCGCGACTGTCCAACAGCGAACAGAATCGCGTGTTCCAGGCCCACAGCGGGCGGCGGATCGTGCTGGCCACCAACGTCGCGGAAACCTCGCTGACTGTGCCGGGTATCAAGTACGTTATCGATCCAGGCACCGCGCGTATCAGCCGCTACAGCTTCCGGACCAAAGTACAGCGCCTGCCGATTGAGCCGGTTTCCCAGGCGTCGGCTAACCAGCGTAAGGGCCGCTGCGGCCGCGTCTCCGAAGGGATCTGTATTCGTCTTTATTCTGAAGACGACTTCCTGTCGCGTCCGGAGTTTACCGACCCGGAGATTCTGCGCACCAACCTGGCGTCGGTTATTCTGCAAATGACCGCGCTCGGGCTCGGCGATATTGCCGCGTTCCCGTTCGTTGAAGCGCCGGACAAACGCAATATTCAGGACGGCGTGCGCCTGCTGGAAGAGCTGGGGGCGATTACCACTGACGAACAGCAGGCCGCCTATAAGCTGACGCCGATGGGCCGCCAGCTGAGCCAGCTACCGGTGGATCCGCGTCTGGCGCGCATGGTGCTGGAAGCGCAAAAACACGGCTGCGTGCGTGAGGCGATGATTATCACCTCGGCGCTCTCTATTCAGGATCCGCGCGAGCGGCCAATGGACAAGCAGCAGGCGTCCGACGAGAAACACCGCCGCTTCCACGACAAAGAGTCCGACTTCCTGGCGTTCGTCAACCTGTGGAACTACCTGGGCGAGCAGCAAAAAGCGCTCTCCTCGAACCAGTTCCGCCGCCAGTGCCGGGTCGATTTTCTCAACTACCTGCGCGTGCGCGAGTGGCAGGATATCTACACCCAGCTGCGTCAGGTGGTCAAAGAGCTCGGCCTGCCGGTCAATAGCGAGCCGGCGGAGTATCGCGAAATTCACATCGCGCTGCTGACCGGTCTGCTGTCGCACATCGGTATGAAAGACGCCGACAAGCAGGAGTTTACCGGCGCGCGCAACGCCCGCTTCTCCATCTTCCCCGGATCGGGGCTGTTTAAAAAGCCGCCGAAATGGACGATGGTCGCCGAACTGGTGGAAACCAGCCGCCTGTGGGGGCGCATCGCCGCGCGCATTGAGCCGGAGTGGGTTGAGCCGGTGGCGCAGCATCTGATCAAACGCTCGTACAGCGAACCCCACTGGGAGCGCGGGCAGGGCGCGGTGATGGCGACGGAGAAGGTGACCGTTTACGGCCTGCCGATTGTCGCTGCCCGCAAGGTCAACTACAGCCAGATTGACCCGGCGCTGTGCCGCGAACTGTTTATCCGCCACGCGCTGGTGGAGGGCGACTGGCAGACTCGCCACGCTTTCTTCCGCGAAAACCTGAAGCTGCGCAACGAAATTGAAGAGCTGGAGCATAAGTCGCGCCGCCGCGACATTCTCGTCGATGACGAAACGCTGTTTGAGTTTTACGACCAGCGCATCAGCCATGACGTCATCTCCGCGCGCCACTTTGATAAATGGTGGAAGCAGGCCAGCCGCGAGACGCCGGATCTGCTCAACTTTGAAAAGAGCATGCTGATTAAGGAAGGCGCGGAGCAGGTCAGCAAGCTCGACTATCCGAACTTCTGGCATCAGGGCAACCTCAAGCTGCGTCTGACCTATCAGTTTGAACCGGGCGCCGACGCCGACGGCGTGACGGTGCATATTCCGCTGCCGCTGCTCAACCAGGTGGAAGAGGCCGGGTTTGAGTGGCAGATCCCGGGGCTGCGCCGGGAGCTGATAATCGCCCTGATTAAATCGCTGCCGAAGCCGGTGCGCCGCAATTTTGTCCCAGCGCCAAACTACGCGGAAGCGTTTCTCGGCCGCGCGACGCCGCTGGAGCTGCCGCTGCTGGATTCACTGGAGCGCGAGCTGCGGCGGATGACCGGCGTGACTATCGACCGCGAGGCCTGGCAATGGGATCAGGTGCCCGATCACCTGAAAATCACTTTCCGGGTGGTGGACGAGAAAAACAAGAAGCTGCAGGAAGGGCGCTCGCTGCAGGATCTGAAAGATGCGCTGAAAGGTAAGGTGCAGGAGACGCTGTCCGCGGTCGCCGATGACGGTATCGAGCAGAGCGGGCTGCATATCTGGAGCTTTGGCCGGCTTCCGGAGAGCTACGAGCAGAAGCGCGGCAACTACAAAGTTAAGGCCTGGCCGGCGCTGGTGGACGAACGCGACAGCGTGGCCATCAAGCTGTTTGATAATCCGCTGGAGCAGCAGCAGGAGATGTGGCGCGGCCTGCGCCGCCTGCTGCTGCTGAATATCCCGTCGCCGATAAAGTATCTGCACGAAAAGCTGCCGAATAAAGCCAAGCTGGGGCTCTATTTTAACCCCTACGGTAAAGTGCTGGATCTGATCGATGACTGCATCGCCTGCGGTGTGGATAAGCTGATTGACGAAGCGGGCGGTCCGGTCTGGAGCGAAGAGGGTTTTGCCGCGCTGCATGAAAAGGTGCGCGCCGAGCTGAACGAGACGGTAGTGGACATTGCCAAACAGGTCGAGCAGATCCTGACCGCGGTCTTTAACGTCAACAAACGCCTGAAAGGGCGCGTGGATATGACCATGGCGCTGGGGCTGTCGGATATCAAATCGCAGATGAGCGGGCTGGTGTATCGCGGGTTTGTCACCGGTAACGGCTTCCGCCGCCTTGGGGACACGCTGCGCTATCTGCAGGCGATTGAAAAACGGCTGGAGAAAATGGCCATCGATCCGCACCGCGATCGCGCGCAGATGCTTAAAGTGGAGAGCATCCAGCAGGCGTGGCAGCAATGGCTGAATAAGCTGCCGCCTCAGCGCCGTCAGGATGACGACGTGCAGGAGATCCGCTGGATGATTGAAGAGCTGCGCGTCAGCCTGTTCGCCCAGCAGCTCGGCACGCCGTATCCGATTTCCGACAAGCGGGTACTGCAGGCAATGGAGCAGATTACGGCCTAGGCCGCCGCTTTCCCCGGTGGCGCAGGCTGCCGGGGAAGGTGGATAGCGTCAGGCGTTCACCCACGCGAGGGTGAACCCATCCCAGCCTTTGCTGCCCACGGTTTGCAGGGCCGTGACCGTCAGTCGCGGGTCGCTGCCCATCATGTCGATAAACGCTCTGACGCCCTGCACCCGATCATCCGCGCTATCCGGATTCGTCACTTCGCCATCGCGCACCACGTTATCGCCCACAATCACTGTCCCCGGACGGGAATAGCGTAACGCCCAGCGCAGATAGCTGGGGTTATTGGGCTTATCCGCATCGATAAAAATGAGATCGAACGGCGGGCGTTCTCCCAGCGTTTCGAGGCTGGCCAGCGCCGGGCCTTCCAGCACCGCAACGCGATCGTCCACGCCCGCCAGGCGCAGGTTCTCGCGGGCGACGGCGGCATGATGCGCGTCGGCCTCTAGGGTAAGTAATTCGCCATCGGCGGGCAATTCTCGGGCCATCCAGATGGTGCTGTAGCCGCCGAGCGTGCCAATCTCGAGAATGCGTCTGGCGCCCGTCATGCGCACCAGCAGGGCCAGGAACTGCCCCTGATTGGCGGCAACGTCGATCGCCGGAAGCCCGGCGCGCTGGTTATTCTCCAGGACCAGGCTGAGGAGCGGATCGTTGGGAATTAACGTTTCTACGAGATAATTATCTACTGCCGACCACTGTTGTTGCATGTCAGATTTCCCGTATTACATCCCTGATGAATCAGACCAGCCGCCTCCCAGCGACCGGTACAAATCAACTTGCGCCAGCAGCAGATTGTTTTTCACCTGTACCACGCTGAGCTGGGTGGAAAACAGCGTGCGCTGGGCGTCCAGTACGTCCAGATAGGAGGAGTAGCCGTTGCGATAGCGGTTTTGCGCGATGCGCAGCGTCTCCTGGGCCACCTTCTCCTGCGCCTGCAGCTCCGCCAGCTGCTCGCCGTAGCGGCCGATGGCATCGAGACTGTCATTCACCTCTTTAAACGCGCCGCGTACCGTTTTCTCATAGCTAAACAGCGCCTGATTGCGCTGTGCCATCGAAACGTCCACCTGGGCATTCAGCGCCTGGCGGTTGAGCAGCGGCGCCAGAATGCTGCCGCCGAGGCTCCATAAGCGTAGCGGATTATCCAGCAGGTCGGGCAGGGTGCGATCCTGCAGGCTGCCGGTGGCGGTAAGGTTAATGGACGGCAGCAACTGCGCCTGCGATGACGCCAGGGTGGCGTCGGCGGCCACCAGCTGACGCTGGGCCTGAACGATATCCGGTCGGCGGTTGAGCAGGGTTGACGGCAGCTGGGAAGGTAGCGATAGCGGCGACAGCTGCGCGAACGCGTTGCGCTTAACGGCGTCCGGATTGGCGCCGAGCAGAAGGCTGAGCGCATTTTCCTGCTGGGCGATTTGGTGGCGCAGCGGCGGGATTTGCGCGCGCGTGGAGCGCAGTTCAGAGTCCGCCTGCATCAGCTCCAGGCGCGAGGTATAGCCTGTCTCAAACTGGCGCTTCGCCAGGTTGAAGGCATCTTCGCGCGATTTTAACGTTTGCTGCGTTACCCGCAGCTGTTCATCCAGCGAGAGCAGGGTGATATAGCCGGCCGCCACCGAAGAGGCGACGGTCAGATTCGCCGCCGCGGCAGCCGCCTTTTGCGCCTCCAGGCTGGCTTGCGCCGCGCTGGCGGCGCTGCGGTTAGCGCCCCAGAGATCAACATCGTAGCTGGCGGTTAGCGCGCCTTTATACACCGTACTGTGGACAGGCAGGCCGGTAGCGGCCGACTGTGACCGCGCGCGGGTGCCGGTCAATCCGGCGTCAAGGGAGGGAAACAGGCTGCTATCGGCGGCGTAAGCCCGCGCCTGGTACTCGTTGACCCGTTCGCGGGCTATCAGCACGTCGCTGTTGTAGCGCAGCGCCTGGTCAACGTAGAGATTGAGCGTACTGTCGTGGAAGTTGCGCCACCACACGCCCTCAACCGGGCTGGAGGGGCCGATATCCGCCCGCCAGGCGGCGGGGATCTGCAGCCCGGGCGCGGCCCGTTGAACGTCGGCGGACTGGCAGCCGGCCAGCGCAAGCATAACGGCGAGAGCGAGCGGACGGATCATTGCTGCTCCTCCGCGCGGGTATCGATGGTGACCTGCACCGACATGCCCGGCCGCAGGCGCTGGCCGTTTTTCTGCCCCTCATCAACGGCGATGCGTACCGGAATGCGCTGGGCGATTTTGACAAAGTTACCGGTGGCGTTATCCGGCGAAATAGCGCTGAACTCCACGCCGGTCGCCGGGGAGATGCTCTGCACCGTACCGGTGAATTTCTCGCTGTTCAGCGCATCCACGGTAAAGGTCACCGGCTGTCCGACGCGCACCTGGGCCAGCTGGGTCTCTTTCAGGTTAGCGATCAGCCAGTGCTGCGGCGGCACCAGCGAGGTCAAATGCGTCCCGGCGGTCACGTATGCGCCAAGGCGAACGGAGATTTGCCCAAGCTGACCGTCCGTCGGCGCGATAATACGGGTGTTTTGCAGGTCTATCTGCGCCAGCTCCAGCGCGGCTTTCGCACTGGCGACGTCGGCGAGCAGCGAGTCACGATTAACGATGGTTGATTGCAAATCCTGGCGCGACATCTCCAGCGTTGCTTTGGCCTGCTCGATATCCGCGGTGCCCTGCGCCGCGCTGGCGCGGGCGGAATCGCGTTCGCGAATCGATAGCGAGCCGTCGGCGGTCAGCTCCTGAACGCGTTTTAAATCCGCCTGGGTTTTCAGATTCTGCGCGCGGGCGTTTTGCAGCGCTGCTTCGTTACGCGTGATGACCGCTTCGGCGCTTTTACGCTGCTGCTGATTGTTCTTCAGCGCCGCCTCTTTCATCGCCAGCTGAGCTTCCGCCTGATGGACGCGCTGCTTATAGATGCGGTCGTCGATTTGAAACAGCACGTCGCCGGCTTTTACCTGATTAAAATCCTGGACCTTAACCTCGGTGATATAACCGTTGACCTGTGGGCTGATAAACGTGGTTTGCCCGCGAACGTAGGCGTTATCGGTAAACTGGCTTTCTCGGGTAAACGGCGGCAGCTGCCAGGCGTAGAGAATAACCAGTACGCCAACGATGCCAATGGCGGCGGCGGTAAAAATAGAGACGATGCGAATATTATTTCGGGTATTGGCCTGCTGTTTGGCCGCATCCTGCTGACTCATAATAACTCCAGAGTGAAAATTTTTATTTGCTTCCCGTCGCGCGCTTCAGCGCGATACGAGCGGTAATACGTAATCTTATTAAGCGCCAGAAAACCCATACCAGCGTGGCGGCTGAAATCGCCGCTGTCAGCAGATAGGTATCATTGTAAGCGAGAATATTGGCCTGCAGGGTGGCGGCGTTTTGCAGCAGCGCGGCGGCCTGAACGTTGAGCAACGTGCTGTCGCCAATCTGGCTTTGATACATCTGGCTGTACTGCTGCAAACGCTCGGTAATCAGCGGATTGAGGGTGGTGAGCTGGTCGGCGAGCTGGCTGGAGTGAAACTTCTCCCGCCAGGTCTGAAAAGTGCCGAGAATAGCGGAACCCAGCAGGCCGCCGATATTCTGGCTCATGCCGAACAGCACCGAGAAACTCACCAGGTTGCGCTGGTCGGCAATGACGCCGCCAATCCCCGCCAGCATCGCCGGGGCGAGGAAAAAGGCGCTGCCGAAGCCCAGCAGAAACTGGCTGAACATCAGCTGCTCCGGCCGCGTGAGGATCGTCGACTGGCTGTCGAGCAGCGAGGCAACCATAATCAACGCCAGCGCCGTGGCGGTGGGCCAGTAGAGGCGCTGCGGGTTGAGCGTCAGGCAGCTGGCGACGATGCCGCAGACGATCCCGGCGAAAATCGACCATGCCAGGTTGGTCATCTGTTCATTCTGCAGACCGACGTACTGCAGCCAGCCGATAATGCCGGTATTCTGCTCCGCCAGCACGATGCGGATCAGCATCATAATCAGCCCGAGACGCAGAATACTCCCGCTGGAGAGCCATTTGATATTGAGCAGCGGGTTGCTGCGGTTATGCTCAAAGGCAATCGCGGAGACAATCAGCACCACCGCGCCCGCCAGCGCCCAGCCGATCCACGGCGCTTCAAACCACCAGTCCAGCCGTCCCAGCGACAGCACCGCGGTGACCAGCGCCATTCCCGGCGCCAGCAGGAAGAAGGTGATGAAGTCTTTCTTCTCAAATACCTTTTTACGATCGCTTGGCGGCAGCTTAAGGGCAATCACGCAGGCCAGCGACACCAGCGCCAGCCCCAGCTCAAAGAAGTACAGCCCGCGCCATTCGTCGATCTGCAGCAGCTCGGTTGAGAACAGGCGCGCCAGCGGGATCGCCAGGGATGAACCGGTGATGCCGATGGTCAGCGCTTTGAGCCGATGGCGGGCGGGCCAGGCCTGCACCTGATAATAAATCCCCAGCGAGCTTAGCGCTGCGGCCACCATGCCGTGGGCGGCGCGGACCATCAGCGCTGAACTGAGGTCGTTGACGAACAGGTGGAAAAAGGTCACCAGCACGTAGAGAACGAGAAAACCCTCGGTAAAAGCGCGCAGACCGAACTGCTGGCGAAACTTCACCAGCAGCAGGTTAATGGACACGTTGGTCATTACGTAGACTGCCGGGAGCCAGGCAATCTCCGTCGACCAGGCGGCAAAGGTACCCTGCAACAGCTGAAGATTGGCGGTCACCACCGCGTTGCCGAGCGCGCCCGTCAGGCAGACCAGCAGCCCGACGATCCCGTAGGCAATACGTTTTGGCGTACTGTGGATGGGGGTCGACGGCGAGCCGAGGATCGCCGGTTTTTCGTGCGGGGCCCAGTCGTGAGGAACATAGGGATTAGCGTGACGACGCGGCATTATTTTTTCTCAACCTCGCGCAGCAGCTTCTCCAGTACCCGCTGCGTCTGCCGCTGCTCTTCCGGGGTAATGGCGGTAAGGATCTCCTCCCGCAAATCATCGGCCACCATTTTCACCTGCTGATACACCTCAAGGCCTTTGGCGGTAGCGAGCAGCAGTCGTTTACGCTTGTCGCGTTCGGTTTTCACCCGCTCGACCAGACCGAGATCGACCAGCCGGTTGAGCAGCGGTACGAGGGTTGCGCTTTCGACGCCCAGCTCCTGGGCCAGCTCGCTTTGCGATAGCGGCTTTTCGTTGCGCGCGATGGCGGAAACGGCGACCCAGCTGGCCTGGCTCATGCCAAGGTCCTTGAGCCGACGGTTGACCGCCAGGCGCCAGTGGTGGGCGGTCAGATATAAAAGATGGGAAAAGTTAAGCTGTCGGTTATCCATAGGTCAGTCTGCAATATCGTTAGAGCTCTAATGATTTTTGCCTGACCAGAACGAGAATTCAAGCCTGATTGATAAAAACAGGTTAACGGTATGTGCGTTTATTGTGGAAGAAGCTTTGGGAGGGGGAAGGAGAGTTCTGGTCTCAGCCCGGTATTAACCGGGCTGAGAAGGGAGGATTATCCCGGATAAATACCGCGATCTTTACGCGCCATCAGAATTCGCTCACAGGCCACGATATAGGCGGCGGTACGTAAAGAGCACGCTTTTTCCACCGCTTTTTCGTAAACGTGAACGATCGCATCGGTCATGATGCGGTCCATTTTGGCGTTGATCTCTTCTTCGCTCCAGAAGAAGCTGGCCATATCCTGCACCCATTCGAAGTAGCTCACGGTGACGCCGCCGGCATTACAAATAACGTCCGGCACCACCACGATGCCGCGCTCGGCCAGCACGTCGTCCGCTTCCGGATAGGTCGGGCCGTTAGCGCCTTCAAGCACCAGTTTGCAGCTGAGGATTTCCGCGCGCTCGCGCGTAATCTGACCTTCCAGCGCCGCCGGGATCAGAATATCCATCGGCGTCGTCCAGAACGCTTCTTTGTCAATTTCGCGGGCGCCCGGGAAGCCGGCAATTTGCTTGTTCTCGGCCTGCCAGGCGGTCAGCGCGGCCATATCAATGCCGCCTTCGTTATACAGCGTGGCGGTATGGTCCTGAATGACCACAATGCGCGCGCCGACGCCTGCGAACAGGCGGGCCGCTTCGCTGCCCACGTTACCAAAACCCTGCAGCGCGACCTTCGCGCCTTCGATTTCGATACCGCTGCGGCGGGCCACTTCGCGACCGGTGACGAAGACGCCGCGGCCGGTGGCTTTTTCACGGCCCAGCGAACCGCCGAGATGAATAGGCTTGCCGGTGACCACGCCGGTGATGGTGGTGCCGTGGTTCATGGAGTAAGTATCCATCATCCAGGCCATCACTTTACCGTTAGTACCGACGTCCGGCGCCGGAATATCTTTTTGCGGCCCGATGATAATGCCGATCTCGCTGGTGTAGCGACGGGTCAGACGTTCCAGTTCACCTTCTGATAAAGAGAACGGGTCGACGCGGATACCGCCTTTGGCGCCGCCGTAGGGAATATTGACTGCCGCACACTTGATGGTCATCCAGGCCGAAAGCGCCATCACTTCATTCAAATCGACATCCGGATGGTAACGTACGCCGCCTTTACCCGGTCCACGCGAGAGGTTGTGCTGGACGCGGTAGCCTTCGAAATGGCGGATAGTACCGTCGTCCATTTGCACCGGGATATCAACGATCAGCGCGCGTTTCGGATGGCGCAGGGTTTCAATCCAGAATGCAAGATCGCCGAGGTAGGGCGCGACGCGATCGATTTGACGCAGGTAGGTGGTCCATGGAGATGTACTACTTTCAGAAGCGTAAGATAACTTTTCCATAAGAGTCCTGTTTCGCAGTGATAATTATTTTGTTAACCGTGGAAAGGTACAGCTATAAACTCTGTAACGAGAATGTTATCACCAATTTAATGGGACGGTATTTGGCAAAAATGCAGAATATGCTGTCGTTGCGGCTGGGGTTCGACTTTTTATGAATAAAAAAACGGAAAACAAGGTCATCACTGGATGAATATGCATCTTTGTGCATTAAAGCCGTAATTGTGACCTTTTCTCCCTATTTATTAGAATCTTGACCCTCTTCAAAAAGTGAATAAAACGCTATGTATATGTGTTGACTTTGTTGCTTAACAGGCGTGGGCGCTCTGTTCGCACTTTATTAGCCTAAAGTACGCTGTACCGTCTAAGATGGTGACCGGAAATGTCAGGCTAAGAATGCTAAAAGGAGAGACCATGTCAGAGCAATTTCCATCGCTGCCGGAGGCGGTACTGGCCGCGGCGAACCAGCTGGGGGCCTGGCTGGCGCAGGATGATTTACCGCAGGATCCGCAAATAGAGCTGGTGGTGCTGGCAGGCAATGCGGTGATCCCGACCATTGATTTCGCCTGCCGGCTGGCGGCGCATCAGGCCGTTCCGCTGCTGATCAGCGGCGGTATCGGCCACTCCACCTCGTTTTTATACCAGTCGGTGTTGAATGACCCACGCTACCGCACCATTCCGGTAGACGATCGCGCCGAGGCCCATATTCTGGCCGACATTGCCCATCAGTTCTGGGCGATTCCGCGCCAACGAATCGTGGTGGAAGACCGCTCCACCAACTGCGGCGAGAACGCGCGCTTTACCCGGCAGATGCTGGAGCACAACGGCATTGCGCACCGTACGGGCGTGGTGGTTCAGGATCCGACCATGCAGCGGCGAACGATGGCGACATTTGCCCGCGTCTGGCAAGACGACCCGCGGGCGCCGACATGGTACAGCGCGCCGGGGTGCGTGCCGGTATTACGTAACGGGCGTGACGGCGTCACGTTTGGCGGGGAAGAGGCGGGTTTGTGGCCGGTGGGTCGCTATCTGGCGCTGATCCTCGGTGAACTGCCGCGGCTGGCGGATAACCCGCAGGGCTACGGCCCCCTGGGTAAGGGATTTATCGCTCATGTGGATATTCCGCCGGACATCGCTCAGGCGTGGCAGACGCTGCGCGACGACCGCCTGCTCGCCGATGCGCTAAGCGCGCGTCAGCTGGCTTAGGGAATGGTGCGGCATGTCATGACAGCCAGCCCGCGTTTCCCCTTCGAACGCAGGACCTATTAGCCGGTAACTCTCATCTTGCCCGTTTGCGTCAGCGATATCGCAAACGGGCATCATTTGTTATTGAATTGTGATTTTTTACGCACTGTGTAGCTCTGTTTTTATGAAATATCTCACAAAAACAAGCGCTCATGCTGTCCCTTTGCCTGATGGGCGATAATTTTTAACATCTAGTTCACCTGTTAAAAACAATAATCCTGAGGAGCAGACCATGACAGCACCCGTTCAACACCCTATGTATATTGACGGCCAGTTTGAACCCGGCCGCGGTGATGCATGGATTGATGTGATCAATCCGGCGACGGAAGCGCTGCTTTCGCGTATTCCCGACGGCAGCGCGGAAGATGCCCGGCGCGCGATTCTGGCCGCTGAGCGCGCGCAGCCGGGCTGGGAAGCTCTGCCGGCGATTGAGCGAGCGGGGTGGCTGCGCAAAATCGCTGCCGGTATCCGCGCACGGGCCGAGGAGATCGCCGCGCTGATCGTCGCCGAGGGCGGAAAAATACAGCAGCTGGCCGCGGTGGAGGTCTCCTTTACCGCCGATTATCTGGATTATATGGCCGAATGGGCGCGCCGTTATGAAGGTGAAATTGTACAGAGCGACCGACCGGGGGAAAATATTCTGGTATTCAAGCGCGCGCTGGGCGTGACCACCGGCATTCTGCCGTGGAATTTTCCGTTCTTCCTGATTGCCCGCAAGCTGGCGCCCGCGCTCATTACCGGTAATACCATCGTGATTAAACCGAGTGAATTTACGCCGAATAACGCCATCGCTTTTGCGCAAATCGTCCATGATATCGGTCTGCCGAAAGGGGTCTTTAACCTGGTGCTGGGTCGCGGCGAAACCGTGGGCCAGGAGCTGGCGAGCAATCCGAAAGTGGCGATGGTCAGCATGACCGGCAGCGTTGCTGCGGGCGAGAAGATTATGGCCGCGGCGGCGAAAAACATCACCAAAGTGTGTCTGGAGCTGGGCGGTAAAGCGCCCGCTATTGTGATGGACGATGCGGATCTTGAGCTGGCGGTTAAGGCAGTGGTGGATTCTCGCGTAATTAATAGCGGGCAGGTGTGTAACTGCGTTGAGCGCGTATATGTGCAAAAGGGCATTTACGATCGCTTCGTTAACCGTCTGGGCGAAGCGCTGAAGGCGGTGCAGTTTGGCGATCCGGCGTCACGCGACGATATCGCAATGGGACCGTTGATTAACGCCGCCGCGCTGGAGCGCGTGGAGCAGAAGGTGGCGAAAGCGGTGGCCCAGGGCGCGCGCGTCGTCCTGGGTGGGAAAGCGGTGACGGGTAAGGGCTATTTCTATCCGCCGACGCTGCTGCTGGACGTGCGCCAGGAGATGGATATCGTGCATGAAGAGACGTTCGGCCCGGTGCTGCCGGTGGTGGCGTTTGATACCCTTGAAGAGGCGCTGGCGATGGCCAACGACAGCGATTACGGGCTGACGTCGTCAATCTATACCCGCGATTTGAACATCGCGATGAAGGCGATCAAAGGGTTGAAGTTTGGTGAAACCTATATTAACCGCGAGAATTTCGAAGCGATGCAGGGTTTCCATGCCGGATGGCGTAAATCGGGCATCGGCGGCGCCGACGGGCGTCATGGCCTGAATGAGTATCTGCAAACCCAGGTGGTCTATCTGCAGGCCTGAGTCAGCAGAGAACCGGTGGGCTTCCCGGAGGCGATGCTGCGCATCTGTCCGGGCTACCCAAACGCAGGCCGCACGTAACTGTAGCCCGGGCAAAGCGCGTTGCGCCGCCCCCGGGATTTATTTGGCGAACTTATCCAGCACGCGGATAAGCTGGGTAACGAAGCCATACTCGTTATCGTACCAGGAGACGGTTTTCACCAGCTGGAGATCGCCGACCTCGGCAATCTCCAGCTGCGTGGCGTCATAAATGGAACCGAAATGGCTGCCAATCACGTCCGACGAGACGATCTCCTCTTCGGTGTAACCGAATGATTCGTTGTTCGTCGCCGCGTTTTTCATCGCCTGATTGACTTCTTCGGCGGAGACCTTTTTCTCCAGCACCGACACCAGCTCAGTCACCGACCCGGTTTTTGTCGGCACGCGCTGGGCGTGGCCCTTCAGCTTGCCGCTAAGCGCTGGAATAACCAGCCCAATGGCTTTCGCCGCCCCGGTTGTATGCGGAATGATATTTTCCGCCGCCGCGCGGGAAGCGCGTAGATCTTTGCCACGGGGGCCGTCAACCAGCGATTGCGTACCGGTATAGGCGTGAATCGTGGTCATGGTCCCCACCTTAATACCAAAGGCGTCATTCAGCACTTTCGCCATCGGTGCCAGGCAGTTGGTGGTGCAGGAGGCCACGGAAATAATCGTATCGTTTGCCTCCAGCGTGTCGTCGTTAACGTTATAGACAATGGTTTTCATATCGCCAGCGGGCGCGGAGATAAGCACTTTTTTAGCGCCGGCGGTCAGATGAGCTTGCGCTTTTTCCGCGGAGGTATAAAAACCCGTACACTCGACAATCAGCTCGGCACCGACCGCTTTCCACGGAATATGCTGAGCCTCTTTTTCGGCATAAACGGTAATTTTTTTGCCGTCAACGATAAGCGCATCTTCAGTAAAATCGACGCTCCACGGGAAAGGTCCGTAGTTAGAATCATGCTTAAGCAGGTAGGCCAGTACCTTAGGAGAGGTGAGGTCGTTGATGGCGACGACCTCTAAAGGACTATTAACCTCCAGTAATCGGCGCAGTACTAAACGTCCAATACGCCCAAATCCATTAATCCCGAGTTTACTCATGAAGAATCTCCAGGTCAGTTGAACTGTCAGGTGAAAACTTCTCCAGGCTTAGTTCAGCTGGCGGAATAGGGCAACCAACGATTTTTCCGGCGCCGTTAAATGCTGATAAAAACGCGTACGGAAAAGTGAATAAATTCGGCGGGTTGTGGGCGGGGCGTTAAGGGGTAATAATTTTTTGTTTCAGCTTTATACGCCGCGGGCATATTGGCAAGGGATTGAAAAGGTGGGCCCAGGAAGGGCCCGCCGGGTGGCCGATTATTCGGCGTTCCCGCCCCGTTCAGCAAAAGCGGCAAGCGCGGCGCCGTCAAGGCGATAGCGAACCCACTCACTTTGCGCAACGGCGCCAATGCTCAGATAAAAATCAATGGCCGGCTGGTTCCAGTCGAGCACGCTCCACTCCAGGCGACCGCACTCTCTTTTTACCGCCAGCTGAGCGATGGTTCGCAATAGCGCTTTTCCAGCGCCGCGGCCGCGAAATTCGGGAGTGACGTACAGATCTTCCATATAGATGCCGTTTCGACCGAGCCAGGTGGAATAGCTGGTGAAGAATACAGCGTACCCGGCAACCTTATTGTCAATCTCGCAGATTAGCGCTTCCGTTTTGCTGTCGCTGGCGAAAAGCGATACCTGGATTTCATCTACCGTGGTGACTACCTGCTCCGGCGCTTTTTCATAAACCGCAAGCTCGTAAATCATGTCATAAATTGCTTTTGCGTCCGCCGGGCGGGCCTGACGAATGGTCATATTCATTGGAGTACCTGTTGTGCCATCGTGAGTTTGATACCGCCAAGCATAAACGTTAAGGTTAGAAGAATTAAGTGCAATGAAATCACCCAATGATGAATATTATGCATCCTGCGCTTCGCCGTCTTGATTTGAATCTGCTGCCGGTATTTGAGGCGGTCTACCGCTATCGTTCGGTCCGCCTGGCGGCGGAAGAACTGTCGATGAGTACATCAGCGTTAAGCCACGCGCTATCCAGACTGCGCGCCGCGCTCAACGACCCGCTTTTCTATCGCGAAGGTCATCGTATGTGCCCCAGCGTATACGCCACCCAGCTCGCGCCTTCCATCGCTTCGGCGCTCAAGTTTTTAAATCAGGAGCTTACTCCGCAGCCGAAGTTTGTTGCCTCAGCCAGTACCGACTGCTTACAGATAGCGATCACGGACTTCACCGCGCAGTGCGTTTTCCCGACGCTGATGCCCAGGCTACAGCAACAGGCGCCAGGCCTGCGTTTCGAACTGCGCTATCTGCCGCACAGCCCGGCGCTGACGGAACTGCTGGCCGGTGAGGTGGATTTAGCGCTGGGATTTAGCGCGCTGCATGAAGCAGAGCATCCGGAGCTGGATGAGATTTGCTGGCTGAAAGATGATTATGTTGCGATAAGCAGCGCCAGGCGATCCCGGCTCACGCTGACGGACTACCTGGCAGCACAGCATCTGGTAGTCACCCCGTGGAATGAAAGCCAGGGCGTTCTCGACGTGCAGCTTGCGAAAATGGGCTTCTCGCGGCATATCACCATCAAAACCCCCTCTATGCTGAGCGCGCCAGCTATTATTGCGCAAAGTGAACTGCTTATGGCGATACCGCGCTCTGCCGCGGCAAAAATGACTGACGCGGCGACGCTGCAGGTCTTTGAATTACCGTTTGAGGTTCCGCCGTTTGAAGTGAAAATCTATTCCCACAAGCGGAGCGGGCAGCGCGGCGCGAGCCAGTGGCTGAAAGAGAGGCTGAGGGAGTGGGCCGCGACGGAACGAACCTGATGTCTCGTTTGACGAGTCAGCGAAATATGCTTAACTCATGAGACAACAAATGTGAATCGTCTGTTAACAGCCTGATGAGCGCTTCAGTGGTAAGCGCAGCGTCATCTATCCTGATAACGTAAGAGAGAAAAATTGAAATTAGCCGGACTCCATCCCGATGAACTGCGTCGCCTGCAATCGCTGCGGGCATCCGGATTACTTAATAGCGGAAAAGAAGAGCGTTTCGATCGCCTGACCCGGCTTGCGCGTACGCTTTACGATCTGCCGGTGGCGTCGGTTAGCCTCGTGGGAGAAAATACCCTGCATGTTAAATCCTGCGCCGGACTTGAAGTCGATACCCTGCCTAGGGATATCACGTTCTGCGCGCATACTATCCTGCAGACCGACCCTTTAATCGTTAATGACCTGCAGCAGGATCTGCGCTTTCACGATAACCCGCTGGTCACGGAAGCGCCTTTTATCCGCTTTTATGCCGGATACCCGGTACAGCTGCCTGACGGCGCAACGGTCGGCGCGTTCTGCCTGATGGACCACAAGCCGCGCGCCTTTTCCGTGCATGAGATACAAATATTAAGCGACCTGGCCGCCATCGTGGAAGATGAATTCAAGGTGCTCGACGCGGCGACCGCCGATGAGCTGACGGGGCTGTTCAACCGCCGGGGTTTTATGTCGTTAGCGGAGTACGCGCTGCTGACGGCCAGGCGGCGCAATGAACCGGCGAGCCTCGTATTTATCGATCTCGATCGCTTTAAGCTGATTAACGATACCTGGGGTCATGAACAGGGGGATAAAGCCCTGAAGGCGATGGCTGATTTGATGAAAGCCACCTTCCGGGAGTCGGATATCATTGCCAGGCAGGGCGGAGATGAGTTTATTATCCTGCTTGCTAATACTGCCCAGCAGGCGGCGGGCATCGCGATGGCGCAGCTAAGCAATAACGTTGCTGAGTATAATCAACAGGCGGGCAATCCGTGGCAGCTGGCGTTTTCCTGGGGCTGCGTTGAATACGACCCTGCAACGCATCATAGCCTCAATGAGATCGTTGCGGTGGCGGACCGGCGCATGTATCAGGCGAAGACCAGCCATGGCGCCAAGCGCCGGTAGGGAACCGCCCGGCGTCGCCAGCCGATATTCGGCGTTTGGCTGATGCCGCGGCGGCTTGCGCTTCCTTAGTGGAGACCAAGGCGGATCAGTTCAACGGGCTCGAACTTACCTTCCGTCCCTTCCACTTCGACTGTCTTATTACGGCGCAGCTGGGCTGGCGTTAAGCCCGTCGCGTGGATAGCGATAATTTTACCGGTTTTACCCGTCCCGTTAATCATCACCTGGCTGCCGTTAGTAATAGGATTGCGGTTACGATCGTAAGTGATCATGCTGATTTCTCCTTTTAATCATCGGGTGGTAACAATCGCTTCTCGCGCCGGGCTGCCCCCGGCGCGGACGTAATACCAATACGCCTCTCAGCCCGTCATTTTGTTGTTTTTGATCAACTTCACACTTTTTAACGTCCCTGAACAAGCTAACGAGCCGGAGACAGGCTTTGCCTGACCCGGAATCCGTACTGCTTTTGAAGACGATTTCGCGGGTATCAACCCCGTGGAGGCCCGGGTTGCAGTCGCTGATGCGGCTGCTAAACTTTTTTCGGGCATAACGGAGCGGAACGATGAAGAACAAAGAAGAGCAAACGGGGCTGATTGGTCTTGCCATTGGCGCGGCGGTTATTGGCCTGGTTTCTGGCCAGAAGCCAATTAACCGGGAAAGCATTGTTGAAGAACTGGTGAGGCTGGGCAGACAGAAAGGGGATGGCATCGAGGACGAGATTTTTATGCAGGCGGCAACGCTGGTGCGCAAGGGGATATGATCCCGCCGGTAGAAGAAGCCCGGGTAGGCGAAAACCCGGGATTAAACGGGGAGGAAGGTCATCATTAGATACGCTATCACAATGCATATCAGCGCCATGTACCAGACAAAACTCATTCTGTTACCCGCCCTGTAGCGCCATGCCGGTCACCGCGTTAACCACGGTTGCGGCCATCAAAACGCCGCCGACGATAGCGCAGGCACGGTTTTTCCGGGTCGCCCCCAACGTCAACATCACCACCGCTGCGGCAAAGAGGGGGATGGCTATTATGCTGAAAGTGTTCATCGTTTCCTCAACACTCGTCCGTTAATCTTCCTGCATCCACATATCGGCTTCTTCGAACATCTCCTGCACGGCGCGGCTGATCTGCTCCTTCTCGTGCTTGCTGGCGTCAGTATTGATGGAAGCCAGGGTCATCATCGGCTTAACGCGGACGTCGGCATCGGGAAAAATGCGATGTACTCGCTTCGTTAGTTCATTAAGAATGATCTCTTTAGCGCCGGCCAATCCCTCGAAATTTCTTTTGTCATAAATCAGCTCTACGAACATTTTTTATCCCGTTTATGGTAATAGCTGGGAGTATTGTACTGTGATTATATACAGCGTCAAGGCCGAGGTATAGGTTCCCCGTATTCCTGCGCCGGGGATAACTCGCCGTTTTTGCATTAAATGCGCGAAACCGACAATTGTTTTTTTATAAGTACGTAAAAGTTAATGAATTTTTAATAAAAGGTGTTTATGTTGGCGATATCACCGTTTTATAAAGGGTTTCTCATGCGCGATAAATATTCTGGCCTGCAAATTGGCATCCACTGGCTGGTGTTTCTTTTAGTGATAGGCGCTTACGCGGCGATGGAGCTGCGGGGCTTTTTTCCCCGCAGCGCGCGGCCCGTCATCAATATGATTCACGTCTCCTGCGGAATTTCTATTTTTGTTCTGATGGTGGTGCGCCTGTTGGTGCGTCTCAAATCCCCGGCGCCGCCGATTGTGCCTAAGCCGTCGCCGATGATGACCGGCTTCGCGCATCTGGGGCATCTGGTTATCTATCTGCTGTTTATCGCGCTGCCGGCCATCGGCATAGCCATGATGTACTACCGCGGTAACCCGTGGTTCGCGTTTGGCCTGACCATGCCGCACGCGGCGGAAAGCAACTTTGAGCTGGTGGATACCCTGAAAGCGTGGCACGAGCTGCTGGCCAATGCCGGCTACTTTATCATTGGCCTGCACGCGCTGGCGGCGCTGTTGCACCACTACTTCTGGAAAGATAACACGCTGCTGAGGATGATGCCGCGCAGGCGTTAAACCTCGATAAACCCGCTTCGGCGGGTTTTTTTGTCGCTCTTTATTTTAATTGTGATAAAAATGTTATCAACAATAAAAAAAGGGGAAGGGTATGAAAGTCAGACTTGCCATCGCAGAAGAGGCTCCGGCCCTTTGGGAAGTTCGTAATCAGGCGATTCGCCACGGCTGCCGTGAAAGCTATGCTGCGGAAGTCCTCCAGGCCTGGACTCCCGACAACATGCCTGAAGGTTATCGCCATGCGGTGCGCGATAATCCATTTTTTGTTGTTGATGATGGGCAGGGCAAGCCAGTCGCCAGCGGCTATCTGGATATCAAAGCGGGTAGCGTTGAAGCCATATTTACTTTGCCGACCTGGGAGGGTAAAGGCTGCGCCAGCATGATTATGGCGGCGATTATCGGGGAGGCGAAACAACGCAAGTTCAGGCACATTACCCTCGATGCAACGCCAAACGCGGCCGGTTTTTATCTGCGCCTGGGATTCACTTCAACCGGCGAAAAGCGCTGGCATTCGAACATGGCGAACGCCGACTTACACTGTGAATCGATGATCCTTAGCCTCGACTGAGCGCAAATTCTCGCCGCTATGCTACGGTTAAAGCGGCGAAGCCATTTGCCTCATGGCAATAATAAATATAGTATACCCCCCTATATGATATGGAGGGCGACACCATGCCACATTCACCTGAAGATAAAAAGCGTGCCCTCAGCCGGGTAAGGCGCATCCGTGGCCAGGTTGAAGCGCTCGAGCGGGCGCTGGAATCCGGCGAACCCTGTATGACCATTCTGCAACAGATTGCCTCTATTCGCGGCGCCGCTAACGGCCTGATGGGGGAGATGGTTGAGATTCATCTGCAGGACGAACTGGTTAGCGGCGAAACGACGCCAGACCAGCGCGCCGCCAGAATGGCGGAAGTCGGGCATCTGCTACGATCCTATTTAAAATAAAATCACCACGAGGAAGAGAGATATGAAATCACGTGCAGCCGTCGCGTTTGGCCCAGGCCAGCCGCTTTCAATCGTTGAGATTGACGTCGCGCCGCCGAAAAAGGGCGAAGTGCTGGTGAAGATCACCCATACCGGCGTATGCCATACCGATGCTTTCACCCTCTCCGGCGACGATCCGGAAGGCGTCTTCCCGGCGGTGCTGGGTCATGAAGGCGGCGGTATTGTCGTCGAGGTTGGCGAAGGCGTAACCAGCCTGCAGCCGGGCGACCACGTTATTCCTCTGTATACCGCCGAATGCCGCGAGTGTAAGTTCTGTAAATCCGGCAAAACTAACCTCTGTCAGGCGGTGCGTGCTACCCAGGGGAAAGGCCTGATGCCGGACGGCACCACCCGTTTCTCCTATAACGGTGAACCGATTTATCACTATATGGGGACCAGCACCTTCAGCGAATACACCGTAGTGGCCGAAATTTCGCTGGCAAAAGTGAACCCGCAGGCGCCGCTGGATAAAGTCTGCCTGCTGGGCTGCGGCGTCACGACCGGCATCGGGGCGGTGCACAATACGGCGAAAGTAAAAGAGGGCGATACCGTCGCCGTCTTCGGCCTCGGCGGGATCGGCCTGGCGGTGATCCAGGGCGCGGTACAGGCGAAAGCCGGGCGCATTCTGGCGGTGGATACCAACCCGGAAAAATTCACTCTCGCGAAAGAGATGGGCGCGACCGACTTTATCAACCCGAATGATTACGATAAGCCGGTTCAGGAGGTGATTGTTGAACTCACCGACGGCGGCGTCGACTTTAGCTTCGAGTGTATTGGTAACGTCAACGTGATGCGCGCGGCGCTGGAGTGCTGCCACAAAGGCTGGGGCGAAAGCGTCATCATCGGGGTTGCCGGCGCGGGCCAGGAGATTAAAACCCGCCCATTCCAGCTGGTCACCGGGCGCGTCTGGCGCGGCTCCGCGTTCGGCGGCGTGAAAGGGCGTACCCAGCTGCCGGGAATGGTTGAAGAGGCGATGGCGGGGAAAATTCGCCTCGATCCGTTTATTACCCACCGTATGCCGCTGGATCAAATCAACGAAGCGTTTGATCTGATGCATGAAGGTAAATCCATTCGTACCGTCATTCATTTCGGCGAGAATTAATTTTCCTGGTGAAAAATAACCCGGGCATGCCCGGGTTATCGTTTAAGAGGGATTACTCCCGCCGCAGATTTTCATAACCATTCTGCCATCGCCGCTGTTCCCGCCGCTCCCGTTCACGTTGAATATCCGATTTCTCATCTTCCCAGACCGCGCAGTGCGGGCCGCTGAACACCTCGCACGGCTGTGGGTTAGCGGTGAGCGCAGACGCCGCTTTCTCTTCCCAAATCGTCGGATCGCGTAGGTTCACTTCAGGGGCTTTTAACGCCTGAGCCGAGGCGGCGGCTAACATAAAGGTGCCTGCGAGCAGGCGGCAGGGTGAACTTTTCATCCATTATCCTTGTTCAGTTATTATTGATAACCATTCGCAATAATAACATGACTGAATGAAAATGGCTTACTGAGGGGGAGAAGATGATTTTGCTTTCGCGCCAGCGGCCACCGGACGGCTCCCGGGACAGGTGCTTTGCCCGCAAAAAGGGCCCCGTTTGGGGCCCTGGTGGTTACTTCTGCTGCGCAAGCGCGTAGGCGATAATATAATCGCCGCGGTCCGGCGACTGGCGAGCGCCGCCCGCGTTGATGATGATGTACTGTTTGCCGGTTTTCGGCGATACGTAGGTCATCGGGCCGGACTGGCTACCGACCGGCAGACGCGATTTCCAGATCTCTTTCCCGTTGGCGGTATCAAACGCGCGCAGGTAGAAGTCCTGGGTGCCCGCGAAGAACAGCAGGCCGGACTGGGTTGATAACGAGGCGCCCAGCGTCGGCATACCGATAGGGATTGGCATATGCATGCGGATCCCCAGCGGGCCGGTGTCCTCAACGGTGCCCACCGGAACCTGCCACACCAGTTTGCCGGTTTTCAAATCGACCGCTGACATAGTGCCGAACGGTGGTTTCTGGCACGGAATGCCCAGCGGAGACAGGAAGCGTTCGCGCATGGCGCCGAACGGCGTGCCCTCCATCGGCACAATCCCCATTTCGATACCGCTGGCGTCCTTCGCCACTTTGGCGCGCGGCACCATATAGTTGGCGAGGCCAAGGCGCATATCATTGACGAACATCAGGCTGTTATTCGGGTCAACCGACACGCTGCCCCAGTTCATCCCGCCCAGCGAGCCGGGATACTGCAGCGAACGATCCTCGCCCGGCGGGGTGAAGACGCCCTGGTGACGCATCTCTTTAAACTGGATGCGGCACAGCAGCAGGTCGACAGGCGTCGCGCCCCACATATCCGACTCGGTCAGCGTCTCGTTGCCGATCATTGGCATGCCGACGGAGTAGGGCTGGGTCGGCGAGTAGCGCTCGCCCTTGACGTTGCCCGCCGGGACAGGACGTTCCTCAACTTTGGCGACCGGTTCTCCGGTGGCGCGGTTCAGCATAAAGATCATGCCCTGCTTGCTGGTTTGCACCAGCACCGGCGTGGTGCCGCCTTTACCGTCAGGCAGATCGTACAGCAGCGGCTGGGAAGGCAGGTCGAAATCCCAGAGATCGTGATGGGTGGTCTGATAATGCCAGCGTACCTGGCCGGTCGTGGCGTCAACGGCCACGATGGAGGAACTGTATTTATCGTCCAGCGCGGTACGTTCGCCGCCAAAGAAGTCCGGCGTCGCGTTACCGGTCGGCAGATAAATCAGATTCAGCTTCGCGTCATAGGACATGGCCGACCAGACGTTCGGCGTACCGCGGGTGTAGGTCTGTCCTGCCGGCGGTTCGCCGGTCAGGTTCGGGTTGCCCGGATCCCATGCCCACGCCAGTTTGCCGGTATGAACATCATAGGCGCGAACGACGCCCGGGGGCTCGCCGGTGGAGAAGTTATCCGCCACGCGACCGCCAACCACGACTACGTTACCCGCCACCAGCGGCGTGGAGGTCTGCTGGTAGTAACCCGCTTTGATTTCCCCCATGCCAACGCTCAGGTCCACAATACCGTGGTCGCCGAAGGCGTCGCACAGTTTACCGTTATCGGCATCAATAGCGATCAGACGGGCGTCGGTGGTTGGCAGGAACAGGCGGCGGGAGCAGGCGGCCGGCTGCGCGTCGGCGGCAGGGGAAACCTGGGCCTGGCTCTCTTCGTAATAGCCTAAGCCGCGGCAGCGCTGCCAGTTTGGCGCGGTGGCTTTTGAATCATAGCGCCATTTCTCTTTACCGCTATCGACATCCAGCGCCAGCACCTTGCTGTAAGGCGTACAGACGTAAAGCGTATCGCCAATCTGCAGCGGCGTATTCTGGTCTTCCGCGCCGGAGCCGTTGCTCTGCGGGATATCCCCGGTGTGGGCGACCCAGGCAACCTGCAGCTGGTCAACGTTCTGTTTGTTAATCTGGTCGAGGGCGGCGAAACGGTCGCCGTGGGTGGTGTTGCCCCAGTGCGCCCAGTTTTTCTGCTGCTCGCCCGCGGCGACCGGTTTAACCGGCACCGCCTCGCTGGCGCTGACCAGCGGCTGGGATTTAAACATCCAGCCGAAACTACCCAACAGTACCACCGCCAGCACCGCTGCCAGGCCAAACGCTGGCCCTTTATTCGCCGGCTGCCGGGACAGAAACGGCCAGACCAGCGCGGCAAGGAAGGCCAGTACGCCGAGCGCGAACAGGCGCGAGAACAGCGGCCAGTAGGTCCAGCCGGCATCGCTAATGGCCCAGACGATCGAGGCGATAAACGCTATCGCGTACAGTATGATACCGCCGCGACGGCTGCGGAAAATGAGCACCGCGGCGATAACCATCACCAGGCCCATAATCGCAAAATAGAAGGTCCCGCCAACGGAGGCGAGCTTTGCACCAAGAATACCGATAGCCAGGCCGATGATCAGCATCAGCCCGGCGAGAAGCCACTGCAGGACCCGGGGGAATCCTCGCGGCGCGTTGCCAGTTGCCATTTTTTCTCCTTAACCACCCCTGAACAGGTGTGAACCAGATGAATCAATTTCTCAAGTGAAGGCTTTTGAATGAAGCGATGTTGACCTTCATAAAAGCAGGTTTTTTACTGTTATTGATTTCAAGTGAACCATTTGGTGAAATCGCGGCTATGATAGATCTGTTAAAGAAATTTACGCAATTGTTAATGAATGATTTCGCACTAATTGATTATTGTGGTGAATATGGTGGATGCGAAAAGGAAATCAGGCGGTCAGATCTCCCCGACGCGGATAACGGTCGGGGAGAGGGCGATCAGACGGGCATCGATTTACGAATGGCACTCAGCAGGGTTTGCGTTCCCGCGGTGAGCGTGGCGTCCACCCGGGTGAGAATACCTATCGGTTCGCCCGCGCCCTGGGTGGGCACCGGTAACGCGGCCAGCAGCCCACGGCGCAGGTCGTCTTTGACTGCGCCGGAGGGGACAAACCAGACGTAGTCGTAATCGACGGTGAGCTGGCGCGACAGGGAAGCCGACAGCGTCTCGATGCAGCCAGACGGAATTTTGCAGCCCTGGCTTTGCAGCAGGGTTTCGGCGTTCTGTCGCGGCAGCGTACCTTTGGGCGAAACCACCACCGGCCACTCCATGACCCGACTCAGCGTAACCGTTTCCTGCAGCAGCGGATGCCCCGGACGAACCACCAGCTTCAGGGATTCGAGAAACAGCAGTTCATAGTTCAACCCGCTCATCAACTCCGGATCGGACATCCGTCCGATACCGATATCGATTTCTCCCGATTTGAGTCCGGCCAGCAGCATGGTGTTATTCATGGTCGCCACCTGCAGGGTGATATCTTTTTGCTGCTGATGGAACTGGCCGATCACCGAGGGCAGGATCCCAAGCGCGGCAGTGGGGAGCGCCCCGATGCGCACGATATCGCTGTTGAGGCCTTCTTTACGGTTTAGCGCCTGTCCCGCGGTATTGAGCGCGTCGAGCACTTTAACCGCGTGGGTGAGAAACTGTTCGCCAACCAGCGTGAGCTGCGCGCCGAGGCGTCCACGCTCAAACAGCCGGGTACCGGTGAGCTGCTCCAGTTCGTTTAACGTTTTGGATAAGGCCGGTTGACTCAGATTTAAGGTTTCAGCCGCACGCCCAAGAGTTCCCTGTTGAGCGACGGCCACGAAAGTATGTAGATGGCGCAAGCGAATGCGCTGACTGAAAAGACCATTTTTTTGCATAATCAATGTTAAAAACAGAGGCGTCCCAGTGACAAGTAAGGGCGATTAAAATTGTTAACTTTATAGCAAAATATTATTAACATTTTATATTATTATTTTACAAGTTGATTTTATTGAGTTTGCCATATAGCGTCGCCCCTGACCGGCAGGGGCGGAAAAGCAAGAAAAAACTCAGATATCGAAGAAGACGGTTTCGTTTTCGCCCTGCAGGTGAATATCGAAGCGATACACGATCTCCGCGCCGCGGACCTCGCGCTGCGCGATGAGGGTCTGGCGACGCACTTCCCACTCAATCAGATTCAGCACCGGGTCGACCTGGTTGGCATCCTGCTCGTCGGAAAAGTACATCCGCGTGTTGAGGCCAATATTAATCCCGCGGGCGACCACCCACAGATTGACGTGCGGCGCCATGGTGCGCCCGTCGCGACCTACCACGGCCCCGGGTTTAATGGTTTCGAAGCGCCAGACGCCGCTGGTGAAGTCCGAGCAGCTGCGTCCCCAGCCGCGAAACGCCGCATCCAGCTTCTTGCCCTGCTGTCGGTCGTCGGGATGGTTATAGCGCCCGGCGGCGTTGGCCTGCCAGATTTCCAGCAGTACATCGCGCACCGGCGTGCCGGAGCCGTCGATGACTCTGCCTTCGATAGTAATGCGTTCGCCCTCGGTGTCTGCCGTTGTCAGCGTCGGGCCAAAATTTTTCTCAAAGATATGGAAACCGGCGGCGTCCGGCGCGAGGCCGATATGCACATAAGGGCCGGCGGTTTGTGAAGCGGTTTCAGGTAAATAATCTTTCATCGGGCGGCCCCCTGCGTGCGGTTTTCAAACAGCGTTGCGCGATGGCCGCGCAGCACGAGATCAAAACGGTAAGCCAGAGAGTCCAGCGGTACGGCGGCATGGGTATCCAGCTCGGCGATTAATGTCCTGATGGCATCATCGTTATTGATGGTTTTGACAATAGGACACTGTTTAATCAGCGGATCGCCTTCGAAATACATCTGCGTGATCAGGCGCTGTGCCCAAGCGTCGCCGGAGAGCGAAAAGTGAATATGCGCTGGACGCCAGTCGCTTACCTGGTTGCGCCACGGATAGGGGCCGGGCTTGATGGTGCGGAAACAATAGTAGCCGTTTTCGTCGGTCAGCACCCGTCCGCAGCCGCCAAAGTTCGGGTCGATAGGCGCCAGGTATTGATCTTTCTTATGCCGGTAGCGTCCGCCCGCGTTGGCCTGCCAGACTTCGACCAGCGTATTTTTCATTGGTCGGCCAAACCCATCGCGAACGTAGCCGTGGACGATTATCCTTTCGCCAATCGGCAGGCCGTCTTTGGCGTAGTTGAGGATCAGGTCGTTATCGAGCGCGCCGAGATCGTCGCTGCTGAACACCGGTCCGGTGATTTCAGAAAGGGAATTCTGCAGGGAAATGAGCGCATTGCGCGGCGAGCGCAGCACGCTGGTTTTATAGCCCGGGGCGTAAGCGGGAGGATGGCTGCTGTAGTCGCGGTGCAGGACCTCGCGCGGTGACCATTTATCGTTCATGAGGGTACTCCATATTATCGGTAGAGAGGCATGTTGTTGTAATGTCGCCACTCGCAGTGTGTGTAAATGTTTTGTTAATTTAAAGTGAAATTAAATGGTATTTAACATAACCGGCGGTTATGAAGTGAGCGGGTGAAAATAAACCGGCCAGCTACCGCCATCACAGTTTGTAAATTCTTCCCGCCGTCTGCAGAGAGCTTTCCTAAACTCCAGGGAGAATTCACTGGAGGTAAGACATCATGGCGAACACCATCACGGCTGATGAGATTCGGGAAAGCTTTTCGCAGGCGATGTCGGCGATGTACCAGCAGGAAGTTCCGCAGTACGGGACGCTACTTGAGCTGGTGGCCGACGTTAACCTGGCCATACTGGAGAATAACCCGACGCTGCACGAACAACTGGCCAACGCCGATGAACTGGCGCGGCTGAACGTTGAACGCCACGGCGCTATCCGCGTCGGTACGGCGGAGGAACTGGCGACATTGCGTCGCATGTTTGCCATTATGGGAATGTATCCCGTCAGCTATTACGATCTGTCGCAGGCCGGCGTACCGGTTCACTCCACCGCGTTTCGCCCCATTGATGACGCCGCGCTGGCGCGCAATCCGTTTCGCGTTTTTACCTCGCTTCTACGACTTGAACTTATCGCCAATGAGGCTTTGCGTCAGCGGGCGGCGGATATCCTTTCCCGACGCGATATCTTCACGCCGCGCTGTCGTGAACTGATCGCGTTACATGAACAGAAAGGGGAGTTTACCGCCGCAGAGGCCCGCGAGTTTGTGCAACAGGCGCTGGAAACCTTTCGCTGGCATCGACACGCCACCGTCGATGAGGAAACCTATCACGCGCTGCATGAAGAGCACCGGCTGATTGCCGATGTGGTCTGTTTCCCCGGCTGCCACATTAATCATCTGACGCCCCGCACCCTGGATATTGACCGGGTGCAGGCGTTAATGCCCGAATGCGGTATCGCGCCAAAGGCGTTGATAGAAGGGCCGCCGCGCCGCGATGTGCCCATTTTACTGCGCCAGACCAGCTTTAAGGCCCTTGAGGAGCCGGTGATGTTTGCCGGAGAGCATAGAGGCACGCATACGGCTCGCTTTGGCGAAATCGAACAGCGCGGCATCGCCCTGACGCCGAAGGGCCGCGCCCTGTACGACCGACTGCTTGGCGAGGCGGGGGTGGGCAAAGATAATCTCACCCATCAGCGTCATCTGCAGGAGGTGTTTAGTCCGTTCCCGGACAGCGAATTCCTGCTGCGTCAGCAGGGGCTGGCGTACTTTCGCTATCGCCTGACGCCCGCCGGCGAAGCGCACCGTCAGGCGTTTCGTCAGGGCGACGATCCGCAGCCGCTGATTGAACGCGGCTGGGTCATCGCACAACCGATTATTTATGAAGACTTTTTGCCGGTCAGCGCCGCCGGGATTTTTCAGTCTAACCTGGGCAACGAGATACAGACCCGCAGCCACGGCAACGCCAGCCGCCAGGCCTTTGAGGAGGCGCTGGGCTGTCCGGTCTATGATGAGTTTGCCCTTTATCAACAGGCGGAAGAGCGCAGTAAACGACGTTGCGGTCTGCTGTAAAATCAGTACTCTGCTGGCATGAGTCGTTAAAGGAAGCAGGTCATGCAGAATCCGTCTACCCCGCTGGTGAAAACCCGGCAGGGCACCCTATCCGGCACCGCTGAAGAGAACATGTATATCTGGCGCGGTATACCCTATGCCGCGCCGCCCGTCGGCGATCTCCGCTGGCGCGCGCCGCAGCCTGCCGCCCGCTGGCAGGGCGTGCGCCGGGCGGAGAGTTTCTCGGCCTCCAGCTGGCAGGATATTGAGTACTGTCGCGAGCTCGGCGGCGGCGATCCCGGCCGCTTTTCCGAGGATTGCCTGTACCTTAACGTCTGGTCACCCGCTTCGCGCGCGCAGCCGCTGCCGGTGATGGTCTGGCTACACGGCGGCGGCTATACCATCGGTGCGGGAAGCTTACCGCCCTATGACGGCAAAGCCTTAGCGTCCCGTGACGTGGTGGTGGTGACGGTTAACTACCGGCTGGGGCATCTGGGCTTTTTTGCCCATCCGGCGCTGGAGGAAGAGGAGGGGGAGCGCATCTATAATTTCGCGCTGCTCGATCAGATCGCCGCCCTGCAGTGGGTTCAGGAGAACATCCACGCCTTCGGCGGCGATGCGGCCAACGTGACGCTGTTCGGCGAGTCCGCCGGGGCGCGCAGCGTGCTGTCGCTCATGGTTTCGCCAAAATCCAGAGGGCTGTTCCATAAGGCGATTATTCAGAGCGGCTATACCTTGCCGGATCTGCCGCGGGAAAAGGCGCTGGCCAAAGGGCAGCTCATCGCGGAGCACTTCGCTTTACCGCAGGCCAGCGCCGAACAGCTGCGGGCGATTCCGGCGGACGCGTTCTGGTCGCTGACCGCGCCGCTTACCATCGGCCCGGCGCCCATTGTTGGCGATGCCGTACTGCCGCAGCCGATGCTGGAGACTTTTTTTAGCGGGCGTCAGCACCCGCTGCCGGTGATGATTGGCTCGAACAGCGATGAGGCCAGCGTCATGGCGGTGTTTGGCGTCGATATCGCCGGGCAGATCCAGAAGCTTCGCCGCGAACGCCGTTTTGGTCTCGGTTTGATTAAGCTGCTCTATCCCGGCGTCAAGGGCGATGAAGCATTAGGGCGTGAAGTCTGCCGCGATATGGCCTTTACCACCCTGGGCTACGTGGTGATGCAGGCGCAGCAGCGGGTAGGGCAACCGTGCTGGCGCTACTGGTTTGACTACGTTGCCGAGGCGGAACACCAAACCTATCCGCACGGCGCGTGGCACGGTAATGAAGTGGCGTACGTTTTTGACAACCTCGACCTTGCCGAGCCGGTACGACAGTATGCGAACGAGCGCGACCGGACCTTTGCCGCCCGGGTTGCCGACTATTGGGCTAGCTTTGCCCGTGTAGCGGGTAACGGCTGCCACGAGCTCTCCGGGCCGGTGCGCTGGCCCGCCAGCGTGCGCGGACGGGACCGTCTGTTGCGTATCGGTTTGCACAAGCGGGCCGGTTTTAAAGTGGAAAACCGTTTTATGCGCGCGCGTCTGGCGCTGTTTCGGCGGGTGATGAAGCACCATGTGACGCTGGATTAACGCTGTCCGGAAGATCTCCGTTTGCCGCGGTACGTTCTGCAAATGGAACAATGCGTCCCACTTTAGGCGGCTAATCCTCAGTCAGCGATTACACTAAAATCGGTCCTGTTAACCCTGCATCCGCAGAACCTGCGTTCTGACGGAAGATCTGACGTTAAAATGAGGAAGAAACCATGGCCAAACCGTATGTTCGTCTGGATAAAAGTGATGCTGCCGTGCTGCTGGTCGATCACCAGACCGGATTACTCTCTCTGGTACGCGATATCGATCCCGATAAATTCAAGAACAACGTCCTTGCCCTTGGCGACCTGGCGAAGTACTTCGGTCTGCCGACTATCTTAACCACCAGCTTTGAGAACGGCCCCAATGGCCCGCTGGTGCCGGAGCTGAAAGCGCAATTCCCCGATGCGCCCTATATCGCGCGCCCGGGTAATATTAACGCCTGGGATAACGAAGATTTTGTTAAGGCAGTCAAAGCGACGGGCAAAAAGCAGCTGATTATTGCCGGGGTGGTGACGGAAGTTTGCGTGGCCTTTCCGGCGCTTTCGGCCATTGAAGAGGGGTTTGAGGTGTTTGTGGTGACCGATGCTTCCGGTACCTTTAACCCGATTACCCGCGATGCCGCCTGGGATCGTATGTCGCAGGCTGGGGTACAGCTGATGTCGTGGTTTGGCGTTGCCTGCGAACTACACCGCGACTGGCGTAATGATATCGAAGGGCTGGGAACGCTGTTCTCCAACCATATTCCGGATTATCGCAACCTGATGACCAGTTTTAACCTTCTGCAGCAAAAATAATCGCCTGCGCGGCCAGCGTTCGTCTGGCCGCTTCCTGTTTCGCTTCGGCGTCGCGGTATTCAGCATGAAACGCCGCCGGTTGGCGAAATCATCGCCGTCCACCGGATATCGGTAATTCGGTCTGGTGCGGTGGACATATTTTTTCACGCATTTCTGCCGTCAACAATTGGATTATCAATCATTTTTGTCTAGAGTGAGCGACATTCACGACGCATGGGTTTGTTACGTCGCGTCTCAATTCACATATGAAGAAGGATGCTCTCTCAGGCATGAACCGCAGACGTTTTCTCAAATCTTCCATGGCTGTTGCCGCCGTATGCGGAACGTCAGGAGTTGCCTCTTTATTCTCGAAAGCGGCCTTCGCCGAGGACTCGGGAATTGCCGACGGCCAGACCCGTCGCTTTGACTATTCCGTACTTCAGTCGATGGCTCACGATCTTGCGCGTCAGCCCTGGGGCGGCGCGCCGCGCGATCTGCCGCCAACCCTGGCAAACCTGACCCCGCAGGCCTACAACAGCATTCAGTACGATGCTGCGCACTCCCTGTGGAGTAATATCGAAGAGCGCAAGCTGGATATTCAGTTCTTCCACGTCGGGATGGGGTTCCGCCGCCGCGTACGGATGTTCTCCCTGGATTCACAAACCCAGCAGGCGCGGGAAATTCACTTCCGTCCTGAGCTGTTTAAATATAATGACGCCGGCGTTGACACCAAACAGCTGGAAGGACAGAGCGATCTCGGCTTTGCCGGGTTCCGCGTGTTTAAGGCGCCGGAGCTGGCGCGCCGCGATATCGTCGCCTTCCTCGGCGCGAGCTACTTCCGCGCGGTAGACAGCACTTATCAATACGGACTCTCCGCCCGCGGCCTGGCGATCGATACCTTTACCGATACGCCGGAAGAGTTTCCGGACTTCACCTCCTTCTGGTTTGAGACCGTGAAACCGGGGGCAACGGTATTTACCGTCTATGCGCTGCTCGATAGCCCAAGCGTCACCGGCGCCTATAAGTTCGTGGTTAACTGTCAGGAGACGCAGGTGATTATGGATGTGGAAAACCACATCTACGCGCGTAAAGACATCAAACAGCTGGGCATCGCGCCGATGACCAGTATGTTCAGCTGCGGCAATAACGAACGGCGGATGTGCGACACTATCCATCCGCAGATCCACGACTCCGACCGCCTGTCGATGTGGCTGGGCAACGGCGAGTGGGTGTGCCGCCCGCTGAATAACCCGCAGAAGCTGCAGTTCAACGCTTTCCAGGATAAAAATCCGCGCGGTTTTGGCCTGCTGCAGCTGGATCGCGACTTCTCCCACTATCAGGACATCATGGGCTGGTATAACAAACGCCCGAGCCTGTGGGTGGAGCCGCGCAACCAGTGGGATAAAGGGGCCGTCAACCTGATGGAGATCCCGACGACCGGTGAAACGCTGGACAATATCGTTTGCTTCTGGCAGCCCGAGAAGCCGGTGAAAGCCGGGGATGAGCTGGACTTCCGCTATCGACTTTACTGGAGCGCGCAGCCGCCGGTCCGTTCGCCGCTGGCGCGGGTATTGGCCACGCGTACCGGAATGGGCGGTTTCCCTGAAGGCTGGGCGCCGGGTGAGCACTACCCGGATAAATGGACCCGTCGTTTTGCTATCGATTTTGTCGGCGGTGACCTGAAGGCCGCGGCGCCAAGAGGCATTGAGCCGGTGATTACCCTGTCGAGCGGCGAAGCGAAGCAGATAGAGATTCTCTACGTGGAACCGTTTGATGGCTATCGCATCCAGTTTGACTGGTATCCGACCTCGGATTCGACCGACCCGGTCGAAATGCGCATGTTCCTGCGCTGCCAGGGGGAAGCGATCAGCGAAACCTGGCTGTATCAGTACTTCCCGCCAGCGCCAGACAAGCGTAACTATGTTGACGATCGGGTAATGAAATAATCGCCCTATATTCCGCCCGCTAAGGTAACTTAGCGGGCGTTTGTTTTTTAATCAGACTATTAATCAGAGTCCATTATGACTGATGAAAACGCGCCTGCGAGAGAAACTATCCCCGTCACCGAGTCACTTTCTCTGCGCGCTGTGGATGAAAGCCACGTCGCTGAGCTGCATCAGCTGGTGATCAAGAACCAGCGCTGGCTCCAGCAATCGCTGAGCTGGCCCGCTGACGTCAGTCACGAAGACGAAACCCGCCGCCACGTGCAGGGCAACGTGATGCTGCACCAGCGCGGTTACGCCAAAATGTTTTTGCTCTTTCTGCGAGAAGAGATCGTCGGCGTGCTGTCGTTTAACCAGATTGAGCCGATCAATAAGACCGCATACATCGGCTACTGGATTGATGAAAGCCACCAGGGGCAGGGGCTGCTTTCTCAGGCGCTGCAGGCGCTGATGGACGCTTTTGCCCGCAGCGGGACGGTTCGCCGCTTCGTGATTAAATGCCGGGTAGCAAACCAGAGAAGCAATCAGGTCGCCCTGCGTAACGGCTTCACCCTCGAAGGGTGCCTGAAGCAGGCCGAGTATCTGAACGGTTCGTACGATGACCAGAATATCTACGGGCGCATTATTGATTGTGACACCGGGCAATTCCCGGCTCGCGGCTGACGCCTTGCCCGGGCGACGGGCCGCGCTGAGATGTAGGCCGCGCCCTCCGGAGAACAGCGCGCAGGGGCCTGAAGCTGATAAACCACGCGGTCGGGAGCAAAGGTTATAGAAAGCCGACAATGGGCGTGCGGGTAAAAAGTTCGTCGCCGTTTATCACTTTCTCCCCTCTGATAGAAATGGCGTCGCCCGCGCTGGCTTCAATTCGCGCCCTGTCGCCGATCGTCACCTGATGTTCAATCACTACATCGCCGCAAATGACCGCATGGCCTTCAATTAACACATTATCGTCCAGCAGAATCGGCCCGCCGCGCAGGTGCGCATGCCCGCCGACCATCACCCGATGCTTCAGCAGGCAGTTGCCTTCGACCACCGCGTGCTCCGCCACCTGTGAGCTGTAGCGCAGGGTGGGGATGGCGTCCTCTTCCCGCCCGGCGATAATCCTCGCGTGGCCATAAACTCGCGCGTTATCGCAGACCCAGACGTCGTTTTCGTCGTTACCCTCCAGCCGCGCGCAATCGAAGATTTCCGCCCGATGCTCAATAAATGCGTGTTCGACAAACGCGTCGCCGTAAACTTGCGCCTGGTGAACGATGCGCGAAGCGCTGACCGTTGCCCGCTGATAAATGCGCAGGATTTTGTCGCTGTCGGCGGTCAGACCCTGGGCGGCGATAATAAGCGAGTGGGGGAGGATGCGCGCATTGTCGGCCAGGTGGCAATAACCCCGAATCTGCGAATGCGAAACGGTGACGTTGTCACTTATTCGCGCGCAGTGGCTTGCCTGCACGCTGTCCAGTCGCGCGTTATCGCTGACGATGGCGCCATGGCTGATAATGCACTCGCCGGTCAAGCGGGCATTACCCTCGATTTTCGCACCGGCAAACACCGCGCTATTCGGGTCATAAATCCAGCACTCGCCTTCGTGGCTCAGGGCTGCTTCATTGTCCAGCCAGCCGCCTTCATCGCCGCTTTTCACGTCAGCGAAATCGCGTAAGGCGACAATTTGCCGCAGATTGACGCTGTGTTTGTTTCCGTCGGCTTCATAGTGAAACTGGCGAACCTTCTCGCTGAGGTAATATTTGCGCATCTGCTTTTCTCATTACATATGGTTAACATAAACATAGCAAAAAACGCCGTAGCGTGTTTTTGAAGGTTCTTTTAGAATGCAACTTCAGATAAATTGAAAATTTAAACAAAATGAATAAAGAGCAGCGCGTGAACCGGGTGCTGAATCTCCCGGCGGGCTATTTTGGTATGGTTCTGGGCATTATCGGCATGGGCTTCGCCTGGCGGTACGCCAGCACGATCTGGCCGGTGAGCAGGACAATCGGCGACGGTCTGGTTATCGTGGCCACCCTCGTCTGGGCGCTGCTGGCGCTGGCGTTTATCAGCCGGGCAGTCCGTTTCCCGCACAGCGTACTGCAGGAGATGCGCCATCCGATGGCCAGCAGTTTTGTCAGCCTGTTTCCGGCGACGACCATGCTGGTGGCCATCGGCTTTGTTCCCTGGCTGCGGCCGCTCTCGCTGGTGTTATTCGCGATTGGCGTAGTGCTGCAGCTAAGCTATGCGGCCTGGCAGAGCGCCGGGCTATGGCGGGGGAAGCATCCCCATGAGGCGACCACTCCGGGCCTCTATCTGCCGACGGTGGCGAATAACTTTATCAGCGCCATGGCCTGCGGCGCGCTGGGCTTTACCGACGCCGGACTGGTGTTTCTGGGCGCCGGCTTATTCTCCTGGCTTAGCCTTGAACCGGTGATTCTGCAGCGCCTGCGCAGCGACGGCGAACTGCCGGTGGCCATGCGCACCGCCCTCGGCATTCAGCTGGCGCCGGCGCTGGTGGCGTGCAGCGCCTGGCTGAGCGTGAACGGCGGCGAGGCGGATACCTTCGCTAAGCTGCTGTTCGGCTATGGTCTGCTGCAGCTGCTGTTTATGCTGCGCCTGATGCCGTGGTACCTGCGCCAGCCGTTTAACGCCTCGTTCTGGAGCTTCTCGTTCGGCATCTCCGCGCTGGCGACCACCGGCCTGCATCTCGGTCATCAGCATCCGGACGGCTTTTTCAATACCCTCGCGCTCCCGCTGTTTCTCTTCACCAATCTGATCGTCGGGCTGCTGCTGATTCGAACCTTCCTGCTGCTAATGTGCGGTAAACTGCTGATTCGCGTTGAGCGCGACACATTATTAAAAAATAAGGATTAACCATGACGCTTCGTGACGAAAATTACTTCACCGACAAATACGGGATGACCCGCACCCACTCTGAGGTGCTGCATGCCGCCACGCTGATCGCGCCGGGTAAGGCGCTGGATCTGGGCTGCGGCAACGGGCGCAATAGCCTCTATCTGGCGGCCAACGGGTTTGATGTCACCGCGTGGGATAAAAATCCGGCCAGTATCAGCAATCTTGAGCGCATTCGTCAGGCGGAAGGGCTGGAGAATCTGCGGACGGCGATTAAGGACCTTAACGCCCTCAGTTTTGACGGCGAGTATGACTTTATTCTTTCGACCGTGGTGATGATGTTCCTCGACGCGAAGACCATCCCGGGTCTGATTGCTAACATGCAGCGCTGCACCAGGCCCGGCGGCTACAATCTGATTGTTGCGGCTATGGATACCGACGATTATCCGTGCAGCGTCGGCTTCCCGTTCGCGTTTAAACCGGGAGAGCTGCGTAATGATTATGAAGGCTGGACGTTACTCAAATATAACGAAGACGTCGGTGAACTCCACCGCACCGACGCCAGCGGTAACCGGATTAAGCTGCGTTTCGCCACGATGCTGGCGCGTAAACCGGCTTAACGCGCAGCTAACAGGCAGAGTTGTAACGCGGTCCGATAAGAGGCCTCAAAGGCGCGCAGCGGCAGAAACTCAAATTTCGAGTGGAAGTTGTGCGCGCCGGTAAAGAAGTTGGGCGTTAATACGCCTTTTGCCGACAGGGCCGCGCCGTCGGTGCCGCCGCGCATCGGCGTCGGTTTCGGCGTAATGCCTAAGCTTTCCATCGCTTCGAACATCAGATCAACGGCGCGGCGGTCTTCGCCGATGGCATTGCTGATGTTGCTATAAGTATCGCTGATGTGAAATTCCACCTTACCGGTCGGATACTGCGCGGCGATTTTCTGCGCCACCTCGCTAATTTGCTGCTTACGATGATGAAAACTTTCGAGGTCGAAATCGCGAATGCTGGCCTGCAGCAGGGTGCTGTTCTGATCGCCCTGGATACCGTTAAACCAAACGTAGCCCTCGCGTCCGGCGGTATGCTCCGGCGTTTGCTGGCGATCGAAATGGCTCATGTAATCCGTGGCCATCAGCAGCGGGTTCACCAGCACGCCCTTTGATGACATGGGGTGAGCGGTCACGCCGGTAAAGCGAATCTCCGCGGCGGCGGCGTTAAAGTTCTCATAGACGATTTCGCCGAGCTCGCAGCAGTCGATGGTCCAGGCAAAATCGACGGCAAAGCGCGCGAGATCCAGCGCCTTCGCGCCGCGCAGGCCCACTTCTTCATCCGGCACAAACGCGACCACGATGTCGCCGTGGCGGTGTTCCGCCGTCAGGTTTTCCAGCACCGTCATCACCACCGTAACGGCGGACTTGTTATCCGCCCCGAGCACGCTGGTGCCGTCGCTGAAAATAATCTCTTCATTGGGATAAGCGAGGATTTCCGGATGTTCCGCAACGCGCAGCCAGATATCCTTATCCCTGTTCAAACAGAGATCTTCACCAGTAAAACGCAGAATTTGTGGATGAATATCCGGCGACAAACCGACGTCAACGGTATCGATGTGGGTAATAAAGCCAATCCGCGGCGCGCCTGCGACGTTACCCTTTTTCACCGCCGTGACGGTGGCGCGCTCGTCAATGATAATCTCATCCAGCCCCAGCTGGCGTAGCTCATCCGCAAGGGCCTGCGCCATCGCGTGTTGCCCGGCGGTGGTAGGCAGCGTCGTGGCTCGCGGGTCGCTTTGGCTGGTTATCGCCAGGTAGCGAAAGAAGCGTTGGGTTAATTGACTGGCCAGGGCTGATGACATAGTGATTCCTTCTTTATTCGAGTTTTCAGGTGTTTGCAATCAGGCTTTAGTGTTATGTATGGAAGGGAAAACAACAAGCTATTCATTAGCTGACAAATTAAAAAGGAAAACCTATGCAACGCAGATTCACGACGCTTGCTCTGGCGTTAGCGGCCCTGACGGCCAGCTCGGCCATTAGCGCAAAAACGCTGGTCTACTGCTCAGAAGGATCGCCGGAAAACTTTAACCCGCAACTCTACACCTCCGGGACCAGCGTGGACGCCAGCGCGGTGCCGGTCTATAACCGACTGGTCGATTTTAAAGCCGGCACCACAGAACTGGTGCCGAGCCTCGCCGAAAGCTGGGAAGTCAGCGAAGATGGGAAAGTTTATACTTTTCATTTACGCAAAGGCGTTAAATTCCAGAGTAATAAATATTTTAAACCCAGCCGCGATTTTAATGCCGACGACGTTATTTTTTCGTTTATGCGGCAAAAGGATCCTCAACACCCTTATCACAATATCTCCAGCGGCAACTATTCTAATTTTGAGAGCCTTGAATTTGGCCAGTTAGTTACCGCGATTGATAAGCCTGATGAATATACGGTGCGTTTCACGCTGGCCCATGCCGAAGCGCCATTTGTCGCCGATCTTGCCTGGTATTTCGCCTCTATTTTATCGGCGGAATATGCCGATGCGATGTTAAAAGCCGGTACACCAGAGCGTGTGGATATGGACCCGATTGGTACCGGTCCTTTCAGGCTCGCGCAATATCAAAAAGATTCCCGAATTCTTTTCACGGCGTTCCCGGAATACTGGCAGGGGAAGGCGCATATCGATCGTCTCATTTTTAGTATCACGCCGGACGCCTCGGTGCGCTACGCCAAGCTAGAGAAAAACGAGTGCCAGGTGATGCCGTTCCCCAATCCAGCCGACCTGCCGCGTATGAAAGAGAACGACGCGATCAACCTGATGAGCAAAGCGGGCCTTAACACCGGTTTCCTGGCGTTTAACACCCAAAAAGCGCCGCTGGACAACGTTAAGGTGCGTCAGGCCCTGGCCATGGCGATCAATAAACCGGCGATCATTGAAGCGGTATTCCACGGTACCGGTACGGCGGCTAAAAACCTGCTGCCGCCGGGCGTATGGAGCGCGGATAGCCAGCTGAAGGATTATGACTACGATCCGCAGAAGGCCAAAGCGCTGCTGGCGGAATCGGGCGTTGCGGGGCCAATTACCATCGATCTGTGGGCGATGCCGGTGCAGCGACCCTATAACCCGAACGCCAAACGCATGGCCGAAATGATCCAGGCCGACTGGGCGAAAATTGGCGTGCAAACGAAAATCACAACCTATGAGTGGGGTGAATACTTAAAGCGGGTGAAGGATGGCGAACATCAGGCGGCGCTGATGGGCTGGACGACCGCGACCGGCGACCCGGATAACTTCTTCGGTCCACTCTTTACCTGCCAGTCGGCGAACGGCGGGTCAAACTCGGCAAAATGGTGCTATCAGCCGTTTGATAAAATTATCGCCGAGGCAAAATCGATAACCGATCGCCAAAAACGCGAAGCGCTCTATCGCCAGGCGCAGCAGATGATGCATGACCAGATGCCGGCAGTCATGATTGCCCACTCGACAATATTTGAACCGGTGCGTAAAAACGTGTCAGGCTACGAAATAGACCCCTTTGGCAAGCATATTTTTTATCAGGTTGATATCAGATAAACAGCCAATCACGGCCCGCCGGCAACGGCGGGTTTATTTTATTGCGCTACTTGACGTAGCACCATTTTTGCCACAAAACTTACCCCTGTTATTTGCTATAACTCTTGCCGAAAATGGTATTCACAGGGATTAACCTATATGCGTACTCAGTTATTTTTTAAGGTCGCCGCGCTCGCTGGCCTGTTAGCATTGGCCGGCTGCTCATCTAAAATCGCTAAACCGGAACAATATTCGGGATTTTTAAAAGATTATTCTAACTTAAAAGAAACCACCTCGGCGTCCGGCAAACCGGAACTGCGCTGGATTTCTCCGGATTACAATCCGAGCAACTATGACAACGTTGTTTATAATCCAATCACCTACTACCCGGTACCGAAACCGACCACTCAGGTGGGCGAGAAGGCGCTCAGCGATATCCTGAGTTACACCAATAAAGAGATGAAACAGGCTATTTCCGAGCGTAAACCGCTGGCCACCACCGCAGGTAAGCGCAGCCTGATCTTCCGCGGCGCCATCACCGGCGTGGATTCCAGCAAAGAAGGCCTGCAGTTCTACGAAGTGATCCCGGTCGCGATGATTATCGCCGGTACCCAGGCGGCAACCGGTCACCGTACCATGGATACCAACCTGTACTTTGAAGGTGAACTGATTGATGCGGCGACCAAAAAGCCGGTCATCAAAGTGGTCCGTAAAGGCGAAGGCAAAAACCTGTCCAACGAAAATACGCCACTCACCGTCGAGACGCTGAAGCAGGTGATTGACGATATGGCGATTGACGCGGTGAAATTCGACCCCAATAACCGTTAATCTGGCGTATCCGTTAATCAAGGCGCTAGTGGTTGATAGCGCCTTTTTCATTTCCCCTCGAGGGTAGCGCGAGCGTCAGCAGCGATCCGAGCGAACCCAGGCCAGTCTTCGCCGCAGCAGCCACTGCTCCGGGCGAGCGAACATCACCAGATTTCCGACCAGGATCAGCGCCAGTCCGGCCACGGCGTTGCTATGCCAGACGTAACCTTCATAAAAAGTCGAAATGGTCAGCGCGACGAGTGGAAACAGCAGGGTGCTGTATGCCGCTTTACCCGCGCCGATTCGCCCCACCAGCGTAAAATAGGCGCCAAAAGCAATCACCGAGCCAAACACGGCCAGATATAGCAGCGCCCCCATATAGCTCAACGTCCACTGTGGGGCAAAGCTATCACCGCGTATCAGCGCGATGGTGCCCATGACCAGGGTGCCGTAAAGCATGGCCCAACTGTTGGTGGTCAAGGTCTCCAGGCCGCGGCGCTGGTGGCGGATGCTGAGCATATTGCCGAGTGAAAAGCCATAGGTTCCCAGCGCGCTGAGGGCAATACCCAGCAGGAGCGAGGCGTTCAGGCCGCTGGCCCATAAATCATCCCAGAATAGCGTCACGATCCCCGCCAGTCCCAGCGCAGCGGCCAGCCAGAATCGGCCCGGAGGCTGCTGGCGATAGAAGAGAAAGCTATTGATCGCGTTAAACAACACCGCCATGGAGAAGATCACCGACTCCAGCCCGGTATTGATATACGCGGCGGCGGTATAAAAACACCAGAAATTAAAACAGAAGACGCAGCAGCCCTGCAGCAGGCAGAAGAGATGGTCGCGCGCGGCCAGCGGGCGCAGGCGACGGGTAACCAGCAGAATGGTCAGCATCGCGACGCTGGCGACGGCAAAGCGCCAGAAAATGGACACCGGCGCGGCAACCGGCCCCTGCTGCAAAAAGATAGCAATCCATGTCGTGCCCCAGATAACCACGACCAACCCGTAGAGTAATGCGTTCAAAATGTCTCTCCTGTGAGTGTTGTCGCGATCATTTTGCGGTCTGGCGCCGCGCGGCGCTGTCATCTACTTGTTGCCGACTTGCAAATTCTTGCGCTTATTTTTAGCCAGCGGCGGGGGAATGCTGGTATCTGCCAGCGACTCTTCATAGACTAGCGATCTGCGGAATCAGAAGTGTGAAGGGTTATGGCTTACGGGACTTTCGAAACATTGCGTCAAAAAAATGCCGTGCTGCGGGGGACGGTGAACCTCAACTCCGGTATTCAACTGGCGGCGTGGTATAACAATCTTGATACCATTACGGTACAAAGCGACCACCACACCCTGAGCCTGTATATTGCCGATGGCTACGAAAGTTACCAAAAAACGCCCCACGGCTGGAAAAACGGCGGCGGGCCGGACCGTTTCTGTCTGATGCCGAAAGGCGATGAGAGCACCTGGGATATCCGCGGCGATCTCTCATTTGTGCATCTCTACTGCACCGATGAACACCTGCGCCGGGTAGGCGAGCAGATTTGGGACCGCAGCCCGGCCTCGTTCACGCTGCAGGAGAAAACGTTTTCCAGCGATGACAAAATCACCGCCGTCTACCGCCAGTTTCTCCTCGACAACGACTGGCAGCAGCAGGCGAATCAGCTGACGTTGAGTTCGGCCAGCACGCTGCTGCTTACTCACCTGATTCAGCACTATTCGAACGTTCAGTGGCGTTTACCGACGGTGACCGGCGGGCTGGCGCCGCACGTCTTGCGCAATCTGCTGGCATGGATTGAGGAGAACCTCGACCGGCCGTTAACCCTTGCCGATCTGGCGCAGGAAGCGGCGTTAAGCGAATACCATTTTGCGCGGATGTTTCGCCAGTCGATGAAGATGGCACCGCATCAGTACGTTATGCAGCGGCGGATGGTTAAAGCGCAGGCGCTGATTAGCCAGAGTCAGCTGCCGTTAACCGATATCGCCATGGCCTGCGGTTTTAGCAGCGCCAGCCACTTCAGCAACCGGGTGAAAAGCGCCACCGGCCTGACGCCCTCGCAGCTACGCGCGGCGCAGCGTTGACAGCAAAACGTAGCTGACGCCGCCGAGAACCAGCCCCCAAAACGCAGAACCGATGCCGGCCAGCGTCACGCCGCTGGCGGTGACCAGAAATGTCACTACCGCCGCATCGCGCTCACTCTCATGATTCAACGCCTGAAACAGGCTGCCGCCGATGGTGCCGAGTAGCGCAAGCCCGGCAAGCATCTGGATCCACGCCATCGGTAGCGCTGACATCAGCGAGGTGATGGATCCGCCGAATATTCCCGCCAACAGATAAAAAACGCCCGCCGCTGCCGCCGCGAGCCAGCGTTTTTGCGGGTCCGGATGGGCTTCCGGGCTCTGGCAAATCGCGGCCGTAATGGCAGCGATGCAGATCGAATAGACGCCAAAGGGCGACAGCAGCAGCGCCAGGCCGCCGGTGGCGACAATCAGCGTTGAAGCGGGGACCCGATAGCCCGAGGCCTGGAGGGTGGCGAAGCCGGGGGCGTTTTGCGACGCCATGGTGACGAGGAAAAACGGTATACCGACGCTGATCAACAGCGCTGGCGTAAATTCAGGGGCGATCCAGGAAGGGGCGACAATGCTGAAGCTTATTTGTGACGTTGTCACTTCTCCGCTCAATCCGGCCACCGCACTCCCTGTCAGCAGGGCGGCCACCACCGCGAAGCGGGGAAGCCAGGCTTTGCACAGTAACCATACGGCTAACATACTGCCGCATAACAGCAGATTAGCCTGCAGGCTGGCGAAAGCCTGCATGCCGAAGCGCAGCAAAATACCGGCCAGCATCGCCGCCGCCAGCGAATGAGGGATGATTTTCATTAGCCTGGCAAAGATGCCGGTGACGCCGCAAAGCACGATTAAGGCGTTGGCAAAAATAAAGACGCCAACCGCCTGGGAGAGCGTGACCCCCTGCAGACCGCTGACCAGCAGCGCCGCGCCGGGCGTTGACCAGGCCGTCAGGATGGGCACCTTTCGCCATACGGTGAGGGCCAGGGTGCTGATGCCCATACCCAGACCTAAGGCGGTCATCCAGCCGGCGATTTGCGAAGCATCGGCGCCTGCCGCCGCCGCGGCCTGCCAGATGATCGCTGCGGAACTGGCGTAGCCGACCAGTACGGCAACGAAGCCGGCCAACAGAGTCGGGAGAGGGAGAGTAAAAGTGCGCATGGATGTGCCTTGTGCGTTATAACGGTCGCTATAATTTAGCATTGTGCGTTATAGCGCACAACTGGCTTTTCGGCAACGCCAAACCCGGATAGCGGAGCCCGGGCGAGCGCTATACGTCAATTCCCTGTAGAATCAGGTGAATGTGCGTATAATTCCTTCAGATATTATTGGGAGGTTGAATGGATATTGCGCAACACCTGTCGGTAACGTTAAAAACGCTGCGCCAGCAGCGCGGCTGGAGCCTGTCGCGCCTGGCGGAAGAAACCAGCGTGTCGAAAGCCATGCTGGGCCAGATTGAACGCAACGAATCCAGCCCGACGGTAGCGACGTTATGGAAAATCGCCACCGGGCTTAACGTGCCGTTTTCCGCCTTTATCGTTGCCGATGAGGCAGGTGAACCGACGGCATTTGATCCCCAGCAGCAGGCAATGGTGGTCACGCCGCTTTTTCCTTGGGACCCGGTGCTGCGCTTCGATCACTTCTCAATCACCCTGGCCCCGGGCGCGCTGAGTGAGTCAACGCCGCATGAGCAAGGGGTTATCGAACATGTGGTGGTAATTAGCGGCGTGCTGGATCTTTGCCTGCAGGACACCTGGCAATCGCTGCAGCCCGGAGAAGGGCGGCGTTTCGCCGGAGATTTAGCGCACGCCTATCGCAATAGCGGCGCGCAGACTGCCCATTTCCATTCGCTGATCCACTACCCGAAATAAAAAAGCCGCGAGCAAACTCGCGGCCAGGCAAATGACTGAGACAACAAATCACAACGTGACGAGGAAAATCCGGAATACGTGATGACTCTATCCTCAGGCACTTTTTCTGGGAAATATCTTTTCCTTCAATGCTTTGCTAAAAACTGAAAATTCCTTCCGCGGCGGCGATGGAAAATGTTTTGGTCTGCGCCAGGTTCTGACTACAATAGCCGCCATTTCGACCCCCTATAATGGATAACGACGAGCGTATGCGCCTGCAAAACCATCATCTTGAACTACTGAGTCCTGCCCGCGATGCCGGGATCGCCCGTGAAGCGATTTTACACGGCGCGGATGCGGTCTACATCGGCGGGCCGGGCTTTGGCGCGCGCCACAACGCCAGCAACAGTCTGAGCGATATCGCCGGTCTGGTACCGTTTGCCCATCGCTACGGCGCGAAAGTGTTCGTGACCCTGAACACCATTCTTCATGATGATGAGCTGGAACCGGCGCAGCGCCTGATAACCGACCTGTATGAAACCGGCGTGGACGCGCTGATTGTCCAGGATATGGGGGTCATGGAGCTGGATATTCCGCCGATTGAGATGCACGCCAGCACCCAGTGCGATATCCGCAGCGTTGAGAAAGCGAAATTTCTCTCCGACGTCGGCTTCAGCCAAATCGTACTTGCCCGCGAGCTGAATCTTCAGCAGATCAAAGCGATTTACGATAACACCGACGCGACCATTGAGTTCTTCATCCACGGCGCGCTGTGCGTGGCCTATTCCGGCCAGTGCAATATTTCCCATGCTCAGACCGGGCGCAGCGCTAACCGCGGCGACTGCTCGCAGGCCTGCCGTCTGCCCTACACCCTGAAAGATGACCAGGGCCGCGTAGTGGCGTATGAAAAGCACCTGCTGTCAATGAAAGACAACGATCAGACCGCCAACCTGGCCGCGCTGATCGATGCCGGGGTACGTTCCTTCAAAATTGAAGGCCGCTACAAAGATATGAGCTACGTGAAGAACATCACCGCGCACTATCGCCAGATGCTCGACGCCATTATTGACGATCGCGGCGACCTGGCCCGCGCCTCGGCGGGGCGCACCGAACACTTCTTTGTTCCGTCAACGGATAAGACCTTCCATCGCGGCAGCACCGACTATTTTGTCAACGCGCGCAAAGGCGATATTGGCGCGTTTGACTCGCCGAAGTTTATTGGTCTGCCGGTGGGGGAAGTCCTGAAAGTCGGTAAAGACTTTCTCGACGTTGAGGTGAGCGAAACGCTGACCAACGGCGACGGCCTGAACGTGATGATCAAACGTGAAATCGTCGGCTTTCGCGCCAACACGGTGGAGAAAACCGGCGAAAACCGCTATCGCGTATGGCCGAACGAGATGCCCGCGGATTTACACAAAGTGCGTCCGCACCAGCCGTTAAACCGCAACCTCGATCATAACTGGCAGCAGGCGCTGCTGAAAACTTCCAGCGAGCGCCGCATCGCCGTCGATATCGAACTGAGCGGCTGGCAGGAACAGCTGGTCCTGACGATGACCAGCGAAGAGGGCGTGAGCGTCACCCACACGCTGGATGGCGAGTTTGCCGAGGCGACCCAGGCGGAGAAAGCGCTGGCGAACCTGCGCGATGGCGTGGCGAAGCTCGGCCAGACCCTTTACTATTCACGCAACGTTGAGATTAAGCTGCCCGGCGCGCTGTTCGTGCCAAACAGTCTGCTGAACCAGCTGCGCCGTGAAACGGCGGAAAGGCTTGATGATGCGCGTCTGAAGGCCGTGGTGCGCGGCAGCCGTAAGCCTGTTTCCGTGCCGCCACCGGTCTATCCGGAAACGCATCTGTCGTTTCTGGCTAACGTCTACAACCACAAAGCGCGCGAGTTTTATCAACGTTACGGCGTGCAGCTGATCGACGCCGCCTATGAAGCTCATGAAGAGAAGGGCGACGTGCCGGTCATGATTACCAAGCACTGCCTGCGCTTTGCCTTCAACCTGTGTCCGAAACAGGCCAAAGGTTCGATTAAAAGCTGGAAAGCGACGCCAATGCAGCTGATCCACGGCGATGAAGTGCTGACGCTGAAGTTTGACTGCCGCCCATGCGAAATGCACGTGGTCGGTAAGATAAAAAACCATATCCTGAAAATGCCGCTGCCGGGCAGCATCGTGGCCTCCGTGAGTCCCGATGAGCTGATGAAAACCCTGCCGAAACGCAAGGGCGCCTGATAACGAAATCGCTACTGGTAGTGATGCATTTTTGGTTTCCGCGCATTCTGCCAGTGGTGCTGCTCGCGCAGGTCGGAGGCGGCGTCTTCCGCCTGGCTGCGCAGCTCGTCGCTATCGGCTTCGTGCTGTAACTGCTGTTCGAGACTCTGTACCGGGAAGAAATCGTGTCCGTGCTGGCGGGCCAGCACGTGCCCGGAAAACAGGGCGCACGCCAGCAGTAATGTTGAAACGCTTCTTCTGAACATCTCTTTTTCCATGCTATCGGCGAATGAGGCTACTATGCCAGGGGCTGGGTGAGCTTATTACGTCGGTTATCAAAGAACAGAAAAGGCTTTGTCAGCATCGCCTGACGGATGGCGAAAAAAAGCCCGATGGTGTCGCCATCGGGCCGAATAACGTGACGGGCGGATCAGGCCTTTAACCCGGCGGCCGTCATCAGCAGCCGAAATCCCATGCTTACTGCCGCCAGCGCCAGCACGCTGCCTCCCCACAGGACCACCATCCATAACGTGCGCTTAAGCCATACTCGTTGCATCAGTGATACCCCTCGCCGTGTTGAACTTTGCCGCGAAAAACGTAGTAGCTCCAGAAGGTGTAGCCGAGGATCACCGGCAGAATAAGCAGCGCGCCAACCAGCATAAAGCCCTGGCTTTGCGGCGGCGCGGCGGCCTGCCAGAGGGTGATGCCCGGTGGAATAATATACGGCCAGATACTGATCCCCAGCCCGCTAAAACCGAGAAAGATCAGCCCCAGCGTGAGGACAAAAGGCAGCAGGTGGCTGGCGCTGTTGCGCAGCGCTCGCCACAGCCAGGCGCTTATCGCCGCGACCAGCAGCGGTACCGGCAGCAGGAAGAAGAGATTTGGCAAGCTAAACCAGCGCTCGGCGATGGCCGTCTGCGCCAGCGGGGTCCAGATGCTGATGGCGACAATCACCGCCAGTAGCGCCAGCAGCAAACCGCGCGCGGTCACACGCATATTGCGGTGGAGCGCATTCTCGCTCTTCATCACCAGCCAGCTGGCGCCCAGCAGCGCATACGCAATGCACAGTCCCAGGCCGCAGAACAGGGTAAACGGCGTAAACCAGTCAAACATCCCACCGCTGAAGCTGCGGCCGCTGACCGCGAAGCCGTTGATCACCGCGCCGACGACCATCCCCTGGGTGAAGGTGGCCAGAATCGAACCGCCCATAAAGGCGCGATCCCAGAACGGGCGGTGCGATGGCGTCGCGTTAAAGCGGAATTCAAAAGCGACGCCGCGAAAAATAAGCCCGATCAGCATCAGGGTGAGGGGGATCGCCAGCGCGTCGATAATTACCGCATAGGCCAGCGGAAAAGCGCCAAACAGGCCCGCGCCGCCGAGCACCAGCCAGGTCTCATTGCCATCCCAGACCGGCGCGACGCTGTTCACCATGACGTCGCGATCCGCCGCGTCCCGCGTGGTACTGAATAAAATGCCAATGCCCAGGTCGAAGCCGTCCATCACGATATACATCAGGGTGGCGAAGACGATGATGACAAACCAAATAACCGATAAATCGATCCCCATTACCAGGACTCCTTCTGCTGTACATGGTCCGTTGCGGCGGAAAGCGGGCGGGCAGGCGTACCGGTGCCAGGCGGCTGAGCGTCCTGCGGCCCTTTGCGAATCAGACGCAGCATATAGCTATAACCTACGCCGAATACCGAACCGTAGACGACGATAAACGTCAGCAGACTGATGGACATATGCAGGTCGCCGTGAGCGGAGACGGCATCTGCGGTACGCTGTACGCCGTAGACAACCCACGGCTGGCGCCCCACCTCGGTGGTCACCCAGCCCGCGAGGATAGCGATAAGTCCCGATGGCCCCATCCATAGCGCAAAGCGTAAAAAGGGTCGGGAGTGATAGAGGCGACCGCGATAGCGCAGCCACAGGGCCAGCGCGCCGAGCAGGATCATCAGCATGCCGAGGCCGGCCATCAGACGGAAGGACCAGAACACGATGGTGGCATTAGGGCGATCTTTCGCCGCGAACTCTTTCAGCGCGGGAACCTGTTTATCCAGGCTGTGGGTGAGGATCAGGCTGCCGAGGGCCGGGATTTCCAGACCATAGCGCGTCCGTTCCTGCTGCATATCCGGCCAGCCGAACAGCAGCAGCGGGGTGGGTTCTCCGGGGATATTCTCCCAGTGCCCCTCGATAGCGGCGATTTTCGCCGGCTGGTGCTTGAGCGTATTCAGCCCGTGCATATCGCCAATCATGGCCTGAACCGGGGCGACAATCAGCGTCATCCACAGCGCCATGGAGAACATCGCGCGAACGGCGGGCGTGTTGTTGCCGCGCAGCAGGTGCCAGGCTGCCGATGCGCCGACGAACAGCGCGCTGCTGAGAAAGGCCGCCACCGACATATGCAGCAGACGGTAGGGAAACGACGGGTTAAAGATAACCGCGAACCAGTCCACCGGCACCACCTGGCCATTGACGATCTCAAACCCCTGCGGCGTTTGCATCCAGCTATTGGACGCGAGGATCCAGAAGGTGGAGATTATCGTCCCCAGCGCCACCATGCAGGTGGCGAAGAAGTGCAGGCCCGGCCCGACGCGGTTCCAGCCGAACAGCATGACGCCGAGGAATCCGGCTTCAAGGAAGAAGGCGGTCAGAACTTCGTAGGTCAGCAGCGGGCCGGTAATGCTCCCGGCAAACTCGGAGAATCCGCTCCAGTTGGTACCAAACTGGTAGGCCATGACCAGACCTGAGACCACCCCCATGCCGAAGTTGACGGCGAAGATTTTCGACCAGAAGTGGTAGAGCGAGCGCCAGGTCGGGTTTTTCGTTTTTAACCATAAGCCTTCGAGAACCGCCAGGTAGCTGGCTAACCCGATAGTGATGGCGGGGAAGATGATATGAAATGACACGGTGAAGGCGAACTGGATCCGCGCCAGGTGGAATGCATCAAGACCGAACATGCAAAACTCCGCAATAAAATTGATTCAGCGCAATTCTAGGCCTCCACCATGGTGGATTGCAGGAACAGAAACCCTGTTTTTATCTATAACAGTTGTCGATTTAAGCTTCTGTTTCTTGTGATAATTCCTATTTTTCTAAAATCAAGCTATTTCACACCCGCGGATAGTATGTTATTTTAATTTGACGTTAGCGCTGCAAGTCAGTATTTAAACGTTCCTTTGGGTAAGCGATATTTATATTTTAAACCTAAGTATAAACATCCTGAATAATTCATAAGTTGTGTATCAATCCTATAATAAAATAATTGACCGTTTTTACCGCGCACACATACGCCTTCATTAACGCTGGTTTCGTGTGCTGTGGATTTTAATCTGGGATTTTAACTCAGCGTGATTTGAGCGCTGAGTTAAGGATATGTTTAATACATGCCCGTAATTTTATGGGTTGTTATTGGATAGTGTATTTATTGATTATTTTTTACAGAGGATGTGATTATGTCGACTAATGGACTTCGTAGCTTGTGTACTGTTTTGTTAATTATGACTTTTTTCTGGATACTGGTTGTTAGTGGGATAGTTATGCTATTTTGAATAATAGCTTGTCATTTAATCACCTGAGTATATTCTGCATCAGGTGGATATATGAGCAATAAACGAAAGGCTTAGCTGTAAGTAATTCGTGCTATCGCCAATGCCAATCTTAGAAAATAGGTCAGTATATAAACACTGGCCTATTTTATAAACTGATATACAATTGTGCTGACATTTTCTTGCGGATTGTTATATGAAAAAGTACCAGCAGCTGGCGCAGCAGATTACCGAACAGATTGGCCTTGGGGTGTGGTTACCCGGCGACCGGTTGCCCTCACTGCGGGAACAGGTGGTCAGCAGCGGGATGAGTTTCATGACCGTCAGTCACGCCTACCAGCTGCTGGAAAGCCAGGGCCGGATCATTGCCCGCCCGCAGTCCGGCTATTATGTCGCGCCGCAGCCGATCAAACAGCGCCAGCCTGAGCCGCCCGCCCAGGTGACGCGCGATGAGTCCGTTGATATCAACACCTACATTTTCGAGGTGCTGCAGGCCAGCCGTCAGGCGTCCATGCTGCCGTTTGCCTCCGCTTTTCCCGATCCGCGCCTGTTTCCACTGCCGCAGCTTAACCGCTCTCTGGCGCAGGTCAGCAAAACCGCCACCGCCATGAGCGTGATTGAAAACCTGCCGCCGGGGAATGATGAACTCCGCCATGCCATTGCCCGCCGCTACGCGCTGCAGGGAATGAATATCTCGCCGGATGAAATCGTCATCACCGCCGGAGCGCTGGAGGCGTTGAACCTTAGCCTGCAGGCCGTTACTGAACCGGGCGATTGGGTCGTTGTGGAAAACCCCTGCTTCTACGGGGCGCTGCAGGCGCTGGAAAGGCTGCGCCTGAAGGCGCTGTCGGTGGCGACCGATGTTAAAGAGGGCATTGACCTCGACGCGCTGGAGCAGGCGTTGCAGAATTACCCGGTTAAAGCCTGCTGGCTGATGACCAACGGGCAAAACCCGCTCGGCTTTACCCTCAGCGCGGAGAAAAAAACGCAGCTGGTCGCGCTGCTGGCGCGCTACAAGGTGATGCTGATTGAAGATGATGTCTACAGCGAGCTCTATTTCGGCCGCGAGAAACCGCTGCCGGCAAAGTACTGGGATCGCGACGATATGACGCTGCACTGCAGCTCTTTTTCCAAGTGCCTGGTGCCCGGGTTCCGCATTGGCTGGGTGGCGGCGGGCAGGCACGCCCGACGCATTCAGCAGCTACAGCTGATGAGCACGCTCTCAACCAGTTCACCCATGCAGCTGGCGCTGGTGGATTACCTCTCGACCAAGCGCTATGACGCCCATTTGCGGCGTTTGCGCCGCCAGCTTGCCGAGCGCAAGCAGCTGGCCTGGCAGGCGCTGCTGCGTCATCTGCCCGCGGAGGTGAAAATCCATCATAGCGACAGCGGCTATTTTCTCTGGCTCGAGCTCCCCGCCGGGAGCGACGCGGGGGAGCTGAGCGCCCGCGCGCTGGCGTATAATATCAGCATTGCGCCGGGGAAAATGTTCTCCACCTCCGCCAGCTGGACCGCATTTTTTCGCTTTAATACCGCGTGGGGCTGGGGCGAAAGAGAGGAGCAGGGGGTTAAGCGGCTGGGCGAACTGATTCGCGAGATGCTGGCGTAGCTGGGATGGCGGTCCGCTTGCCCGGGCAGGGGAAGTTTATTGGCGCCCGGGCAAGCGCAGAATATCCCTGACCGGTTCGGCCGCCACCCGGCAAAAAACCGCGGCGGCAGAGAAAACGGTTTTTTCATTTATCCGGGGTTTTGTTTATATCCAGCGGTTATCCCTTTCCTTAAAAATATGCCGCTGACCCAGGCTGAATATCATTCCGGTTATTATTGTTTCGCGGTAAACCATATGAAATTTGCATAGTCATATTAACTCGCTAACCGCTTGTCTATAATCCGCAAAGTCAGCCCGTGTCGCACGTTTTGTGCGTAATGCGCCCCTTGTCACAACCTGAATAAATTTCCCCGGGAGGCCATAGCGCGCCGTCTACTGTTATTAAGGGAGATATTTTTACGGCATGGCTGCCGCTCATTTTCTTGTGACAGGAGTAAGACCCGATGAGCAAAAAAATTGCCCGTGGCAGCCTTTGCGTGCTGGGTATGGTTTGCCTGACGGCGCAGGCCGCCGAACCGCCGACGTCTCTCGATAAAGGTGAAGGCCGTCTCGATATTATCGCCTGGCCGGGATATATCGAACGGGGACAGACCGATAAAAGCTACGACTGGGTAACCCAGTTTGAAAAAGAATCCGGCTGTCAGGTCAACGTTAAAACCGCGGCCACGTCCGACGAGATGGTCAGCCTGATGGCGAAAGGCGGTTATGACCTGGTCACCGCGTCCGGCGACGCCTCGCTGCGCCTGATTATGGGCAAGCGCGTGCAGCCGATTGACACCGCGCTGATCGCTAACTGGAAGTCCCTCGACCCGCGCGTGGAAAAAGGCGCGTGGTTCAACGTCAACGGTAAGGTTTACGGCACTCCCTACCAGTGGGGGCCGAACCTGCTGATGTACAACACGAAAACCTTCCCGACGCCGCCGGACAGCTGGGGCGTGGTGTTCGTCAAACAAAACCTGCCGGACGGTAAAACCAACCTGGGCCGCGTGCAGGCCTATGACGGGCCGATTTATATTGCCGATGCCGCGCTGTTCGTCAAAGCCACCCAGCCTCAGTTGGGCATCAGTGACCCCTATCAGCTTACCGAAGCGCAATATCAGGCGGTACTCAAGGTGCTGCGCGATCAGCACGCCCTGATTCATCGCTACTGGCACGACACCACCGTACAGATGAGCGATTTTAAAAACGAAGGCGTCGTGGCCTCCAGCGCCTGGCCCTATCAGGCCAACGGTCTGAAGGCGGAAGGTCAGCCGATTGCGACCGTTTTCCCGAAAGAGGGGGTTACCGGCTGGGCGGATACCACCATGCTGCATAGCGACGCGAAACACCCGGTCTGCGCCTATAAATGGATGAACTGGTCGCTGACGCCGAAAGTGCAGGGGGATGTCGCGGCCTGGTTTGGTTCGCTACCGGTGGTACCCGAGGGGTGCAAAGCCAGCACGCTGCTGGGGGACAAAGGCTGCGAGACCAATGGTTACAACGAATTTGCCAAAATCGCGTTCTGGAAAACGCCGGTAGCGGAAGGCGGGAAATTTGTTCCCTATAGCCGCTGGACCCAGGATTACATTGCGATTATGGGCGGTCGTTAAGTCGCCGGAGGCGAAGAACATGCACGCGGTAGAGTTCGATAATGTTTCGCGGCTGTACGGCGACGTGCGGGCGGTGGACGGCGTCAGTATCGCCATTCGCGATGGCGAATTTTTCTCCATGCTGGGGCCCTCCGGCTCCGGCAAAACCACCTGCCTGCGCCTGATTGCCGGGTTTGAACAGCTTTCGGGCGGCGCCATTCGCATTTTTGGTAAAGCGGCCAGCGAACTGCCGCCGTGGCAGCGCGACGTGAATACGGTGTTCCAGGATTACGCGCTGTTTCCTCATATGTCGGTCCTCGATAACGTCGCCTACGGGCTGATGGTCAAAGGCGTCGGTAAGAAAGCGCGGCATGCCCGCGCGCTGGAGGCGCTGGAGAAGGTCGCGCTCGCGTTTGTCCACGCGCGCAGGCCATCGCAGCTTTCCGGCGGCCAGCGCCAGCGGGTGGCGATCGCCCGCGCGCTGGTGAATCAGCCGCGCGTCCTGCTGCTCGATGAGCCGCTCGGGGCGCTGGATTTAAAACTGCGTGAACAGATGCAGCTGGAGCTAAAGAAACTGCAGCAGGCGCTGGGCATTACCTTTATTTTTGTGACCCACGATCAGGGCGAAGCCCTGTCGATGTCCGATCGCGTGGCAGTGTTTAATAATGGGCGAATCGAACAGGTTGATGCGCCCCAGGACCTCTATTTGCGGCCTAAAACGGCGTTTGTGGCCGGCTTTGTCGGGACCGCCAACGTATTCAGCAGCGAGCAGGCGCACAAGCTGTGCGCGATGGCGGGAACGTGGTCGCTGCGCCCGGAACATATCCGGCTGAACGTTGCCGGGGAGATCCAGGCGGAGGGCGTTGTGCAGGCGGTGCAGTATCAGGGGGCCGCGACCCGCGTCGAACTCAAGCTGGCGAATGGCGAGAAGCTGTTGGTGAGCCAGGCGAATAGTGATGGTCATGCCGCGTTAAACGCGCCGCCGGTGGGGCAAACGGTGCTGGCTTCGTGGTCGCGAGCGGCGATGGTGCCGCTGGAGAGCGGAGGCTGATATGACGATGGTGATTCCGACCGCCACCACCGGGCGCGTATCCGCGCTGTTCTGGCGCAAACCCTCGCTGGCCCTGTTTTTGCTTCTGCTCGGTCCGCTCATGTGGTTTGGCATTGTCTATCTGGGGTCGTTGCTGACCCTGCTATGGCAAAGCTTCTACACCTTCGACGATTTCACCATGTCGGTCACTCACGACCTGACGCTGGCCAATCTGCAGGCGCTGTTTAACCCGGCGAACTACGACATCATTATCCGTACCCTGACGATGGCGCTGTCGGTGACCGTCGCCAGCGCGATTCTGGCCTTGCCTATGGCCTGGTACATGGCCCACTATACTAAGGGCAAGATGAAGGCGTTTTTCTACATCGCCGTGATGCTGCCAATGTGGGCAAGCTATATTGTCAAAGCCTATGCATGGACGCTGCTGTTGGCGAAAGATGGCGTTGCGCAGTGGTTCCTGCGCCATCTTGGCCTGGAAAGCGTACTGAGCATGGTGCTGACGATCCCGGCGGTTGGCGGCAATACGTTATCGACGTCCGGACTGGGTCGCTTCCTGGTGTTCGTCTATATCTGGCTGCCGTTTATGATCCTGCCGGTGCAGGCCGCGCTGGAACGCCTGCCGCCATCATTACTTCAGGCCTCCGCCGATCTGGGCGCTCGTCCGCGCCAGACCTTCCGCTACGTGGTGCTGCCGCTGGCGATCCCCGGCATTGCCGCAGGATCGATTTTTACCTTCTCCCTGACGCTCGGCGATTTTATCGTGCCGCAGCTGGTGGGGCCGCCGGGATTCTTTATCGGCAATATGGTCTATTCCCAGCAGGGGGCGATTGGCAATATGCCCATGGCGGCGGCGTTTACCCTGGTGCCTATCGTGCTGATTGCCCTTTATCTGGCGTTTGTAAAACGTCTGGGAGCGTTTGATGCACTCTGAACGCGCACCGCTGCTCCTGAAAGTGGCAACCTGGGGAGGGGTGATCTTTCTCCATTTCCCGCTGCTGATTATCGCGCTCTATGCGTTTAATACCGAAGACGCCGCCTTCAGCTTTCCGCCACAGGGCCTGACGTTGCGCTGGTTTAGCGAGGCGGCGGGGCGCGGGGATATTATCGATGCCGTGACGTTGTCACTTAAAATCGCCGCGCTCTCTACCGCTATCGCTCTGCTACTTGGCACGCTGGCTGCAGGTGCGCTATGGCGCAGCACGTTTTTTGGCAAAAACGCCGTCTCGCTACTGCTGCTGTTGCCGATAGCACTACCCGGCATTATCACCGGACTGGCGCTGCTCACTGCCTTCAAGGCCGTCAATCTGGAACCCGGATTGCTGACGATCGTCGTGGGGCATGCGACGTTCTGCGTCGTTGTGGTGTTTAACAACGTCATTGCCCGCTTTCGCCGGACTTCCTGGAGCCTGGTGGAGGCGTCGATGGACTTAGGCGCCACGGGATGGCAAACCTTTCGCTATGTGGTGTTGCCCAATTTGGGGTCGGCGCTGCTGGCGGGAGGCATGCTGGCGTTTGCCCTGTCGTTTGATGAAATTATCGTCACCACGTTCACCGCCGGGCACGAGCGCACGCTGCCGCTCTGGCTGCTCAATCAGCTCGGACGCCCGCGCGATGTCCCGGTGACCAACGTGGTTGCGCTGCTGGTGATGCTGGTGACGATGATGCCGATTCTGGGGGCCTGGTGGCTCACCCGTGACGGCGATGTCAGCGCTGAAAACGGAAAATAAAATATCGATACAGGATAATGCTATGCAAAATAACCTTTTAATTAACGGTAAGTTAGTGGCTGGAGAAGGCGAGACCGTGCCGGTGTTTAATCCCGCCACTGGTAAAGAGATCCTGTCAATTGCTGAGGCCACGGCGGCGCAGGTAGACGCTGCGGTTGAGGCCGCGGATCGGGCCTTTGTTAGCTGGAGTCAGACCACGCCAAAGTTCCGCGCCGAATGTCTGCTATCGCTGGCGGACGTGATTACTGAACATGCGCAGGCGCTGGCTGAGCTTGAATCGCTCAACTGCGGTAAGCCGCTGCACTGCGTGGTCAACGATGAGCTACCGGCGGTCGCCGATGTCTTCCGCTTCTTTGCCGGAGCGGCCCGCTGTCTGCCGGGCATGGCGGCGGGTGAGTATCTCGAAGGCCACACCTCCATGATTCGCCGCGACCCGGTTGGCGTGGTGGCCTCCATCGCGCCCTGGAACTACCCGCTGATGATGGCGGCATGGAAACTGGCCCCGGCGCTGGCGGCAGGCAACTGCGTGGTGATCAAACCCTCGGAGATCACCCCTTTAACGGCACTCAAACTGGGTGAGCTGGCAAAAGACGTTTTCCCCGCCGGGGTGCTTAATGTGCTGTTTGGCCGCGGCGCAACGGTCGGCGATCCGCTGACCGCTCACGCGAAGGTCCGCATGGTGTCGTTGACCGGTTCGATCGCCACTGGCGCGCATATCATCGGCCATACCGCATCGTCGATTAAACGTACGCATATGGAACTGGGCGGGAAAGCGCCGGTTATCGTCTTTGATGACGCGGATATCGACGCGGTGGTGGAGGGCGTACGGACCTTTGGATTCTATAACGCCGGCCAGGACTGTACCGCCGCCTGCCGGATTTACGCCCAGGCCGGAATTTATGACCAGCTGGTGGAAAAACTCGGCGCCGCGGTCGCCAGCCTGAAGATGGGCCCGCCGGAAGACGAAACGACCGAGCTGGGGCCGCTGAGCTCGCAGGCGCATCTGGACAGAGTCTGCGCCGCCGTCGATGCCGCCAGCGCGTTACCGCATATTCAGGTGGTCACCGGCGGCAGCAAAGCGCCAGGCAACGGTTACTACTATCAACCGACGCTGCTGGCGGGAGCGAAGCAGGAAGATGCGATTGTCCAGCGCGAGGTCTTCGGCCCGGTGGTCAGTATTACCTCATTTCATGACGAAGAGCAGGCGCTGAGCTGGGCCAACGATTCGCAGTATGGTCTGGCTTCGTCGGTCTGGACCAGGGACGTCGGCAGGGCACATCGCCTGAGCGCGCGTCTGCAGTATGGCTGCACCTGGGTTAACACCCATTTCATGCTGGTGAGCGAAATGCCGCACGGCGGGCAGAAGCTTTCGGGCTACGGCAAGGATATGTCGATGTACGGTCTGGAGGATTACACCACGATCCGGCACGTCATGATTAAGCACGGATAGGACGCGTTCGTGATAATCGCGTACCGGACAGATTACCCTGCTAATAGTTAGTCATAGCAAAAAATGCTAAAACGGAAGCGCTGGTTTATGAGAATATTCTCATGCCCCTTCAAGAGCTAAGCCATAATGAGTGCCGGAGATAAGCGCCGGATGGGGCTGGTACCCCCCAGGGTGCAGGATGCACCCTTAACGGGACACTGCAACGATTGATAATGATTCGTAAGCCCCTGCATGATATGCAGGGGCTTTTTGTTGTACGGTCGCTGCGGGTTTGTTACTGCGAGTGCGCCTGATATCGTAGCGTCATCAATTTGTTACGTATCAAGTCATCTGGTTTTTCGAAAATGATTATCAGACTAACGTTTTGTTTTTTTGCTCGGTAAACTCGCCTGGCGACGTTCGCGAACATAGGAAAAAAGATTATAAATTGCAGCAATAAGTAAAATAAGCGCCACAATGAGAACGGCGATTCCGGACATGTACCACCTCAAAAATAAATGAGTAAAAAACAAGTTTCGTATAACTTGTGATTATGAATGTATGATTTTGTGCTAACTAACGCAAATGATATTTCTTATCATTTAAAACCTGGTGGGGATGTCTGGCTTTTTGCTTTCGTTGTAATCTATTGATGTATATGTAATTTCTAATTATGGATTCATTCTACTGCAATCCTGGCTGCGCTGGAACCTGCTAATAATGATGATCGCATACCGGCATCGCGTCCAGGCGAGTATAAAGAACAGTAAACAATTCCCCACCGGTATGAAAAGCGCCTTTGTTTTTAGCTGTATCCTTAAGCGTTGGTGGTCGTGCCGCGATGATATTGAGGTCCGGCATTAACCCTATTAATAATCATGTTATTGATCCCGGCAGATGAAATTATTAAGCCTGCGATCTGCAATATAAATCCGGTGATATTTATTCACGCGCGATAATCTTTAGATTCTGCGCAATTGTAATGCTTATGTTAAATATTACGCATATCCAGGACGTCGATAAGAGAAAGGACGCAGGTTTGACTTTTTATAGCCGCTCATGCGAACATTCGGCGCAATTTGTTGCTTCGAAGTTGATATTGTTTTGAAAAAAATAGCGTGTTTCCTTTTTGTGGCCTGCGCCACGGCGATGCTTTACGGGAATTTTCCGGCCAAACAGATTATGGGCTGTGAAGAGCTGGGCGTCGCGGAACCGGTCTGCATGGCGGCCGCATGGGATAGTGAAAAAGTCGATCTTTTGCCGGTCTGGAATCCCGACGTCCAGAAGCTGATTACCGCGCAAAAGACCCTGTCTGCTGCGGAGCCGGGGTCTTTCAAATCGTAAAAAAGCAGCCTTCATGGGCTGCTTTTTTAGGTTTCATTGCTGAGTAAAATCGCTAAAACCAACCAAAACGAACGGATAACAGGCCGATAAGCGCAAGTGCCGCGCCGACATTTATCAGAAGGACGGTTTTGCTGGAAACATCCATAACGCCACCTTTATAAATAAGCCTCTACATTTATAGTACGAGCTCAAAGTTTGCGCTATCGGACAAAGACGAATCGGGCGTTTTTCTGAAATTAACCCTGTTACCTGTTTTAAAATACCATAATCTCTGACGCACTCTGGGGGTGCGAAAAGGCATCGCGGTCGGCGAAAATGCCAGTCAGGGAAGGAAGAAAAAAATGACGTTATACCAGAAAATGCTGATTTTTTACGGAGTTATGGGCTTCATCTGCGCGGTAATCAGCTGGTTCTTAACGAAAGAGAGCCGCTGGATCCGCCTGCTGGCGGCGCTGTTGATTGGTGCGACATGGCCGTTCAGTTTTCCCATGGCGCTGCTGGTCTCCCTGTTTTGAAGGAAAAATTGATGGCTCACTCTTGGTTATGACTGTATAAAAAAACAGTCATCACTCACGGAGCCTTTTCGATGCTTGGTTTTTACTCTTCTCAGGCTGGCGCTATTGTGCGCTGGCTCGACCTGCCCGGTCGCGGCGACCCTGTTGTTTTTATCCACGGCCTGGGCTGCGCCTCGACCTATGACTATCCGCGCGTTGCCGCCGACCCGGCGCTGGCCGGACGGCGAATGATTCTTGTCGATTTACCCGGTTTCGGCTACAGCGATAAACCCGAGTCCTTCGGCTACCGTATTGGCGATCAGGCCGGGGTGGTGGTTGAGCTGCTGGACCGCTTAGGGCTTGAGCGCTGCTATCTTTATGGCCACAGCATGGGGGGCAGCGTCGCGATTGAAGCGGCCGAGCGGCTCGCCGGACGGGTGCGGGCGCTGCTGGTGGCCGAGCCTAATCTCTATCCCGGGGGCGGCATGTACAGCAGACGTATCGCCGAACAAACTGAAGAACGCTTTATTGCTCGCGGCTACGCCGACATGCTGTCCGCAGACGCTTCGCCTTGGGCCGGCTGTCTGCAAAACAGCGCCCCCTGGGCGGTGTGGCGCGGCGCGACCAGCCTCGTGAAGGGCGTTAATCCTTCCTGGTTTAGCCGCTTTATCCACTTATCCTGTCCTAAGGCTCTGGTATACGGTGAAGATTCGCTACCGGCCCAGGAAGCGACGGATAGCGAAGCCGCCGGGATCCCGCTGCTGGTGATACCCCAGGCCGGGCACTCAATGGCGTGGGAAAACCCATCGGCGCTGGCCTGTACGCTGGCCGATTTTTACTCCGCTATTGAGGCAGAAGCCTGATTCGTGATCGCCGCATACAAAAAGAAACTATATTTCATTTATTTTGATGTATGGTTTCTTTTATTCATGGCGAGCGTGAAATGCGAAAAATCACTATCCTGGGTATCTCGGCTTTACTCTTTACACCGCTGCTTCTGCAAGGGTGCGCGACGCAAACTCCGCGCGGGACGACCTTCCGTCCCCAGCTTACGGCGGCAGAAGCGGCAACCTTCACCATTGAGCGCTATTTTGCGCAAGGCGGCGCGTTAAGTGCCCCCGATGGCCCCTGGTCGCCATCGCCAGTTCACCTCCCGCAAACCGAGAGCGCGTGGCGTGTGGCGCCGTCGGGAGCGCCGTTCACCCGCATTCAGCAGGCGGTTAACGCAGCAATAGGCCAGCATGGGGCGCAGGAGGCGCGCATCTATATCCGCATCGAACCGGGCATCTATCGTGAGACGGTCTATATCCCTGAAGGCGCGCCGCCGATAACCCTCTACGGTGCCGGAGATAGTCCTGAAGAGGTGAGAATTGAGCTGGCAATAGACTCGCAGTTCTCGATAGCGCGCTATCGCCAGCGGGTAAATAGCCAACAGCAATACCGCGAAGGCGATCCGGCATGGTATCAGTATGCGCTGTGCGCCGGGCGAACCAGCAAGACGATAGGCACCAACTGCGCGGCGGTGGTCTGGTCGCAAAGCGCGGATTTTCAGCTGCTGAATCTCAGCGTAGCCAATAGCCTGCTGGATACCGTAGACGGTGGAACGCATCAGGGCGTGGCGCTGCGGACGGACGGCGATCGCGTGCAGCTGGAGAACGTCCGCCTGCTCGGACGTCAGGACACGCTCTACGTAAATACCAGCAATCGGCGCAATGAGGCGGTAACCGACCGTATCAGCCGGGTATATGTGAAAGACAGCTACGTCGAAGGGGATGTGGACTACGTCTTTGGCCGGGCGAACGCCGTTTTTGATAACGTCCATTTTCACACCGTCTCAACGCGCCGCTCGCCCGAGGCATATGTGCTTGCGCCGAATACGTTGCCGGATAATCCATACGGCTTTCTGGTGAAGAATAGCCGCTTTACCGGCGACGGCGGCTATCAGGGCAGCTTCAAGGCGAAGCTGGGCCGCGCCTGGGATCAGGGGGCGGGGAAGACCGGTTATTTAGCGGGTAAAACCGCTAACGGGCAGGTGCTTATTGTCAACAGTACTATCGATCAAAGCTACGATCGGCTTTCCCCCTGGGGCGCTGCGGCCACCACCGCCCGGCCGTTCCGCGGTAATACCGCCGCAGAACGGCAGCTTGATGATGTTGCCTTCAACCGCCTGTGGGAATTCAATAACCACTGGCAGCCCTAGGCTTAAAACGGGAGTTCGCGCGGGACCGTTTGCAGCGTTATCCAGCGTAGCTCGGTAAACTCGGCAATTCCCGCGCGTCCGCCAAAGCGGCCGTAGCCTGACGATTTGCAGCCGCCAAACGGCATTTGCGCTTCGTCATGTACGGTGGGGCCGTTGATGTGGCAAATGCCGGTTTGCAGATTTTGCGCCAGGTTCCACGCCCTGGCGCTGTCCCGGCTGTATATCGCCGACGAGAGGCCATATTCGCTTTCATTGGCGACGGCCAGCGCTTCAGCTTCGTCCTTAACGCGAATAATCGATTTCACCGGACCGAACGACTCCTCATGCCAGATGCGCATTTCCCGGGTGACGCCATCAAGCAGGGTGGCGCGCATTTGCGGCGAATCGGATAGGCCGCCGGCCAGCAGGCGCGCCCCCTTCGCCAGCGCGTCCTCTATCAAGGCATTGCAGCGGGTAACGGTCTTCATGTCCACCACCGGGCCGAGCAGGCTTGCGGGCAGGGCGGCGGCGCGTCTGGCCAGCTGCGCCACAGACGCTTCCGCGACGGTCACGTCGACGATGATGCGCTCGGTGGACATGCAGATTTGTCCGGCGTTGGCGAATGCGCCAAAAATTGCGCCTGCCGCGGCCTGTTCGAGATCGGCGTCATCCAGCACAAGCAGCGGCGCTTTGCCGCCGAGTTCCAGCACCGCGGGTTTCAGATGTTCGCCGCAGGTGCGGGCGATTATCCGCCCCACCGGCGTCGAACCGGTGAAATTGATGCGGCGAACGGCGGGGTGGGCGATCAGAGACTCCACCAGCGCAGGCGCGTCGGCGGGGGCGCAGGTCAGATAATTGACTACGCCCGCGGGAAAGCCTGCCGCTGCCAGGGCATCAATGATCAACCCCTGGGTTGCCGGTGACAGCTCCGCGCCTTTGAGAATAACCGTATTTCCACAGGCCAGCGGCGTGGCGATAGCGCGGGTCGCGAGGATTAATGGCGCGTTCCACGGCGCCATGCCAAGCACCACGCCTGCGCCCTGGCGGATGCCCAACGCCAGGTTTCCCGGCACGTTGGAAGGGATCACCTGGCCCTCAATTTGCGTAGTCAGGGCGGCGGCTTCGCGCAGGATATCGGCGGCCAGATGAACGTTAAAACCGGCCCAGTGCGCGGTGGCTCCCGTTTCCGCCGCCATCGCGGCGATAAATTTCGCCTCACGACGCAGCATCTCTTCCGCGGCCTCCAGCAGGAGACGTCGGCGCTCGGCGGGTACCGTATCGCGCCACCGCGGGAACGCCGCGCCGGCGGCAGCG
>NZ_ALNJ01000063.1:0-11122 GCF_000293135.1 Klebsiella sp. OBRC7 | reverse complement strand
GGCTTCACATCATAGTGCTGCATCGCAAATAGCTTGCCGGTGCGCGCAAAGCCGGTTTGGACTTCATCGGCAATCAGCAGAATGCCATGGGTATCGCACAGCGCGCGCAGCGCCTGCATAAACTCAGGCGGGGCAACGTTAAAGCCGCCTTCCCCCTGAATCGGCTCCAGCACAATCGCCGCCACCTGATCGGCCGCGATATCCGCTTTGAAAATGCGCTCCAGACTCTTCATCGCGTCGGCGGTGGTAATGCCATGGGCGGCGTTAGGGTAGACGGCGTGATAAACCGAGCCCGGGAACGGGCCGAAACCAATCTTGTAAGGCGCCACTTTGCCGGTCAGCGCCATGGTCATAAACGTACGACCGTGGAAGCCGCCGCCGAAGGTAACCAACCCCGGACGGCCGGTATAAGCGCGCGCGATTTTTACGGCGTTTTCAACGGCTTCCGCCCCGGTGGTAAAGAACGCCGTTTTTGCCGGACCGTCAATCGGCGCCAGTTCGTTAATCCGCTCGGCCAGCGTGACATAGCTTTCGTACGGGACAATCTGGTAAGCCGTGTGGGTAAAGGCCTGCAGCTGCTGTTCAACGGCGGCAACGATTTTTGGGTGGCGATGGCCGGTATTCAGCACCGCGATGCCGGCGGCGAAATCGATCACCTCATTCCCTTCAATATCCCACAGCGTAGCGTTCTCCGCTTTCTCAACAAAGTAGCTGCACATCACCCCTACGCCGCGCGGAGTCGCCTGCTGGCGACGCTGATTCAGTTCTGAACTTTTCACCGAGAATCTCCTGTCATGTGTGTCACGTTATCGCAACAAATCCGAAACTATGTCGTTTATTTACACAGGATTTGGCCCTATAATCGAGTACCAATTCAGATTATCTGAGGGATCCAATTGCGTTCGCTTATCGCAGACCTGGTGCTGGTCAGATTGCAGAAAGAAACCGATCCGCTCCTGCACAAGCGCCTTTACAAGGCGATTCGCCACGCCATTCTGGATGGTTCTCTCCCGCCCCATAGCCGCCTGCCCCCTTCACGGGATCTGGCGGGAGAGCTGAGAATGTCGCGCAACACAATTTTAACAGTTTACGAACAATTACTGGCTGAGGGGTACGTCGTGTCCCGTCGCGGCAGCGGAACATTCGTCGCAAAAACGCTGCCCGATATGTTTCTTCCCGCCAGCAGCGCCAGTGAAAGTAGCCCTGCGCCAGCAGCCAGTGCGCCCATCTCACGGCGCGGCCAGCATCTGCTGGGGCACATCAGCGCCAGCCCGCGTCAGTGGGGGGCGTTTATCCCCGGCGTACCGGACGTCAACGCGTTTCCCCACCCGCTGTTCAGTAAAATCCAGGCGCGTATCAGCCGCCGTCCAAAACCGGAACAGCTCAGCTACAGCTGTAACGGCGGAACGGCCGAGCTACAGCACGCGTTGGTGGACTATCTGAGAGTAGCGCGCGGCGTTCAGTGCCAGGCAGATCAAATTCTTATCACCGAAGGGATCCACCAGGCGATCGACCTGATTACCCGCATGCTGTGCGACCGCGGCGATCTCGCCTGGGTGGAGGAACCGTCCTACTGGGGCATTCGCCATGTGCTGGCGATGAATGAAGTGCGGGCCGAGCCCGTGGTGGTTGATGCCAGCGGCCTGTGCCCGCCCGAAAGCATAGCCGAAGCCCCGCGGCTGATCTTCGTTACGCCATCCCATCAGTATCCCCTCGGCGCGGTAATGAGCCTTGAGCGCCGACAGCGCCTGCTCACCCTGGCCCATCAGCACGGCAGCTGGATTGTGGAAGATGATTACGACAGCGAGTTTCGCTTTTCCGGCCAGCCGATCCCGGCGCTACAGGGCTTAGTCCCCGAAGCGCCGGTGGTCTACGTCGGTACGTTCAGTAAAACGCTCTACCCGGGGCTGCGGCTGGGCTACGTCGTACTGCCTCGACCATTGGCGGCTGAACTCAAAAACGCCCACGCCGAGCTCTACCGCGGCGGCCATTCGCTGATCCAGCTGGCGCTGGCGGAATTTATCAACGCCGGTCATTACTCGGCGCACATTCGCCGCATGCGCCTGCTCTACAGCCGCCGTCGCGTCTTTTTGACCGAGCTGATTCAGCGGCACTGCGGGCCGCACGCGCTGTCGGACTTCAGCGATAATGCCGGACTGCATCTGATCCTGAATTTGCCGGATGAGGCGGATGACGTGGCGATTGCCCTCGATGCCAACGCGCGCCATATTTTAGTGCGTCCGCTGTCGCGCTATTACCTGACGGCGCAGCGGAAGAAAGGGCTGTTGATGGGGTTTGCTTCGCAGCCGGAAACGCAGATGGAACCGGCGTTCAACGTCCTGCTTGAGTGTCTGAAAATGCACTGCCCGCAGGCGCTGGCGGAGGCAGAAAAACAAAACGCCCCATCGTAATGTGGGGCGTTATCGGGGGACTGGCGCTTAAGTTAGGCTTCGATAGCGGCGCGCAGTTTTTTCATGGCGTTCTTTTCAAGCTGACGTACACGTTCAGCCGACACGCCGTAGCGGTCTGCCAGCTCCTGCAGCGTAGACTTGTTGTCTTCGTCCAGCCAGCGGGCGCGGATGATGTCCTGGCTACGTTCGTCAAGACCCTGCATCGCGTCGGTCAGCTTGTTTGCCGCCTGCTCTTCCCAGTTATCGTCTTCAATGCCGTCGGCAAAGTTAGACGTTTTATCCTGCAGATAGAGCACCGGCGCCATCGGCTGGCTATCGGACTCATCATCCGACGACATGTCGAAGGTCATGTCCTGCGCCGCCATACGTGACTCCATCTCACGAACGTCTTTGCTCGACACGCCCAGCTCGCGGGCCACCATTTCAACTTCATCCTGGTTAAACCAGCCCAGACGCTGCTTGGTTTTGCGCAGATTAAAGAACAGCTTACGCTGTGCTTTCGTGGTCGCGACCTTCACGATACGCCAGTTACGCAGCACGTATTCATGAATTTCCGCTTTGATCCAGTGCACGGCGAAGGAAACCAGACGCACGCCCACTTCCGGGTTAAAACGGCGCACGGCTTTCATCAGGCCAATGTTGCCTTCCTGAATCAGATCCGCCTGCGGCAGGCCATAGCCCGAGTAGTTACGAGCAATATGAACAACAAAGCGCAGGTGAGACAGGATCAGCTTTTTCGCTGCTTCCAGATCGCCCTGGTAATGCAGCTTTTCAGCAAGCTCCCGCTCTTCATCAGCCGATAACATCGGCCAAGTGTTAGCAGCCCGGATGTACGATTCCAGGTTACCAACGGGGGCTAAGGCTAAAGTTTGCATATCTTTGGTCATTCAAATCCTCTCAATCGATATCTTCTGGCATCTTTCTGTCCTCACAACGGAGCAACAAACATGCCAGCATTGATGAGCAACGAGAATATCACTCACATTAGTATCAGACAGTGATTTTATCCACAAGTTCCATGCAATGATGTGAATAGATTACGCACAAAATGTGACATGGTTATGAAGTTTAGGGAAGCGTCGACAGGGACTCTTTCCCTGCAGAGAGATATTCAGTGCAGGGAAAGATTATACCAGATTTTTTCTACTCGGGAGTAAAGTGACGTAAATGTTGAACGGTTGCCAGCCAGGCGGCGACCCAGCCAATCATCGAACAAACAATCAGCATCAGCAGGCACTCGTCAAAGCCTAAGCCGCTGAGTTCAAACTGCGTGCCGAAGACTTTCGCCACTTCGGTGACCGCCGACGACAGGCGCATGACCATAATTTCCGACAGGATCAGCGACAGAAACGCGCCGGAGAACCCCAGCAGCGCCCCACCGTAAAGGAACGGACGCAGAATGAAGCCGTCAGTCGCGCCAATCAGTTTCTGCACGTTTATGGTATCGCGGCGGGCGAAGATGCTCAGACGCACGCTGTTGCCGATCACCAGGAAGACCGCCGCCACCATCAGCACGCCGATCATCGCCGAAACGCGTCCGACCAGCCCGGTTAGCGACGAGAGGCGCGCAAACCAGCTGTCATCCATACGCACTTCATCAACGCCCTGAACGTGGCTCACGCGGTCGCGCAGCGTGTTCAGCGCTTCAACGCTCTGGAAATCAATCTTCGGCACCACGATCGCCACCGCCGGCAGCGGGTTCTCTTCCAGCATATCCAGCGCGCCGCCGAAGCCTGACCAGTTGCGGAATTCACCAAGGGCTTCATCGCGCGACAGATAGTTAACCTTCTCGACGCCCTGCTCCGCCTGCAGCTGGCCGACTACCCGCGCAGCCGCATCGTCATCCAGCGTTTTCTCCAGATAGACGGTGATTTGCGGCGTGGGATAATACTGCGACGCCGCGGTGCTGACGTTTTTGTAGACCATGTAGCACACGCTTGGCAGGGTCAACGAAATGGCGATAACCATCACCGTCAGAAACGTCGCCAGCGGCGTGCTTTTCAGATCCTGTACCGCGCCGTGCCAGGCGTAGCGCACCTGTTCATTGAATACGTTGCTCTTGCGGGAAGCCGGATTCGGCGCCGCTTTTGGCCGCTTCGACGCATTGCGCCCGCCGCTACCGCCCGCTCCGCCCGCATTGCGGAAACGGTCGAATCGATTGCCGAATCGGCGAATGTGGTTCATTGCCTCGCGCTTATTCACCGATGTGGCCTCCATGCATATGCCCCTCGCTGAGGGACAGGACGCGGTACGGACGACTGGAGATAAGCCCCAGGTCATGCGTCGCCATCAGAACCGTCACCCCAACGCGGTTAAACTCTTCAAACAGACGTAAGATCCCTTCCGACAGCGCCTCGTCGAGGTTACCGGTCGGTTCATCCGCCAGCAGGACCGCAGGTTTGTTCACCACCGCGCGGGCGATGCCCACGCGCTGCTGTTCCCCGCCTGAAAGCTGAATCGGCAGGTTTTTCGCTTTGTCCAGCAGCCCGACTTTATCCAGCGCCGCCGAGACGCGACGACGGATATCATCCCCGCTGGCACCGGCGATAATCAGCGGGATCGCTACATTATCGTAAACGGTTCGGTCCATCAGCAGATGGTGGTCCTGGAAAATCATGCCAATCTGACGGCGCAAAAACGGCACCTCGCGGCTTTTCAGGCGGCTAATATCATGGCCGCCGAAAAGGATTTTGCCGGCGCTGGGCCGTTCGATACCGCAGATAAGCTTCAGCAGGGTACTTTTCCCCGCGCCGGAATGGCCGGTCAGAAACGCCATCTCGCCCGCCTGCAGGTGGAAAGTCACCCCCTGCAGCGCTTGTCTCCCACCGAGATAGGCTTTGCTGACTTGTTCAAAGCGAATCATTTTTAATCCTCTCGGGCAAAAAGTGCCTCAATAAAGTCGCCCGCATTAAACGGACGCAGATCTTCAATACGTTCGCCAACACCGATGTAGCGAATCGGAATACCGAACTGATCGGCAACCGAGAAGATAACCCCGCCCTTGGCGGTCCCATCCAGCTTAGTCAAGGTAATACCGGTCAGTCCAACCGCTTCATGGAACAGTTTGGCCTGGCTAATCGCGTTCTGCCCGGTGCTGGCGTCAATGGTCAGCATAACTTCATGCGGCGCATCGACATCGAGTTTTTTCATGACGCGGACAATCTTCTTCAGCTCTTCCATCAGGTGCGATTTATTCTGCAGACGACCCGCGGTATCGGCAATCAGGACGTCAATATTGCGCGCCTTCGCCGCCTGGATGGCGTCGAAAATGACCGATGCCGAATCCGCGCCGGTGTGCTGGGCAATCACCGGAATATTGTTGCGCTGCCCCCAAACCTGGAGCTGCTCAACCGCCGCCGCGCGGAAGGTATCCCCCGCCGCCAGCATCACCGACTTGCCCTGCTGCTCGAACTGACGCGCCAGCTTGCCGATGGTGGTGGTTTTACCGACGCCGTTGACGCCGACCATCAGAATCACAAACGGCGTTTTGCCTTCTACGTTCAGCGGCTCATCCACTTTCGCCAGAATATCGCCCATCTCTTCTTTCAGCAGGCCGTATAGCGCCTCGGCGTCGCGCAGCTGCTTGCGGCTGGCGTCGTTGGTAAGACGCGTGATGATCTTACGCGTGGTTTCCACGCCGACATCGGCAATCAGCAGTTGCTCTTCCAGCTCTTCAAACAGATCATCGTCGATTTTCTTACCGCGGAACAGACTGATAAATCCGGAACCGAGGTTCTGTTTAGTTTTTACCAGGCTGCGTTTGAGGCGGGCGAAGAAACCTTCTTTGGTCGGTTTTTCCTGCTCTAACGGCGTCACGACGGTTTCGTCCGGCACCACTTCAACGGCGTTTTCTGCCGCATCGGCCGCCGCCAGAGCCTGTGCTTCCAGCTCTTCATCGGTGATATCGGCCTCAGCCTCTTCTACCGTTTCGTCTGGTTCCGGCTGGTCAACGGCGGTTTCTTCAATAACTGCCGTTTCCGGTTCGGTAATGACCTCTTCCGGCGTCTGTTCAGCGACGACTTCAGCCACTACCGGCTCGGCGATGATCTCTTCCACCAGCGGCTCAGCGACCGTCTCTTCAACCGCGGGCTGCTCCGCTATCTCCTCAACAGCCGGGGATTCGACAACCGCCTGCGGCTGTTCGCTCTCCACAACCTGCTCGGTCACCTCAACCACCTCGGCGGCAAAGGCTTCAGCATCCTGTTTCTCTGTCGCAGTGGCGTCGACCGTTTCCGGCGCAACCGCAGGCGCTTCGCTTTCCTGAGCCGGTTCTTCAACCTCTTGCTGGGCTTCTACTTTTTGTTCTGTTTCGCTTTCCTGCGCCTGTTCTTTTTGACCAAAGCCCAGCCAGGAAAAGAAGCCACGTTTTTTGTCTTTCGCCATTTGCGACTACACTCCTCGCTGTTAATTCATGGCACAGCTTCGGCCAGTAGATAGCGGAAGCTGAAAAATGATGAAATTAGTCGGATAGTCTACCACTTAACTTAACTCGCATCACCGCCCCCGGATTAAGGTTTCGTCAACCGCCGCCGATCGTTAGAATAGCAGCCCGGAAGTTGAGACTTGAGCAAAGAGATGAAGAAACCAAACCACGCGGGCAGCGGCCAGATCCGTATTATCGGCGGGCAATGGCGGGGCCGTAAACTCCCGGTGCCGGAGAGCCCGGGTCTGCGCCCGACCACCGACCGGGTGCGCGAAACGCTATTTAACTGGCTGGCGCCATCGATCGTTGACGCGAACTGCCTCGACTGCTTCGCCGGCAGCGGCGCGCTGGGCCTTGAAGCCCTCTCCCGCTATGCGTCCAGCGCCACGCTGCTGGAAATGGAACGCGGCGTCGCGCAGCAGCTGCAAAAAAATCTGGCGACCCTCAAAGCCAGCAACGCTAAGGTGGTCAATACCAATACTTTAGCGTTTCTTGCTCAGGCGGGCACGCCGCATCACATCGTGTTTGTCGATCCCCCGTTTCGTAAAGGACTGCTTGAAGAGACGCTAAAGCTGCTGGAAAACAACGGCTGGCTTAGCGATGAAGCGCTCATCTACATCGAGAGTGAAGTCGAAAACGGTTTACCGCCGGTGCCGATGAACTGGCACGTCTATCGTGAAAAAGTGGCCGGACAGGTCGCCTACCGTCTCTATCAACGTGAGGCCCAAGGAGAAAACCATGCTGATTAATTTTGGCCGCTTGCTGATGCTGTGCGTGTGGGCGTTTTTATTGCTTAACCTGTTTCAACCGTTCCCAAAACCGCTGAACATCTTCGTTAACGTGGCGCTGATCTTTATGATTCTGATGCACGGCCTGCAGCTGACGCTACTCAAGGCGACGCAGACGAAAGAGATGCCACCGCTGGGGCGCTTCGAGCAGATTCGTATTTTCATCTTCGGCGTGTTCGAACTGGTCGCCTGGCAGAAAAAGCTCAAGGCGACCCTGAAGAAGAAGTAATGCCAGGAAAAGGTTCAGGGGTCTGGCGTAAAGCCCATAAACCGCGAACCTTTATAGCTCAGGACGCCCTTATCACCGACGCTTAGCGCATGATACTGCGGCGCCTGCAGACGAAAAACCACTTCCAGCCCGCCGCTTTCCGGCCTGAAGCTTGCTTCATAACGCATTTCGCTGCCGGCAGGCGTCACCGTCTGCTGGCGCGAACGGCGATCGTTAATCACCTTCTCCCGCTTATTGCTCACCACCACCCGTTTTTGCAAAAGCGGCGCGGCATCGTTATCCATTTTTTCCCGACGCTGCTGCACATAGCGATACGACGCGGCAACCGCAATGATGGCAACGGCAACCATAAAAAACAGCGGAACTTTACTCATTCACCTTGCCCCCAGGAATTATCAGGAATAAGCATACTGTGGCTTGATTATCATTGTCATCTTCCTCTGCAAACCACTACACTGAGATTCAGTACTGTAAGTACAATCACTTACGTAATGATAACAGATACAGGGACTTACTATGCTTTGGTCATTTATTGCTGTCTGTTTCTCCGCATGGCTTTACGTCGATGCGTCCTATCGTGGGCCTGCCTGGCGTCGCTGGGTGTTTAAACCCGTCACGCTGATCCTGCTTCTGTTACTGGCCTGGCAAGCGCCGATGTTTAACGCCATCAGCTATCTGGTGCTGGCCGGGCTTTGCGCCTCGCTGGTCGGCGATGCGCTGACCCTGCTGCCGCGGCAGCGGGTAATGTACGCGGTGGGGGCGTTCTTTCTCTCGCATCTGCTCTACACCATCTGGTTTGCCAGCCAGCTGACGCTATCTTTCTTCTGGCCGCTGCCGCTGGTGTTGCTGATCCTCGGCGCGCTGCTGCTGGCGATTATCTGGACGCGTCTGGAAGAGATGCGGATGCCGGTGTTTACCTTTATCGCGATGACGCTGGTGATGGTCTGGCTGGCCGGGGAGCTGTGGTTCGCCCGCCCGACGGATACCGCCCTGTCCGGCTTCGCTGGCGCGGCATCCCTGCTGCTCGGCAACGCGGTCTGGCTCATCAGCCATTATCGCCGCCGCTTCCGCGCTGACAACGCGATCTCCTCGGCGTTTTACTTCGCCGGGCACTTCCTGATCGTCCGCGCGCTCTATTTGTAATTAAGCGCTTGACTCTGGAGTCGACTCCAGAGTGTATCCTGCGGGTAATGAGAAAATTATCATTACCCGGAGGGTCCTATGTCGGCTCCAGAATCACAGGATAAAAAAGTCCCACACTTCTCATCGTTAAAATTTACCCCTGCCGCGAAGCCTGCGGAAAGCTGCTGCACGGGCCACGCCTGCAGCAGCGAAACCGCCGCTGAAAACGATGCGCTGAGTCACGCGCGCTTTAGCTGGCTGGTAGAAGGCATGGACTGCGCGGCCTGCGCCCGCAAGGTCGAAACCGCCGTTCGCCAGGTGCCGGGGGTCAGCCAGGTGCAGGTACTGTTTGCCACCGAAAAGCTGCTGGTCAACGCCGAGGGCAATGTCCGTCCGCAGATCGAAAGCGCCGTTCGCGCCGCGGGCTATCAGCTGCGTGATGAAAACGCGCCACGGGCAGAGGAGTCCACCTCGTGGCTGCGCGAGAATCTGCCGCTCCTCACCCTCGTCGCCATGATGGCGCTCAGCTGGGGACTGGAGCAGTTCAGCCCGCCTCTGGGCGAAATTGCCTTCATCGCAACCACGCTGGTCGGCCTGTGGCCGGTCGCCCGGCAAGCAATACGCCTGATCAAAAGCGGAAGCTGGTTCGCCATTGAAACCCTGATGAGCGTCGCAGCCATCGGCGCACTGTTTATCGGCGCCACCGCCGAAGCGGCGATGGTCCTGCTGCTGTTCTTAATCGGCGAACGTCTTGAGGGCTGGGCCGCCAGCCGCGCGCGGCAAGGCGTCAGCGCCTTGATGGCGCTGAAACCCGACACGGCAATCCGCGTGCGCGACGGCGTGCGTGAAACCGTAGCCCAGCGCGACCTGCGCCCCGGCGACGTGATTGAAGTCGCCGCCGGAGGCCGCCTGCCCGCCGATGGCCAGCTGCTCTCGCCCTTCGCCAGCTTCGATGAGAGCGCGTTAACCGGTGAATCCGTACCGGTGGAGCGTAACGCCGGGGAACGCGTGGCGGCCGGCGCGACCAGCGTCGATCGTCTGGTACAGCTGACGGTGATCTCCGAACCGGGCGACAGCGCTATCGATCGCATCCTTAAGCTGATTGAAGAAGCGGAAGAGCGCCGCGCGCCGATTGAGCGCTTTATCGATCGCTTTAGCCGCATCTATACCCCGGCGATTATGGTCGTCGCGCTGCTGGTGGCCATTATTCCGCCGCTGCTGTTTGCGGGCGCATGGCTGCCGTGGATCTATAAAGGTTTAACGCTGCTGCTGATTGGCTGTCCGTGCGCGTTGGTGATCTCAACCCCGGCGGCGATTACCTCCGGGCTGGCGGTGGCGGCGCGTCGCGGCGCGCTGATTAAAGGCGGCGCGGCGCTGGAGCAGCTGGGCCGCGTGCGCCAGGTGGCGTTTGATAAAACCGGCACCCTGACCATCGGCCAGCCGCGCGTCACCGCGGTGTTGACGACCGCAGACATCGGTGAAAACGATCTGCTGGCGCTGGCGGCCGCCGTGGAGCAAGGCTCCAGCCACCCGTTAGCCCAGGCGGTCGTACGTGAGGCGGAGCAGCGGCAGCTGGTCATTCCGCCGGCAAGCGGCCAGCGCGCGCTGGCCGGATCCGGCATTGAGGCGCAGGTTGAAGGACGTCAGGTGCTGATTTGCGCCGCGGGTAAAAATCGCGATCCACAGTACGATGAACCTATTCAGCAGTTGGAAAGCGCGGGGCAAACCGTGGTGCTGGTGATGCGCGATGAGGCGCTGCTGGGGATTGTCGCGCTGCGCGATACGCTACGCGATGATGCTCGCCAGGCGGTGGATGAACTCCATCAGTTAGGCGTTCAGGGAATCATACTGACCGGCGACAATCCGCGCGCGGCGGCGGCTATCGCCAGCGAACTGGGGCTGGCGTTCCGCGCCGGGCTGCTGCCTGCGGATAAAGTGCAGGCGGTGATGGCGCTTAATGCCCAGTCGCCGCTGGCCATGGTCGGTGACGGGATCAACGATGCGCCGGCGATGAAAGCGGCGACGATTGGCATTGCCATGGGCAGCGGCACCGACGTCGCTCTGGAGACCGCCGATGCGGCATTGACCCACAATCGCCTCACAGGACTGGCGCAGATGATTTCGCTGGCGCGCGCCACTCACGCCAATA
>NZ_ALNJ01000062.1:0-6000 GCF_000293135.1 Klebsiella sp. OBRC7 | reverse complement strand
GTGCTGATATGGCTCAGTTGGTAGAGCGCACCCTTGGTAAGGGTGAGGTCCCCAGTTCGACTCTGGGTATCAGCACCAGTTTTTAGGTTAAAGTTCGGCGATTTGAAAAGAATTTGCCTGGCAACGATAGCGCGGTGGTCCCACCTGACCCCATGCCGAACTCAGAAGTGAAACGCCGTAGCGCCGATGGTAGTGTGGGGTCTCCCCATGTGAGAGTAGGGCATTGCCAGGCATCAAATAAGTGAAAAGCCCATCCGTCAGGATGGGCTTTTTGCGTTTATGCGGCTGCGAAAATATACATTTATAGCAAACCTGGCAATGACAATTTGCCCATTTGACCTTATTTAAAGGATCGTTTCCCGAGCTTCAGCTGCCGGTATTGCAGTTTAAGCATTGTGGAGCTTACCTTCGGGAAAAGCGGTGCCGGAGATTGCTCCGGCACCTGTCATGGCAGAGAAAAGAAAGGAATTAACGAGTCAACGCCACGATGCCGAGCGTCAGGCCAGCGACGGCAGCTGCACCCCCGGCAATCGCACCGGCGGTTTCCCAGTTATCCTGGGTCGTTCCTTTCATACAGGTATTGGTGTGCACTAATCTGCCTTCAGAATCATAGACCGGTACACACGGAGAGTCATGTGCACAGCCGGCGAGTAGAGTTGCCAGCAATGCCACTATAATAACTTTATTCATGATATTACCTCTAAATAATCCGCTTCGCTGTATTGGGGAACCCATACCTGCGCGGAACGGTTTATTTTATCATCAGCAATACGGGGGGCCGCTAGAGTAAATAATCTCAATTTATGAGTAACGTAAATATCATGAAGAAATCCAGATAACTATGGGGAAATAATGTGTATTGGGTACCGCGGTAATAAATATATTTAATATCATCAGGATAGTTATTGAAACGCAGACGAAAAAAGGCACCTGAAAGGTGCCTTTAGAAAAACATATTTACTCTGCGTGTTTCGTAAAGCGGCGTCTTACCACGACGAAGAAGACAGGAACAAAGAAGATCGCCAGTAATGTTGCCGTCAGCATTCCGCCCATAACGCCGGTACCGACCGCGTTTTGGGCGCCACTGCCGGCTCCATGGCTAATAACCAGAGGCAGAACCCCGAGGATAAAGGCCAGCGAAGTCATCAGGATAGGGCGTAAACGCATACGCGATGCTTCAAGTGTGGCTTCGATAATTCCTTTGCCTTCTTTATCCATCAGGTCTTTCGCAAACTCCACGATAAGAATCGCGTTTTTCGCAGAGAGGCCGATAGTTGTTAATAAGCCCACCTGGAAATAAACGTCATTATTAAGCCCGCGTAACGACGCTGCCAGTAATGCACCAACTACCCCTAATGGAACGACGAGCATGACGGAGAAGGGAATAGACCAACTTTCATAAAGTGCCGCAAGACACAGAAAGACAACAATAAGCGAAATGGCGTAGAGCGCGGGCGCCTGGTTACCGGATAAACGTTCTTGATAGGACATTCCCGTCCAGTCGTAACCAATACCGGCAGGAAGCTTGCTGGCTAACTGCTCCATTAAAATCATCGCATCGCCGGTACTTTTCCCCGGAGCAGCTTCACCCAAAACTTCCATAGAGGGTAAGCCATTATAGCGCTCCAGGCGCGGTGAACCATAAACCCAGCGTGAGGTGACAAAAGCGGAGAACGGAACCATTTCGCCATTCGCGCTGCGGACGTACATATTATTGATATCGCTCGGCAGCATACGGAATTTTGCATCGGCCTGAACATAGACTTTTTTCACTCGTCCATGGTCAATAAAGTCGTTGACGTAGTAACCCCCTAGCGCCGCGGAAATGGTTTCATTGATATCGGATAGCGAAATACCCAGAGCCTGAGCTTTCTCCTGATCAACATCCAGCTTGAATTGCGGCGTGTCTTCGAGCCCGTTGGGGCGAACGCGTACCAGCTGCTCGGGATGCTCTCTCACCATACCCAGAAGTTGATTACGGGCCTGGGTTAACGCGCTATGGCCAAGGTTACCCTGATCGATAAGCTCAAAGTCAAAACCGGTCGCCGTACCCAGTTCGATAATTGCCGGCAGATTGAAAGGAAAGACCATAGCATCTTTAATCTGACTGAAGGCAACGGTCGCACGTTTGATGATTGCCTCAACGCCATTCTCTGCGCCACTGCGTTCTTCCCATGGCTTCAGGCTGACAAACGCCATACCGGAGTTTTGACCCTGACCGCTAAAGCTAAAGCCGTTAACGGTAAAGACGCTTTCAACATTCGCCTTCTCTTTATGCAGATAGTAATCGGTAACCGTATCAAGAACCTTTTGCGTGCGTTCCTGCGTTGCGCCTGAAGGAAGCTGGATCATGGTCATAAATACCCCCTGATCCTCATCCGGCAAGAAGGAGGTGGGCAGACGCATAAACAGGATGGCCATACCCACAACGATCAGCAAATAGATGATCAGGTAGCGTCCGGTACAGCGCAGGATCCCGCTGACGCTGTTAGTGTAGTGGTTCACGCTACGATCGAATTTCGCATTAAACCAGCCAAAAAATCCTTTTTTCTCATGATGATCGGCTGATGCGGGTTTCAGTAATGTGGCACACAGCGCGGGGGTCAGGATCAGCGCAACTAGTACGGACAGCGCCATGGCGGAGACGATGGTGATAGAAAATTGCCGATAGATCGCCCCCGTAGAGCCGCCAAAGAAGGCCATCGGGACAAACACTGCCGATAGCACCATGGCAATGCCGACTAGCGCCCCCTGAATTTGCGACATTGATTTTTCCGTCGCTTCTTTGGGGGGAAGCTTCTCTTCTACCATGACGCGTTCCACGTTTTCCACCACCACGATAGCATCGTCGACCAGAAGGCCTATTGCTAGCACCATGCCAAACATCGTTAGCGTATTGATGGAGTAACCGAACATCGCCAGTACGGCAAAGGTCCCGAGCAGGACGACCGGAACCGCAATGGTGGGGATCAGCGTGGCCCGGATATTCTGTAAGAACAGATACATCACCAGGAAGACGAGGATAATCGCTTCAAACAGTGTTTTCACAACCTCATGAATAGAGATTTTCACAAACGGCGTAGTGTCATAGGGATAGACGACCTTCATCCCCTGCGGGAAGTACGGCTGCAGTTCGGCAAGCTTCGCTTTAATCGCTGCGGCGGTATCGAGGGCATTGGCGCCGGTAGCGAGCTTAATTCCTAGTCCTGAAGCCGGTTTTCCATTGATTTTTGCGACAACGTTGTAGTTTTCACCTCCCAGCTCAATACGTGCCACATCTTTCAGGTGCACCACTGAGCCATCTGCGTTCACGCGCAGAGTCACTTTGCCAAACTCTGCCGGATCCTTCAGTCGCGTCTGAGCAATAATGGATGCATTTAGCTGCTGGCCTTTAAGGGCCGGCGTACCGCCAAGCTGGCCTGCTGCAATCTGATCGTTCTGTACCTGCAGTTGGTTAATGACGTCGACAGGCGTGAGGTTGTACTTATTCAGGAGATTACCGTCCAGCCAGACGCGCATGGCATACTGCGCGCCGAAGAGCTGTACATCGCCGACGCCGTTAAGGCGGCTGATGGTATCTTTGACGTTCGATGCAACGTAGTCGGATATATCATCCTGAGTAGTACTCGTGTTATCGGAGATGAATCCGGCAACCATCAGGAAACTACTGCTTGATTTCTCGACGCTAATACCCTGCTGCTGTACTTCCTGAGGAAGAAGCGGCGTCGCCAGCTGCAGTTTATTCTGCACCTGAACTTGCGCAATATCCGGATCCGTACCTGACTTAAAGGTCAGGGTGATGGTAACGCCGCCTGCGGAATCGCTGGTTGAGGACATGTACATCAGATTATCGATACCGTTCATGTTCTGTTCGATAACCTGAGTCACCGTGTCCTGAACGGTTTGTGCGTCCGCACCTGGATAGGTTGCGGAGATAGCCACCGCTGGCGGCGCGATAGTCGGGTATTGTGCAATCGGTAGCTGCATAATTGCGAGGCCACCGGCAATCATCATGATGATTGCCAGCACCCAGGCGAAGACCGGTCGATGGATAAAAAACTTAGACATAGGGATTCGTACCTTATTGCGCGACGGACGTCGCGGTATCCTCTTCGGCCTTCACGGTGACGCCGGGACGTACTTTCTGCAGACCGCTGACGATAACCTTTTCACCGGCTTTCAGACCGCTCGTGATTAACCACTTATCGCCAATCGCCTGTGAGGCGGTGACGGCTCGCGTTTCCACCTGGTTTTTGTCATTAACGAGCATCACGCTGGCATCGCCGCGCGGCGTCCGGGTGACACCCTGTTGAGGAACGAGAATGGCATTCGGTGACACGCCCTCATCAATGCGGGCGCGAACAAACATCCCTGGCAGCAGAGCGTGCTGTGGGTTGGGGAAGATGGCGCGAAGCGTAATAGAGCCGGTGCTCTCATCTACCGTGACGTCAGAGAACTGCAGCGTGCCCTGGAGCGCATAAGGTTTTCCGTTTTCCATAATCAACTGCACGCTTTTGGTGTCACTGCCGTGCTGCAGGCTTTCCTGTTTCAGGCGCATGAAATCATTACTGGATTCGGTGACATCCACATAAATGGGATCGAGCTGCTGTACCGTCGCCATCGCGTCAGTCTGACCATTTGTCACCAGGGCACCTTCGGTCACGCTGGATTTGCCGATGCGGCCGCTGATTGGCGACGTCACTTTTGTGTACGCCAGGTTAATACGCGCGCTTTCCACGGCTGCTTTTGCGGCGATAACGTCGGCATCGGCCTGGCGCGCGGTCGCCACCGCCTGATCGTATTCTTGCTGGCTGATATATTTTGTGCCGAGAAGAGGCGCGTAGCGTTTTACCGTTAAATGGGCGATGGCGGCTGCCGCCTCTGCTTTCGCTTCATCACCCTTTGTGCTGTTGTAAGCCGCCTGATAGGTCGCCGGATCGATTTGATAAAGCGACTGTCCTGCGCTGACATCGCTACCCTCGACAAAGTTACGCTGCAGGATAATTCCGTTCACCTGCGGGCGGACTTCCGCGACGCGGTAGGCTGATGTGCGGCCAGGTAGCTCTGTGGTGACGGACAGCGGCGCGCTGTGTACGACATAAACGGAGACCTGAGGTATCTGCGCATGCGGTTGCCGATCGCCTGAATTATCGCAACCGCTGAGCAGGATGGCCGGGATGATAAGGCTGGATAAAAGTGTAACCCTGACATGAGGTGTCATTGCTGTTCCTTATAGATTATGAGCCAGGCATGGCCACGAATCTGTGCAAGAAATAATGAATTAAAATGCGGTTTGTTATCCTACAAATAAAAAACGATGGATGTAAGACATAGTTATTTTTTAGCCATCAGCAAGGCACGTAAAAACAAAATATCAGGAATAATGTTTTTAGAATGATCTTAAATTAAAATTTGCTTACATTGATATTTAATATATGAATGTATTTATCTTAATTATTCTTGCGGTGTATTTATTGGGGAGCGTTTGAGATTTAACTTATCTGTATTTTTGCTAAACAATATTGATTGTCAGATGTTAGGTTTATAGGTATCCAGCGATTTCCCCACACTCTCAATCTGGCGTTGAGTGGAGCACCGTATGCCTAGGGAAGGTGCGAACAAGTTCCTGATATGAGATCATCATATTCATCCGGAGCGCATCCCAGAGGGACATCATGAGCCATCAACTCACCTTCGCCGATAGTGAATTCAGCACTAAGCGCCGTCAGACCCGAAAAGAGATTTTCCTCTCCCGCATGGAGCAGATTCTGCCATGGCAGAATATGACCGCTGTCATCGAGCCGTTTTATCCCAAGGCGGGCAATGGCCGACGGCCCTATCCGCTGGAGACCATGCTGCGTATTCACTGCATGCAGCATTGGTACAACCTGAGCGACGGTGCCATGGAAGATGCCCTGTACGAAATCGCCTCCATGCGCCTGTTTGCCCGATTATCCCTGGATAGCGCCCTGCCGGATCGCACCACCATCATGAATTTCC
>NZ_ALNJ01000061.1:0-28256 GCF_000293135.1 Klebsiella sp. OBRC7 | reverse complement strand
ACAATATTTTGCGCCGCGAACAGATGTTTTGTGTCTTCCAGTACGACAAGGCGATCTTTTTTGATGGCTGGCGAGGTTGAAAGCAGATCGGCGACCTGGACCTGGTTATTTTTCATGGCGCTGAGCGTCAGCGGCCCGCCGACATCCAGCACTTTAAAACTCTTAAAGTTCAGCCCGTACACGTCGCGCAGGCCGGAGAGCCCCTCATGGCGGGTTTTCCATTCCGCCGGGCCGCCCAGCACCAGCTGGCTGGCAACAGGCTGTAAATCGGCGATGGTTTTCAGTTTATATTTATCGGCGGTTTTCTGCGTCACGGCCAGAACGTCGATATCCTGAGCCTGGGAGATCTGCAGCATTTTAACTTTCTCCGGCAGCTTAGCGGCCAGCTCTCTGGCGACGTCCTCACTACCGTGTGCCGCATTTTTCGCATCCAGATAGCTCAACAGCGCGCCGCTGTATTCCGGGATCAGCGTGATGGAGCCGTCAAGCAGCGCCGGGATATACACTTCGCGGCTGCCGATGTTCAGCTTTTTCTCCACCGGGATGTTTTGCGCTTCTAACGCACCCGCATAAATGGTGCCCAGCAGTTGGCTTTCCGGGAAGTCTGCAGAACCGACAATGACTTTCGGCGCGGCCCAGGCCGATGAGGTCGCCGACAGCAGCAGCGCTGAACACAGCGTCAAAATACGTTTTTTCATATTCATTGAGGTATCCTTTTGAGCAGTGGAATGAGGTTATGGGTTTTTAATACGCCGGGTAATACCGGGTGAAACGACTCTTTTTTGCGAGAAAGAGAACAAGCAGTCGATCAGTAAAGCCAGTAGCGCCACCAGCATGGCGCCGGCGATCATCTGGCTGAAATCGTTCGCCGCGCGTCCGTCAATAATCAGACGTCCGAATCCCCCCAGCGAGACATAGGCTGCGATGGTGGCGGTGGAAATAATCTGCAACGTGGCGCTGCGCACGCCGGAGAGGATCAGCGGAAGCGCGCAGGGCAACTCCACCTGTAGCAGGATCTGCAGCCGCGTCATCCCCATGCCGCGAGCGGCATCAAGGACATAGGGATCGAGCGCGCGAATACCCGCATGCACACCCAGCGCAATCGGCGGGAGCGCCAGCGCCACCAGCACCAGAATACAGGGCAGAATAAAGGCCATATCGGACTCAAACTCGCCGGAAAGTAAAATCACCAGCAGAATAATCAGCCCAAATGAGGGCAGGGAGCGCAGGGCGTTGGTGGTACCGATGAGCAGGCCTTCCCCTTTACCGGTATGGCCGGTGTAGCAGCCGACGGGAAACGCGATGATCAAGGCGATCGCCAGAGCGACAACGCTATAGCTGATGTGCTGCGCCAGAAGGGGGAAAATGCCGCCCTCAGCAAACCAGTGGGTGGGATCCATAAACCAGGTAAGCATAATTATCCTCTCTGAGGTTGCCAGCGGCTGAGTTGACGAGTGACGTAAACCACCAGCATATCCAGCAGCAGCGCCAGAATGATGCTGAGCGCGATCCCGGCGATGATGGGCGTCAGAAATTGCAGCTGGAAGCCCAGGGTAAACAGCGAGCCGAGCTGCGGTGCGCCGATTAATGCCGCGACGGAAACGATACTGACGTTAGACACCACGGCAACGCGCAGGCCGGAACCAATCACCGGCACGGCCAGCGGCAGGTCGATCTGGAAAAACTGCTGGGCGGGTTTATACCCGAGCGCTGCCGCGGACTGACGGGTATCGGCCGATACGGAGTCCAGCCCGTCGCAGACGGTGCGAACCAGTAGCGCAAAGCTGTAGATGGTCAGTGCCACCACAACATTAATGGGGTCCAGAATCTGCGTGTGGAGCAGCTGGGGCAGCAGCACAAACAGCGCCAGGGAGGGAATGGTATAGAGTAGGCCAAACAGGTTAACGATCGCCGACTTGACCGATGGCAGGTGGTGAATGCCCCAGCCGACAGGGATCGCCAGAATTAACCCTATCACTACCGGCACAATTGCGAGATAGCTGTGCCAGATAAACAGGTTGAAGATTTTATCGCTCTGCGCCCATAGCCAATCGAATCTCATGCTCCCTCCTGGCGCGTGGATTTACACATGTCGAGTACTTGATCGAGGTGGATGGTCCCCTGCGGGATTTGCCGTTCATCGACGATCACGGCCCGGTAGTTGGGCGAGCTCAGCGCAGCGTCCAGCAAATGGCGTAACGGGCTCCCCTGCTGGTGGAACGTCGCCCCCAGATTGATGTTGTCGAGGGTAATCGCTGTTGCCGGCTGATGGGTGTCGAACCAGCCAAACGCTTTGCCGTTTTGGGTAACCAGCAGCCAGCGGTCGATGGCCATCTCTCTGGCCTGCTCGAAGGAACAGTCCAGCTCGGCATAGGGCTCGTTGCGTAACCCGGTTTCTGTGTTAGCGGCGTGGAAACTCAGTTTGCGATAGCCTCTGTCTTTGCCGATAAAGTCCGCCACAAAGGCGTTTTGCGGTGTATTGAGCAGTTTGCCTGGGGAGGCCATCTGCGCCAGCTTGCCGCCAGGTTTAAGTACCGCGACCAGGTCGCCGAGCTTCATGGCTTCATCAATATCGTGAGTGACCATAATGATGGTTTTGCTCACCTCTTTCTGAATACGCAAAAACTCTTCCTGCAGCTGTTCGCGGACCACCGGGTCGACCGCGCTGAACGGTTCGTCCATCAACATAAACTCCGGGTCTGCCGCCAGGGCACGGGCAACGCCCACGCGCTGCTGCTGGCCTCCGGAAAGCTGCCAGGGGAAGCGTTTGGCGATTTGCGGATCCAGACCGACAACTTCCAGTAATTCCCCGGCTCTGGCTCTGGCTTTACTTTTGGCGGCGCCGTTGAGAATCGCGGTGGTGGCAATGTTGTCGATAATGTTTTTGTGGGGGAATAAACCTGCATTTTGAATGACATAGCCAATACGGCGGCGCAGTTGCACGATATCCATTTGCTCGGTGGCTTCGCCGTTAAGCAGGATCCGGCCCGATGACGGTTCCACTAAACGGTTAATCATCCGCAATGAGGTGGTTTTTCCACAGCCCGAAGGGCCGACAAATACCGTAATTTTGCCACCCGGCGCTACCAGGCTAAGGCCATCTACTACGACCGAACCGTTGTCGTAGTGCTTAGTCACATTCTGGAAGGTAATCATCTTCACGCCTCTGATTGTTGTGTGTGGTGTTCCCGAATGCAGGGGAGTCACGCGACAAAATGCTGCTATGTATAATCTTGTATGTACAACTAGCAAAACTTGTGCCACTGCCAGAGGAATACGCAATGATATGATTTTTTAGTGATTTTAAAACAATTACTTAGAGTATATTTTCGTTATCTGGTACTGCCGTCTATGGCGAGATAAGAGGTCATGGCGAGATAGAAAATGCACTGGTGTTATCTTTTTGTGATGTTTTAGTGCACAAAAATAAGGCGAAGAGCTGTATTTTTGCACCACAATGGCCCATCATCACGGTGTCTTCACGAGTGTATAGCGCATTATGTCCTTCTGTTTTTATGTTAATTTATTGAATTTTATTGGTTTTATAAATTAATTGCTAACCTGGCATCCAAAATGCTTATCATGTATATACAATTAAGATGTAAATAACAAAACTAACAATTAATTAACATATGGCAGGTAACGGATAAGAAGGTAAAGCGCATGAGTAAACAAGCAACCCGTTTTCGCGATGTTGAAATCAGAGCCCCGCGAGGCACTAAGCTGAACGCAAAAAGTTGGTTCACAGAGGCGCCGCTGCGCATGCTGATGAACAACCTGGATCCTGATGTCGCCGAAAATCCAAAAGAGCTGGTGGTGTACGGCGGTATTGGCCGGGCGGCCCGTAACTGGGAATGCTACGACAAGATCGTGGAGACGCTGAAGCAGCTCAATGATGATGAAACGCTGCTGATCCAGTCCGGCAAACCGGTGGGGGTTTTCAAAACCCACGACAACGCCCCGCGGGTGCTGATCGCCAACTCCAACCTCGTACCGCACTGGGCAAACTGGGAGCACTTCAATGAGCTTGATGCACAAGGTCTGGCGATGTACGGGCAAATGACGGCCGGCTCATGGATCTACATTGGCAGCCAGGGCATTGTTCAGGGCACTTACGAAACGTTTGTGGAAGCCGGGCGCCAGCACTATAACGGTAGCCTGCGTGGACGCTGGGTGCTGACTGCGGGCCTGGGGGGGATGGGCGGCGCCCAGCCGCTAGCCGCAACCCTGGCGGGAGCCTGTTCGCTGAATATTGAATGCCAGCAGTCGCGTATCGACTTCCGTCTGCGTACCGGCTATGTCGATGAGCAGGCGAGCGACCTGGATGACGCCCTGACCCGCATCGCCCGCTATACCGCAAAAGGAGAAGCGGTATCCATTGCGCTGCATGGCAACGCGGCGGAAATTTTACCGGAGCTGGTAAGACGCGGCGTGCGCCCGGATATGGTGACCGACCAGACCAGCGCACACGATCCTCTCAACGGTTATCTGCCGCAGGGCATGAGCTGGGAAGACTACCGCGCTCGCGCACAGTCCCATCCGGTGGAGACGATCCACGCGGCAAAATCCTCAATGGCCGAACACGTTAAAGCCATGCTCGCCTTCAGGCAGCAGGGCATTCCCACCTTCGATTACGGCAACAACATCCGCCAGATGGCGAAAGAGATGGGTGTGGAAAACGCTTTTGACTTCCCAGGCTTTGTTCCCGCCTATATTCGTCCGCTGTTCTGCCGGGGTATTGGCCCATTCCGCTGGGCGGCGCTTTCCGGCGATCCGCAGGATATCTACCGCACCGACGCGAAAGTCAAAGAGCTTATCCCCGACGACGAACACCTCCACCACTGGCTGGATATGGCCAGAGAGCGCATCAGCTTCCAGGGGCTACCGGCCCGGATCTGCTGGGTCGGACTGGGGCAGCGCGCCCGTCTGGGCCTGGCGTTTAACGAAATGGTCCGCAGCGGCGAGCTGTCGGCGCCGGTAGTGATTGGCCGCGATCATCTTGACTCCGGCTCCGTTGCCAGCCCTAACCGCGAAACGGAAGCGATGCAGGACGGCTCCGACGCGGTGTCCGATTGGCCGTTGCTGAACGCGCTGCTGAATACCGCCAGTGGAGCGACCTGGGTTTCCCTGCACCATGGCGGCGGCGTAGGGATGGGCTTCTCCCAGCACTCCGGCGTCGTCATTGTATGCGACGGCAGCGATGAAGCGGCGGAGCGCATCGCCCGGGTGCTGAGCAACGACCCGGCCACCGGCGTGATGCGCCATGCGGATGCAGGTTATGACATCGCGATTGAATGCGCCAGAGAGCAAGGACTCAACTTGCCAATGATTGCGGACTAATTTCTCCGGCGAAGGGGGCAATGTATCCCCTTCGCCTCACCGGAGTGCTGCCATGAATAATAACAACACAACATACATCGAAACACGTTCTATTGAACCCATCCCTGACGGTGAACGCCACGGTAGTATTTTTAGCCAGTTCACCCTGTGGCTGGGGGCTAACCTGCAAATCACCGCCATGGTCACAGGCGCATTAACTATTGTATTCGGCGGGGATGTTTTCTGGTCGCTGGCCGGTCTTATGCTGGGGCAGATTGCCGGTGGGATTGTGATGGCATTGCATGCCGCGCAAGGGCCGCAGCTGGGGATACCACAGATGATCAGCAGCCGGGTACAGTTCGGCGTCTACGGCGCCTGCCTGCCGATTCTGCTGGTCTGCCTGATGTACCTTGGCTTTATCGCCACCGGGGCGGTGCTGTCCGGCCAGGCGATCTCAGCGGTTTTCCATACTACGGAAACCAGCGGCATTCTGCTTTTTGCTGCCGCCACGCTGGTTATCGCCTATGTCGGCTATCGTTTGATCCACCTGCTGGGTAAGCTGGCGAGCCTGGTGGGGATTATCGCGTTTATCTACCTGCTGTGGAAAATCAGTGCCTTTCCGGCTATTGGCGACCTGCTGAGTATCCGACCCTTTAGCTGGAGTACGTTTTTAACCGCCACCGGCCTTGCGGCTTCCTGGCAGATCACCTTTGGCCCCTATGTTGCCGATTATTCCCGCTATCTGCCGCGCAGCACCTCTCCCGGGAAGGTCTTTTTCGCCGTCGGGAGCGGTTCGGTGATTGGCGCGCAAATCGCCATGACCGTCGGGGTGCTGGCTGCCGCTCTCTCTCAGGGAAAACTGGTCGGTCATGAGGTGGACTATATCGTCGGCCTGGGCGGCACCGGCGCGATTGCCACGCTGTTATATCTGAGCATCGCGTTTGGTAAACTGACGATCAATACCCTGAATGCCTACGGCAGCCTGATGTGCCTGGCGACGGTGTACAGCTGCGGGAAGCAGCGAGTACGCGTAAGCCAGTCGGTACGTCTGCTGGTGCTGGCGATGATTATTACCCTGGCGACCGCCATCGCGATTATCGGGCAACACTCTTTCCTGTCGGCTTTTAAATCCTTCCTGTTGTTCCTGTTGACTTTCTTTACACCGTGGAGCGCGATTAACCTGGTGGATTACTATTTCTTCAACCATCAGGCGATAGACATGGAGGCGCTGAACGATCCGAACGGGAAATATCGGGCGTGGAATGTGACGGGGCTCGGGGTTTATCTCGTTGGAGTGGCGGTACAGACGCCGTTTATTGATAGTGGATTCTATTCCGGCCCATTCGTGAAGATGCTTGGCGGTATCGATATCTCCTGGCTCATTGGGCTGGCGCTACCGGCGGGGCTCTACTATGTCCTGCGCAAAGCGCAGTCCGCAGCGGCGGCTGGCGCCGCCATCAGTCGTTAAAGGAGAGCGCCATGTATACCCTTTGGCACCACTGCCGGATCGCCACCATGGCCGCAGGGCATTATCAGTTGCTTGACGATGGCGCGATGCTGACCGACGGCGCAGTGCTGTTATGGGTCGGGAGCCGGGCTGAATTGCCGGACTTACCCGTTGCGCAGCGGGTGGATTTGCGGGGCAGGGTGGTTACGCCGGGACTGGTGGATTGTCATAGCCACGCGGTGTTTGGCGGCGACCGGGCCCGGGAATTTGAAATGCGTCTCAACGGGGCGAGCTATGCGGAGATCGCGGCTGGCGGCGGCGGGATCGCCAGTACAGTCAACGCCACGCGACAGGCCAGCGAAAGCCAGTTGCTGGAGAGCGCGCGGCAGCGTATCCGGGAGCTGTGCCGGGACGGCGTAACGGCGCTGGAGATCAAATCCGGCTACGGCCTGGATCTGGCTAACGAACGTAAAATGCTGCGGGTGATCCGCCGTTTAGGCGACATATTGCCGCTGACCGTGCGCAGTACCTGCCTGGCGGCCCATGCGGTGCCCGTCGAGTATCAGGAGCGGGCGGATGCCTGGATTGACTATATTTGCGAACGACTGCTGCCGGAACTGCATCAGGAAGGGCTGGTGGATGCGGTGGATGCGTTCTGCGAACACCTGGCATTTTCGCCCTCGCAAGTGGAGCGGGTCTTTCAGAAGGCCCGGGAACTGGGGCTGCCAGTGAAGCTCCATGCAGAACAGCTAACGCTACAGCATGGGGCGGCGTTGGCCGCTCGCTACCATGCGCTGTCGGCGGATCATCTGGAATATTTGTGCGAAGAAGATATCGCCGCAATGGCACGCCATGGGACGGTGGCGGTGCTGCTGCCGGGCGCCTATTACTTCCTGCGTGAGAAACAGCTACCGCCGCTGGAACTGCTGCGTCAGTACCGGGTGCCGATTGCCCTCGCCAGCGATTTAAACCCCGGCACCTCGCCGGTGTTGTCCCTGCGTCTGATGATGAATATGGCCTGTACGCTATTCCGCATGACGCCGGAAGAGGCGTTGGCTGGCGTAACGCTTAACGGCGCGAAGGCGCTGGGGCTGGATACCGTTTGCGGTTCTCTGGAAGCCGGAAAAGAGGCCAGCTTCGTGGCGTGGGATATCGCTCATCCGGCGGAGCTAAGCTACTGGCTGGGAGGCTCCCTTTCGAAACAGGTGATTTATCAAGGTAAGGAGGTTTATTGTGATTAAGGCGTTTGATTTGCGGCAGGGGAACCTGCCGCTGCTGGTCAGTATGCCCCACCCGGGAACGTTATTAACCCCCGAAGTCGCCCAGGGGCTCACGCCGAGGGCGAAGCGTCTGGAAGATACCGACTGGCATATTCCCTTGCTCTATCAGACCATCGCGGACATGGGGGCCAGCACGTTATGCGCCCGCTATTCCCGCTATGTGGTGGATATTAATCGCCCGGCGGATGATAAACCGCTTTACAGCACGGCGACAACCGGGCTGTTTACCGATATCTTTTTTGACGGCGAAGCCCTGTTCGTGCCGGGCGGTGCGCCTGACGCGGCGGCGAAGGACGCGATCCTAAAACAGGTCTGGCAGCCTTATCACCAGGCGCTTGCCGCTGAACTGGCACGCCTGCGTGAGAAATTTGGCTATGCGCTGTTGTGGGATGCGCACTCGATCAAATCCGTGGTGCCGCGCTTGTTTGAAGGGCGCCTGCCGGATCTGAACTTTGGTACGGCGGACGGCGCCAGCTGTTCGACGCAGCTCAGCCAGGCGCTGCTGGCAAGCTGCAATGCGTTCCCGCAGTATAGCCGGATACTCAATGGCCGCTTTAAAGGCGGATATATCACCCGTCACTATGGCGATCCCGCCAACCATATTCATGCTGTTCAGCTAGAAATGGCCCAGTGCTGCTATATGGATGAGGAGAGCTTTGCTTATCTTCCGGAGAAAGGGCAGCAGGCGCAACAACTGCTGGAGAGGGTGATTAATACTGCGTTGCAGTGGGGGCGAGAGCAGTACGGCGAGCCCGGAGTGTGAACCCGTATATTAAAAAGCTGAAGACACAGGCATCCGAAAAGTCTGTAAAACAGCCGAAGGCGATAAGAAAGGTCAAATAAAGCGACGCCTTACCGCCTGCCTGGCTTCTTCTGAAGAGAGGGGGAATGCGGGCCGTTAGCGGAACCCCCTTTTATCTCCGTCTTTCAGGGCGGGGATCCTGCTTCAGCATTAACGCTATGCGATCGTTGTGTCAGCACTTTCACCTGCATGGGCCACTGTAATTGATGATATTGCTCCAGAAAAGCAGGATGGCGGAATGAGTCTGCTTTCAACACAAGCATTCTCTGGTCATGAGTTTTATAAATTACAATCCAAAGTAACCAAATCGCTTACTGAGGGAAAGTATAAGACTCCTGCCATATTTAAAACCGTTCCTGGATCGAGATTCAGAACTGAGGAACAGAAAAATGTAACGAGCTTTATCCATTTATTCAGGAAAAGATCCCACACCTGTTCAGTGAATCTCTTTTATATTTCAGGATTTGCACGTAACTTATTCGACAGTGAGTCGGTGCGTTACCGCCTTGCTCCCGGGGATGCAATTGCATTCGATAAAGACGTATTAATCAGATAAGTTAGCTCATACGCTCGGGAAATATGGCGCAGCATCCCGACTCTCCAACCGCCAGCAAATTCCTGTCTGACGACTCAAGCAATCCTCGAACCGGCTTATATGCCGGTTTTTTTAAGCTAATTTTCTGGATCCCTGCTTATGTTGAGAGTGTATGTCTATACTGCATGAAAACGCATGACTTTATGCACTACTCATAATCAAGCTTAGCCCTCAAGGATCTCATTCATTAGTATAATCAAATTTGGTTTTACAGAGCACCTCATTTGCAAGATAAGGACCGCTTTTATGCCGCCGTTCGACTTCTGATATTAAGTGTAATTTTTTCTTGGCTCTTGAACACAATACGTACAACAGCCTCTTAGACTGCTGCTCATCTTCATCAAATCGTGGGATAATCCCCTGCAACAATCCAAAAGCAATGACACAATCAAATTCTAGCCCCTTGGCTGAATGCACTGTAGTAACTGTCACACCTGATTTTTTATCAAACATTTTTTTATAGTGTTCAGTTTTTGTCAGTACTCCCAAACCTTCAATCTCCAGTTTCTCCTTTCTTTTTTGTGCAGAAGCAAAAAATGCATTGTATGATTCGCTAAACTCTTCGTTTTGCATAATATCAAAATCAAAATACGCTGAACTCTCATTAAAAAAAGCTTTCAGATAGTCTAGCCCATCTATTTCTCGCACATTCAATGAGTTACAATACCTTAAAAAATTCTTAACCTCGGTTGATTCATTTTTCAAAATAAAACCAGCTTCATTCAACTGTGTTAGCAACTCACTAGCATAATAAATCCTTGTCAAATAATTTTTAGGCGAGGACGGAGTTAAAGCAATTCTTGCAAACTTATACCAAAGACTTTCCCTGTTTAATGAGATAGGTGTGACACCAGGGCCATTGAAAGCAATGTCAGGCATTAATGCCATTAAGCGCCGTGTTATTTCAGATAAATGAAACCACCATGGAGCAATAATACAAATATCGGATTGTGATATCCCATCACTTATGGCGGAGTAAACTAATTCCTTTACATAATCATCTAACTTTTCAATACTGCAACCTTTATTAAAAGTCACTTTTGAATCATAACCTCTAAATTCACCAACTGCTTTAAATGGCTGCCCAGAAATTGTTCTAAATAACGAAAAAAAGTCAACAATAGATTGGCTTGACCGATAATTGTCATTCAAATAAAGTAAATTAAAATCAATCCCAGATCTAGCGCGAAAATTTTCAAAACTTAATGCAACTCCTCCCATGGAATTAAATATCGCCTGATTGGGATCTCCTACAAAAAATAAGCGACAGGTATTTCCCCTTGACTTTGCCAAAGGAAAAAGCAATTCATATTGTAGGATTTGGGTGTCTTGATATTCATCCACAAGGATGAGATTGAATATTCTCGAAAGGTTTAAAGCAATCGATTTATATTGAACCAAAAGCAAATAAGAAAAATATATAACCTGATCAAAATCTATTAAATCGTTAGATTTAAGATGACTATAATACTCTTCTACTGCCTTCCTATTGTTAACCCCCTTAACTTTCAAACCTCTTTCATTCCACCCAAAATTAGTTTTGAAAATACTACAGGAATGTTTATCGCAAAACCTTTGCTTCAATTCATCAGCATCATGCGGGTCAATAATCCTATACCCAAACCTTATATCTTCGCAGAATCCTGAATAAGGTTTAAGAATCCACCTCAAGCAAAAAGAATGAATTGTGCCAATCCATAATCTGTCTAGTGAAATACCCATTTCGACAATTCTTTTCTTTATTTCATCAGCAGCATTGTTAGTATAAGTAATTGCAACAACAAAGCGATCATCTGTTTTGGACGAAAGCTTATGAGCTATTTTATAAACCAAAGTTCTTGTCTTGCCTCCCCCTGGACAAGCCATCACAACAGCATCTTTATCAAATAGAACAGCATCTATCTGTTTTTCATTTAAAAACTCTCTAAGGAAAAGTCTATCCATTTTAGATCATCCTTAAAAGATTATCATGTTTCCCAAAAGCCTTTGAATACAAATCTTTTATTAACTGCCTTTTAATTGCTCTCTTGCTCTGAGTCAGCAAGTTAATTATTTGATCAATGCATTCCAATTCTTCTGATTTTGAAGAATCAAGATAAAACTGTTTACGATAAAGCAGAACAACAAGTAATGTTGACTTATTAAATTTTCCGATAGAGAAGGACAACGCGTCTAGTATATATTCCGGAATCAGAACATTATGATCTATTTTTTCAGCAAGAGCCAGTGCTAACCATCCTTTACCAGCATATTTAGCAACGGACAAAACCTTGTCTCCATAAACCTCCACATTCTCAGTTCTAAGGTCTGCTTCAATGCTTTTAATTTTGCTTTTATGAGTGTATATATCATTAAGAACATCAATGACGTATTCTTCATTACCGTAATAATTCAGAAAATCAACTTCAAAAGTATGTTCAGCATAAAATGGCTTAACATATTCATTATGTTGACAGAATATGTCTAGTAATGCCTTCCTTTCCTTTCCTATTTTATCAGAGCCTAATGCTTTTCTTTTTTTTGTTTTTATTACCTTACTGTCTTTTTTACTTATTTCACTATAAATTGAACTGTCAAGGTCAGTTATGATTGCACAGCGCCTTCTAAGTCTTTTATTATGAAATATATTGGCGACATTTTTAAAACCCGTACTTCCAACATTTACAATAGTAACGCCTAACTCATCCAAAGTTAACCCAAAGAATTTAGAGAATAATGCAGGAATCATTATCTCTTCCGCATCTCCTTCAACTAAAATAACTTTCTTTGCAAATAAAAGATTACTTCTTTTAGCATCCAAATATCTTTCAAGTTTATGGATTTCTTCGACTGTTAATCCTGTTGATGGCTGGCACACATCTACATAATCTTTACCTTCTGCTTTTGATATTATGTTAACCTTACTTACCTTAGAGGCTTCAGATATTTGCGTTGAGTGTGTAGAATATAAAATTTGCGTATTTTCAAAATTTAATTTTTTAAATAGAGCTTTTTGTATATGTGTATGTAAATGAGCCTCCGGTTCTTCAATTAAGATGAAATTCGCAACTTTCCCTTTATTTACAAGATACTTATACTTCAAAATTTTTAGGGTCAAATATAAAAGGTTAGCTCCCCCAAGACTCATATCACTGATAGTACCATCAAAATTTTTAGAGCCTTCACTAATATTCAATGTTAATGACTTAAGTAGTTCCTCAGGTTCATCTGGAAGTTGTGACTTAATCGTCAATTTAGTAGGTGAGAAAGCCTCACCTACCGTCTCTCTAATTGTTGAATGAATTCCTTTAGAAACATCAATTACATCAGGAAGACTTTCAATATCCTTATTTAAAGAAATAACATTCTCAATTATTTTTTCATAGTCTTCATTGTTTAAAGTTTCACTTTTAATCTCTAACAACTCTAAAAGTGGATTCCTTTTATTACCATTAAAATCCTGTATAACATCTCTTAATGCCTTTATAAAAGTAAAAGAAATGTCCTTTGATAAAGACATTTGCTTGTTTATGATCCAACCTATATTTTTGCTATCAATTTTACTCGGAAATACAACTTTATCAAAATCACCTACAATCTTTAAATACGAATCTTCATTGTAAAAATTGGCAAAACTTCTTCCGGTAAATACAGTCTCATAGTCATCTATTGAAATATTATTTCTAACGTCAATTAATGCAGCCTTGTCACCAACAGGTAACCTTGCCAATTCCAACCTCTTTGATATTCCGGGTCTAAATATAAGGTTATACGAAGCCTCAGTAACATCATTTTCAGAATCAACTTCTACCCCCCCACCTTCATGAAGGAAAATGGATTGAACAGATTCATCGTGCGATATATCCCTGAATTTAATATTAATTATTATCCAGTGCCCCCTCCAGTCTTCTAAATCATGGCTAAAATCGCTGACTCCTAACTTATAGGCTCTAAATAGCATTTCATCGTCAAGCAACAGTCTTATAGCCCTAAATAAATTACTTTTCCCAGTGCCATTCTCACCAATTATAGTATTAATATCTTTATCAAAAACAAATCTGCTGCGTTTGAAATTCCTATAATTTACCAGAACCAATTCTGATATGTACATATCAACTCATCCTTAAAATATAATCGGAATAAAAAGTCAGTGTTTTTTTCTTTGTTCAAAGTATACAGCATGATTATATATGTCACGGATAGCATTTTTATCTACATGAGCTAGATGGATTTCAATCCATTCAGAATTAAATCCATTATCATGTAATATTGTTGACATCATATGCCTAAAGCCATGACCGTTTAATTTTCCAGCATAGCCAACACGTTTGATCACTTGATTGATGCTAGCCTCACTCATTGGCTTATTCGGATCGTTTCGCCCCGGAAAAAACATAATGATAGTTCCCTGTCATGACTTTTAGTTCATTGAGTAAATCTAACTCCTGAGTCGACAATGGCACAAGGTGTGCCTTACGCATTTTCATCCTTTCAGCAGGAATTTCCCAAATAGCGTTATCTAGATCAAATTCTGACCATAATGTCGCACGTAATTCGATGGTCCTTACACCCGTAATCATCAGTAATTTCGTGGCAATCAGGACACGCCGACCTCCGGTGTAACAATCCAAAGCACGCAGAAAATCTGGTATTTCATCAGCTTTTAGGAAAGGGAGTGATTGGATTGGTGTACATCGAGGGCACTAGAAAGATCCGCTGCAGGGTTAAACTCAGCCTTTCCACATTAGCAATGACAGCCCTTGCCCATCTCTAAAATGTATAGGCTTTAGTTTCAGGCTTAGCGCGGCGAATCTGCATATCGTTTAAAGGCATGTGTATAGGAATCCAAGACCGAACAGGAACATATACACAATCCTATACACATTCAGTGCCGGATTCTACTGGACGGTTACGGACGACTATGGACTAAAAAACGTTATAAATCAGATGATTTACGGAATAATACGGACGGTTGAGGAACTTGAAATGGTGCGATAATAGGAATGAAACCTAGCTCACAAACTACTGATAAAGATGAATATTTCATGTTTCGAATAATCACATGCCCCCAATAATGCCCCCACTATCACCGAAGCTCAAAAACACGCATAACATATGCACCAATGCCCCTATCATCCCGAATCTGGTTTTGGGCGAGCTTGTAGCTAATGGTATGCCATTTAGTAGAAACATCTGGTCCGTTTAGAATTGAAGCACTTCAAGCTATAGCTATACCTCTACACTTCAAAGAAGATGAAATACGCCAGCGCTCTTCAAGTCCTATAGATTCTTCTTGCGATATCACTCTATGTACGTATGTCCTCTGATTGCCGAGGCAAGATACTTCAATAGTTTTCTGGCAACTCAAAAGCGAGCACTCAAAATCCCCTGCAAAAGCTTTTTGCCATTACCTTGATGATTTAATGAAGGTAAGAACCTTATAGCTTCAAAAGGGATAAAGAGGTTGAAATCGCTTAAAAAATGATCAATTTTGTTGGGGGTTTGTTCGCTTTTGACTGGTCGGAGAAAGTGTAATGGGTGATGAAAGTCAGAAAAATCATAAAATTAGAGTCGCTCAGTATCTGAGGATGTCCACAGACCATCAACAATTCTCAATCGACAATCAGGCTCTTTATCTAAAAAAATATGCAGAAGATCACAATATGGTGATTGTAGAAACTTATGATGATGAAGGTAAAAGCGGAGTCTCCGCTTCAGGTAGAAAAAACTTCAACAGACTAATAGAAGATGTCGTTACAGGAAGAGTAAAAATAGAAGCTGTTCTTGTTTATGATGTCAGTCGATTTGGTCGATGGCAAGATAATGATGAGGCAGGGCATTATAGTTATCTACTGAAATATCATGGGGTTAGGATTATTTATTGTGCTGAGAACTTACCAGATGAATCGCCTGAAATCCAAATGCTTACACTTCCTGCTCTTAGATATGCTGCTGGAGCTTTCAGTAGGAATCTTTCAGTAAAAGTTTTTGCGGGACACGTAAACCTTGTTAAAAGGGGATACTATCAGGGAGGAATACCAGGATATGGATTAAGAAGAAAGTTAATTGATAATAACAATAGACCAAAAATGATACTTTGTCCTGGTGAAAGAAAGAGCTTGCAAACTGACCGAGTAGTTCTTACCCCTGGTACAAAAAAAGAAATAAAGCTGGTAAAAAAGATATTTAATATGTTTATTTTTGATGGATTAAATGAATATCTTATCGCAACAAAACTAAACAGAGAGGGGTATGCATATAGTGATAAAACAGAATGGAACAGGAGCAGAATACATTCAATTCTAATTAATATTCGCTACACAGGGAAATACACTTATAATCGTACTTCACAGAAATTGAACGCCCAAAGAATTCAGAATCCACAAGAAGAGTGGATCGAATATGATTCATTTTTTAAGCCTATAATTTCACCAGAGAAATTTAGATTAGCTAAAGAAATCATTGATAATCGTTCAAAAAAAATGACCAATGAAGAAATACTTAATTTTTTGAAAAAAAGTTCTCATTAAACATGGTAAAATTTCAGGTTTTATTATCGATGAAGATGATAATGGTCCGTCGAGTAGTGTCGTAGCAAGTCGTTTTGGTGGGCTTTTGAATGCCTATAAACTCATCAATTACACACCAGAAAGAGATTATCGATTTATAGAAATAAACTCAGCCTTAAGGGTTAAACATGCCGACACTATTAAGACAATATGCAAGGAAATTACAAATAGTGAAGTAACAATATCTGAAAACAAACTCATTACGATCAATAAAAGCTTAACCTTTACCATAATACTTGCACGCTGTAGAAAAACCTCTACAGATAAATGCAGATGGATTGTGAGATTAGACAGAAGCATTAATTCTGACATCAACATAATTGTAAGGATGAATAGTCTTAATAGCGTCCCCCTTGATTACTATATCCTCCCTTCTATTGATTCATTTGAAAATGAATTAAACCTAAAAGAAAATAACAGCCTTCTCTTTGAGATGTATCGATTCGACGATATCAACATATTTTTTAAAATGCTTTCGACCAATAAAAAGGAAGTAGCTTAAATGAAAGATGATCAAATCCACATGATTAAGATATCCGACATAAAAGTAGTCATCCCACGTTCACGAAATAAACTTCGACATTCGGAAATTACTGAAAGTATCGACACAAGTGGACTGAGAAAGCCAATAACCGTACGTCGAATCGTGGACAAAAAGTATCAATTCGCTTTAATTTGTGGTCAAGGAAGGCTCGAATCATTGACAGCTTTAGGAGAAGAATTAACACCAGCAATCGTACTTGATATAGATGAAAACAAAGCCTACATAATGAGTCTGGTTGAAAATATGGCAAGAGTAGTTCCTCGTGCTGGTGAACAGTTCCAACGTATAAAGGAAATGACAGAGCAAGGATTAACCAATAAGGAAATATCTAACTCGACTGGATTATCATTACACTGGATAACAAGTCTGACAATGCTTATCAGTAAAGGTGAAAATAAATTATTATCCGCTGTAGAATCAGGAAGCATACCTATCTCGCTTGCTGTTGAGATTGCAAGAGTCGATTTTGAAGGTGGTCAGGAATTGTTAATTAAAGCATTTGATAAAGGTCTAATAAAACACAAAGATGTAGGAAAAATACGTGAAATACTTGACTCACGAGATGAAGGCTTGAAAGGATACCTAAATAATAACTTTGGGATAACAAAGAAAAAGAAAAAAATGACTACAGATGAATTAAAAAAAATCTATCAAGATAACATTTCTCAGCACAGAAAGATTAAAAACAAAGCAGAATACGTTGAGATGAATTTGTTGATAGCAAATCAAATCTTTAAAGAACTTGTCAATGATGAGGAGTTTTTACGAATATTAGATGAAGAAAGCCTAAATGAAGTAGTAAATATTATATTTAAAAACACGACCAATTGAGGTGCAAAATGATTAAATATTGCTTTAGTGAAAAAACAATCACTTTCAAATTATCTGATCTTGTTCATACTAAAAAGCTGCCTACTAACTTCAAAAATAGTAAAAAATATTCCCAGATCAAAAGCACCATATCAGCGTTGGGACTTGTTGAACCGATATTAATTTACATCGATCAAAGTGATAAAACTGCTAAAATAATCGATGGACACCTTAGAGTCGAAGCACTAAAAGATATTGGGGAAGATAAAGCAAACTGCCTAATTTCAACTACATATGATACTTATACACCGAACAAAAAAGTTAACCGTATAACAATTATACAAATACAGAGAATGCTGAAAGAAGCTGTAAGAGTGGGAGTGCCTGAAGAAATGTTATGTACATCATTAAATATAAGTATAGATTCTCTAAGAACCAACATGTCCGTATTGAAAGGGATATGCCCTCAAGTAGTTGATTTATTTAATGATAAAGATATTCCCATAAATACTTTTAGAGTTTTAAAAAGAATGGTTCCTTTCAGACAAATAGAATGTGCTAATTTAATGATAAGGTTTGATAATTACTCAAAACTTTTTGCTGAGTCTCTATATCATAGTTCCTCCCCTGAGTTGTTAATTGACAAAACTAAAAATAATATAGATACAAAAACTGGTAATAGAAAAGCTATTGAACGACTTGAGAAAGAAATGGCTCAGGTTCATTTTGACACGCAATCAATACAAGAGAGTTATGGCTCAAATAGCTTGAAACTGACAATTCTCATTTCTCACATTAAAAAACTTCTTGAGAACCCTAAAATATTTCACTGGCTCCTTAGGAACAAAAATGAATACCTTAATGAACTGACTAAAATCTCTGACATTGATAAATTAAATTGAATCTTATTTTTTTTGGGGTTTACAAATTTTCTTTTTATAAATTGTGGGGTCTACATCTATCTTGCAGATCCTAACTTCGTATCCGAAATTAGAAATAGTTTTATTAAAATTCTTCAAATTTATCTTAGAAAACAAAGGCAAGTCATCTGGGAGGTTTTTACTTGTGGCAATCGCGAAAACTATTTTGTATTTCTGAGCCTCTGGCCTTAATGTATGGTCAGCTAATTTTATATGCGCTGGCAATTTTTCATTAAGCTTCCATCGAAATTCAGAATCGCTTATGAAAAGTTCAGAGCTTATAAATCCTTGTGAAAATAGATGGCTCATGCTTTGCGCACCGCTATAATATTTCACATGAATAAAATCAGTTGCACCTCTAATAATATCGCAAAATTCAATTTTACTTCGCCCACCACCATGATATATGAACTTTTGATCCATATGAGTAAAGCTTTGATCAGCAAGACAAGTTTCTTTATTGTATTGCTCTTCTCTTTTATAAGAATAAATCGGGAATTTGTCGGCTTCCTCATACAGCTTAATTCGTTTAATTTCATTATCAATGGTGGAAACAAACTTTCTATCAGCCACGTACCAAATTGAATCTCTCAGGATATAGTTTTGATCACCTTCCTTTATCTCAGCATACAGACATCTATAAAGAGACCATTTTTTTAAAGACTGATAATCTGCATCTAAAACATGCAAACTGCTTCCTTTGAGATCATTTAAAGTAATTTCAATCTTTTTGCTTTCAAAATACTCACAAATATGACTAACCGACAAACTTTCATAAATCATGCTTCTTTGCCGCTTCTCAAAACAATAGCCTATCTGATTCTCCCAATCTACAATTTCAGGTTCACCCAGCCATATGTCATTAAAATCTTTTGCTTTTATTAAATCGACCAGAATTGAATCAAGTATCTCAACTTCTGCTTCATCTGCCTCTTTTATATTATTAACCCATTCAAACTCTTCAGGGAGAGGCTGAGAATAAATGGAGTCTATTTTATTTAACAACTCCGGGATGGATTTCAGGTCAATATCAGGCATAATTACAAATGCATCTTTACCCGTTATTTTATTACCTAAAACATCTTCAGTGGAAGTCCCTGTCAGAGTGGTAAGTATATCCATCTCGGAATCAATTTTAAGGTTAAAAATATCAACCTCTTTACTACTTTGACTACGAGTTAATAGATTTGTTTCATTATGGCTGCCTTTATCCAAACTACGAATTTTGTTATGTTCAATACAATTAAGTGTAGTTTTAAGACCAAAACCTTTGACAATACTATTATCATTAATTAAGTGATGCCCTGTCCCGAAAGGAATTAGATATCTTGAGTTATTCATTTCAACAACCAAGACTGCACCAGTGCTACTATTTTTCCCGAAGAAATTATGATCCAATTCTGGCTTTTGGCTTGTAAATAAAGTTGTCCACTCAGGAGGCTTGGGATCTAAGAATTGTTTTGCATACAAATACACCCTAGCCTCATCTATGTTGAACTCAATCGGATTTCTCACTCTCTCCAAATTCAAAACTTTTTCAATATCATCATTGAATCTTTTTGCTTTATATATTGAGAGTTTAATCTTCATTTCATTCCATCCTGAAATCTTTAGCGGGCCAGAATATTTAACGAGTTCAATAATTGAGTATCCAGTGTTTCAGTTGCAGGCGTTGGTAGTCCCTTCGCAATTCGGTAATTTTTTATAGACTGCCTTGTGGAGGGCCCCATTATGCCGTCAATATTCCCGTTGTAATAACCGTTGTCCAGCAAAGCGAATTGAACCCGCATGATTAAGCGCTTACGCTTCTCTGTACCAGAAGTAAGCCCATTACTTGCACGGTTAGCTTCTGTAGTTCCAACTGAATTCGTAGTAGTAGAGTTAACATTGTCGTTAGAACGAAGCGAACGCACAGAGGAAGAGGACGATGAGGAACTTGTTCCTGAACTTGAAGACCCAGATGAACTTGGTGAGCTGTATGTTTTTGGATAATAAGGAGTGCTGCCACCATAGTACCCGCCACCTGATGATGAACGGTGAGAACTATGGCTCCGATGGGAGCTATGACTGCGATGCCCTGCAATGTAGAATGGAACTTCGGTGTTAAGTGGTGCGATCACTAAATCATGTTCATTAAGAGTCATACCAGGCAAATCACTTGCTCCGGTAGATGAATCACTTGCCCATACAGAATTATTGAGTGCTAAAAATCCCGGAAGTAGAGCAGCAAAATTAAATTTTTTCATAAAATTGGTCTCGGTGGTTGATGAAAACGGCCTGTTGAGGAACTGAAATAACCAGCACAGGAAGACTTCTGAGTGCATTCATCACATTCTTTAGGATAGTAATTTTTCCAATCAGAGATCGACTGAGTGGCAAGCTCCCAAGCTCTTTCAGGAAGATGACACAAAGGATAATTAAAAATTGTTAAAGGTATGCCTGACCTGCGTGCAGCGTCTATTGCAGAGGTTATTTTCTCACTATAACTGCTGTGCTCAATGAAGATTGTTGACCAGTTCTTTCGCGCCCAACCGATAGATTCCAGCCCCATAAGGGAAATCTGATTGATGTTGGAGAACACACGGCCAACGAACTCTACAATATCATCCAATTCTGTATAGTTAACCAGTGTCGGAATAACTCTAAGTTCGATATTAATCCCTGAGTTTCCTGCATTGATTAACCCCTTAACCGTTTCATTAAATGCGCCATCACTCCCTACCAGATGATCATGCACAAGTGGTCTTGATGAGTAGAGCGGGATACCAAAGGTGATTTTGATCTTTTTGCTTCGCTTTGCCATTTCCTGAGTAAAGTTGATATCAGCAAATTTGCGTCCGTTTGTTAAAACATGCAAAGCAGTATCTGGTGAATTCTCGATGATAAAATCAATGAAGTGAAGGAAATCATCTCCATACAGCAAAGGTTCTCCACCGCTGACCCCAACAACTCCATCCAAACCAAATGAAGCTATAGCAAGAGCTGATTGGGTAAGTAGCCAGTCATCATTTGATTTCTTAGGTGGCTGCGAACAAAACAGACACAAGTTATTGCAGCGTTCCGTTACTAAGACAGTATTATGATTGGCTCTGCGGGACAGAATTACGCGTATCATATTGCCATTGTTGATTATCCCAATATCTCCATCTTCAATTGACTCATATAATTCAGTGCTAATAACAGAGAAATCAAAGCATGGTTGAATGGCATCATTATTGCCTTCAGCAACTACCAGCAAATTGGGCAAAAAGAATAAAGGGTTCACTGGTTTTTGTTTGCATAACCGATAGAACCCCGTGGGCACATTCTTTTTTGAAGCAAAATGAAAGATATCGTTCCTGATAACCTCAGACATATGCCCATCCTTTTAGCATCTCAGCCTTCGGACCACCTTCTGAGATGCAGTTCATCAGATACCTGAACATCCCCTTGTGATACTGACAAAACGTTGAACGACTCCTATCACCGACAGGCTCACCCTGTACACTTATGTTCTGGCATGGATCTGCACCGCAAAATGGTTGATATGCACATGTATCACAACCTGGCAGAGCAAAATTGAACGATGAACTCAACACTGCGTTATAGTAAGGACTCTTAGAAAATGATAGCGTTTTAACCTCACCCGCACTGAACTCCGTTTCAGGGTTCACCTTCTGCAACATACGGCTCTCATCGCTACCATATACTCGACCATCATAATTGAAAAGAATACTGTTAAGCACGACCCCGCTTGGCGACTTTAAATCCGCATAACCACTAAAGCCGGGATTGAAGATCCTTTTCAGATGAATGGAGGCCGAATGTTCAACAACCCTTATCCCTTCTTTGTTGATCTTAAGAATTTCATCTATCAAAGAGGAATAGAAACTGAAGTATTCGTCCATAGAAAAGGTGAACGATGCTTTTTGTGCAAACCCATAGGGACTAACAGGTCGGATAAACATGTCCTTGAGGCCAAGAGATAAGTGAGCCTGGACAATCGATTCAGGGTGCCTGATAAGATCTTTAGTAACTGTAGTAACCGTTGCAACGCGATCAGCGCCTAAAGACCGTTTTATAGCCTCTACCCCTGACACTGTTCTACTGTAAGCAAGCCCATGACCAAGAATTCGATTACTGTTGTGAACAACTTCCTCACCATCAAGCGAAACAGAGAACGTTATGTTCCTGTCTCTCGACCATTCAAGCATATCCTCATTCAAGACAGACAGGCTTGATGCTACAACCATCTCAAAATCGGTGCTTCCCAGCGTTTCAACACATTGCTCATAGATAGACTGAATTAAATCGAACCGCAAGAGTGGCTCTCCACCCTGTATCTCTATCTTGTAAGGTGGTGTCGATAGTTTTTTGATAGTAGAAATGATATCAGGGATGAGAGCGGGATCTAGATCATAACCAGAGGCGTTCACGGAAGCTCTACTGACCTGACAATACTTGCAGGTATGGTCGCAACGTAATGTGGGCACAATCATGAAAATTGGCCTGACCGCCAGTTCATTCATCAATCGTTTTGCAAAAGCAGAACTTAAAGCATAGGGAGTTACAGCCGATGAGCTTTCGTTAGCTATAAATAGCTTGCTTTCTAGTGCGTTTGATTGCTCCGCACTGATTTGCTCATCAGAAAGATCAAGCAGCTCTTGCTCATTAATGAAGTGATGAAAGCCAGCGAGGTTGCTTATAAAAACCCGTCCATTAGGCAATCTGTCAAAATTGAATGGCATCAATTCCATTACGAAAGCCTTTCATCGACACTGCGAAGCACTTTATGGACAATAGAATCTCTCAACGCCCCCGTTTTATGCTGTAGTTTTTCTCGCAAAGCATAATCATTCAGCAGCCTCTCGAATTCATAGAGGCATTCGGGACTATCGTTTTCAAAAGAGATTGTCCAGGAGGATATATCTTCACAAAGTTTCCACTGAGTAAGAGAAGTCATCCAGTACAGGCTATTGCGTATAACCCATTCAGAATAAACATCTTTTTTTAACGTCCTTTCGCACATTGCCATTGCCTCACAAAACTAATAATCACAATCAGCAACCGCTTTAAAGCGGATTTTTCCTATAGAAATGAGGATACACCATTAAATTAATATGTTACAGGATGTTAGCATCTGAATGGCAATTACTAACGATGATCCGACCTGCCGAAGCGTCAACGACTTGCTGGGATGAGATCGACTTTGACGCAAAAGAATGGCGTATCCCTGCTGGTCGCATGAAGATGAAGCGTGAGCATATCGTTCCGCTTTCTGCGCAAGCTTTGGCTATTCTGGAAGTGATGAAGCCCATTAGTCAGCACAGAGATTATGTTTTCCCCGGCTACCGTAATCCACTTGAACCGATGAATAGCCAGACAGCGAACATGGCGCTTAAACGGATTGGCTTCAAAGACCTTCTAGTCGCTCATGGGATGAGAGCGATTGCCTCAACAGTGCTTAACGAGAGAGGCTTTCCACCAGACGTGATCGAGGCTGCGTTAGCACATATCGATACTTACGAAGTCAGGAGAGCCTACAATCGTGCTCAATACCTTGAACTGCGTAGAGAGATGATGCTCTGGTGAGGTGAGTATGTAGAAGCAGCATCCTTTGGAAACTCATCAATAAGTGTTATTGGCAAGTAAACCTCAACAGAAGGATATACCGATTAAAATCTTTAGCTGCTCTCATAATTGAACTTTCTCACATTTATGAGCAAGATAGTGAACATTTTGCATTTCAATCGCACTAAAAATGATTAGTATGTCTATGTAAGAATTCTGATTTATAGCTATGTTCAGTAAAATTTTCATAGGATAAAAAATGTCTAACATAGAGGAAACACTGCCAGAAAGTGCGATCAGTTCTTGGGGGGGGTTTGTTTACCAAGGGAAAGTAGCTCTTTATCACTGCCTGAAACTATTAACGGCAAAATCATTTCAACAGAGAATAATTGATAATTTTGAGTTGCAATTAGATAGCACAGATGACTTTGCTATTTATTGTGATGGCAAGGTGATATCAACTCATCAAGTGAAAGCAAAGCTATCGCAATATCGTTCTGAATATGTCAAAGCTATTTATAAAGCAGCATGTATAGCTACTGACTGTGATGAAAATACAATCAGATATTTTCATGTAGCTAAAGAACTTGATAATTTTGAAAATTATACAAGTAATGATGGGAAAATAGTGGAGTTTTACAGTTATGGCGATATTAAATACTGTTTACTATCAAAAATAAATGAATTGATTGATGAGCAAATTGAATTGTTTTTAGATACCAATAAGTTGATTAAAACAAAAAATTTAATTATTGAAAAATCCACTTTACTCTCAGAGCTAATAACTAATAAAGTAATTGTAATTCATAATTTAGTTCACAATGGACAAAAACAAGACTACGCAGCATATCATAATAGAATCGCAAGTAGCATTTTTTGGGAATTACTAATATCCCCCCCACTTAACCGGACAGACGAAATATATCAAGCATTATTAACCAAAGAAAAAATAACAAATATTATTGAAACTGAGTTCTATAATGACTTGGACGCTTTTAGCGTGAAGCAAATTGAATCGATATCAAACGTTTTCAGATTTATTTATAGCTTGAATTATAACTCTGCCATACAATTGCATACCTCTTTACAGCCTCACAGACAAAACAATGTTATAAATGAAGATGATGTCCGGGATTATCTTGATGTAGTATCAGCAATATCCCACATACCAAAACTAATGGGCTTGCCTCATTATTCTAAAAAAATAGATAAATATCTCCCAACAGCTTTGACAATTAGAGATGGAAGAAGACGAAACACTTCATTCCAAGAAGAGTTGAAAAATCACATAAGGGATAATGCTACACTTGCATCGTTGCTTTATGAATATAATAATATAATAGCCTATAAAGTATCAGATGATACGATAATTTCAGCAACCTCAGAAAAAATCACAAAAATTAACGACTCTAAAGAGAACAATAACCATATTGTTAGGGAATTTGATTTAAGGGTTATCTCTACTGATAAAGCAGAGGCGGAACTAAATGCTAAATAATTTTATAAAACAAGCTATTGAAGATCACCAATTTATAGAAGTTGAAAGTACGCTAGAAAATATTTCTTTTTTTAAAAAGGAGAAAGATGCATTACGTCGATATATAATAACCTACAGAACTGATAAACTTGAAGATGCGAGTTTCATTAATGAGTTAATTATTAACAACACCCCAACTGAACTTTTAGAAGCTCCAGCTTTTGCAAAAAACACTGATCTTATAATAGTTTTTCAACTCGACAAGCTTTCAAATTACAAGCAATATGAAAAAAGTATATTTGATATAGAAGAAAATGCTTATCATTTCAAAAAGTATGTATTGTATTATTCAAATGAAGAGAATCAATTAATTTCCGGGAAGAACTTTAATAATCTTAGAGCAGTTCTCTCAGATCATGAAGAATTCTCCACATATAAAGCAGATCCATCCCGACCCAGCCTGTATAACATGGCAGCTAGAATTTTCATTAAACTGCCTTTTTTAGAAATGCCTGATATAGAAAAGGATATTGTTCCAATTGATCTCCAAATCAACACGCTGGTAGATTCATTAAATTTATCTGAGATATATACTAAGATCAGCACAGCAAATAAACAAAGTGATGTAAATTTAGAAATGCTAATTGAGGAATTAGTAAATGAAGAACTGGAAACTATCAAAGCTGAGAATAAATAACTTCAAAGCGTTTGATAAAGTCGAATTCGATTTTGAGAGTTCTTCTTTGTTGACACTTGAAGGCCCTAATGGATATGGCAAAACAAGCGTATATGATGCTTTAGAGTTATTGTTTACAGGAAAAATAAAAAGAATTGTACAACTATGTGAAACAATAATGCCAGGAGGCATTAAAAATTATAGTGATAATCTTTTCTGGAACAAAACAAATGGAGAGGATGATATCGAAATCAGTGTCGAGATGTCGAATGATAATAATGAGAAACTTTACTTTTCACGCAGAGCACATGCAAAAGATTTAAAAATAATACAGAATAATAAAGCAGATAATTTTAGCATATTTAAACTCTATAAATTAGGTTTGTTAGACTCTTACGAAAACAGCACCTTAATTACACAAAATGAACTTGATGAAATATTAGGCGAAAAATTCACTGATAACTACAACTTTCTTAACTATCTTGAACAAGGACAGAGTTCATTTATTTTTGCTAACAGTATTAGGCAGCGAAAAAATGCTATCAGTGGTTTGATGAACGTTAGTGAACTAACTGAAATCATAAATTTATGTGGACGAGTTCAAAGTACATTGACGAGGAAATCAACCGGTCTGAATTTCATTCAAAAGAGGGATTCAATTACATCTCAAATTCAAGCGATAGGTGTACCAGGAACAAATGATAATAATCCTGTGCAGTATGAAAAAATATCAACTCATCTGACTACGCCGTCATGGGATGTTGAGAACCCTTCAATTTTTTCTGATATTGAAACAACAGAAAAAAATGAGAATAAAATTTCATTACTTAAAAAACTAATTACTAACAAAGAACAGCTTCGCGTAATTATTGATAATGCCAGAATAGAAAATTTCATAAGCAAAAATGAAAAGCTATTAACCGAGGTAATAAAAGTAGGACATCATATTGAAGCCTACCCGGAACTGGCTCAAAAGAATAAGATTAACAATGGGATGAATTTATCTTTAAGCATTTTGCGTAAGAAGGAAGATTCGATAAGTCAGGATGATACTGATAAAATCAAAGATAATACAAATATAAATATTATCGATTTTAAAAGACACTTACAACTTAGAGATAATTACAAAAAAGAAATAGGTGAGAAAAATGCTATTCTTGTAGAGATTAGCCAAGCAAGAAAGAAATTAATAGAAGAACATCAAAAGAAAACTTCTCTATCAGAAAAACATTGTCTTCTTTGTGGGCATGACTGGATCACAAAAGATCTGCTATTAGACGCAATCGATATTAAAAGTAAATCTTTAGAAAGTTTATTAGATAATGTAGGGAAACAGCTACAAGCCGAACTCGATGAAATAAAGCAATCTAAGGATGCTGAGATTCAGCGTTTGGTAGAAGCACAAACACAGCTTAAATTTGACAAAAAATTATTTGATAGTTTACAAAAGTCAGAAAGCATATTCGAAAAAATAAAAAAAATAAATGAAAGACTTTCTCAAATCGGAATGTCTTACCCGCAGACCTTTACAGATTTACCAGAAGAAATAGAATCAAGGAAACAATCATTAGTATCGTTGATACGTCAACAAAAGAAAAATGAGCTGATTTCACTTCCTGAAGGATGGGAATCAGTCTTGAATGAATCATTCGCTACACCAGATGATGTTTTCAACATAGACTTAGAACAGATAAATCGAAAAGATAAATATTTCTTATACAAAAAGAATGAAGCGAATAATCTTAAACTTAAAGCTTTAAAAAAAGAGCTTAACGATTTGTTAGATATGGATAAAGCCTTAACAAATGCTAAACAGAAAATTACCACATTAAAGGAACAACTCACTATACTAAACAAAGATTATTCTAAAAAAACCATCGCTGATATAGAGTTAACGTTCCATATTTATAGCGGTAGACTTATCCAAAACTATCAACGTGGCTTAGGGAAGGTGCGAACAAGTTCCTGATATGAGATCATCATATTCATCCGGAGCGCATCCCAGAGGGACATCATGAGCCATCAACTCACCTTCGCCGATAGTGAATTCAGCACTAAGCGCCGTCAGACCCGAAAAGAGATTTTCCTCTCCCGCATGGAGCAGATTCTGCCATGGCAGAATATGACCGCTGTCATCGAGCCGTTTTATCCCAAGGCGGGCAATGGCCGACGGCCCTATCCGCTGGAGACCATGCTGCGTATTCACTGCATGCAGCATTGGTACAACCTGAGCGACGGTGCCATGGAAGATGCCCTGTACGAAATCGCCTCCATGCGCCTGTTTGCCC
>NZ_ALNJ01000060.1:0-754 GCF_000293135.1 Klebsiella sp. OBRC7 | reverse complement strand
ACTAAAGGACCAAAGTCCCCCATGAGAAACTCTCCACCCTGAACGGGCACCATGTTCGCGATGGACTTATCTGCAAGGATTTTCGCGGCCTGGGTATTGGCTGCGGCACTACCCTGATCGCAACCGGTCAGAAAACACACTCCCGCCGCGATAGTTATTAGCTTCTTATTCATCTCATTCCTTAAGGATTACGCCATCATAGTGCTTTCATGAGACTTGATGAAAGCGCTACTTATTCATCACACAACGGAATACGTATAAAGGACTCACCCCATACTTTTCATAGTTGTCGCGCCCCCCGAATTTAGGCACTGGTTGAGATGATTGTCTGAACATCGTCAGTGCATATTGCCTGTCACCACCAACATATCCGCGCAATACTTTCCGGGTGCCTTTCTCTGGACCCTGAGGGTCATTCACTTGGGAGTGAGAATAATAGTCAGATGCGTACCAGTCATTCACCCATTCAGAACCACTTAAGCCCATGTCGTAGAGCCCCAACGGGTTTGGGGGGTATTTGCCTATGGGGTAGATGGGAAATCCGTAACCATCTGTGTATTCATCCAGTTGATTTTCACTGGGTATATTCTTACCTTCCTCAAACTTACCATTGTTGGTTGCAAAGGGGAGATATTGTCCTCTGGACCTCGCGGCATATTCCCACTGTGCTTCGGTCGGCAGGTCGATCTTTTTACCTGACACCTTACCCAACCACTGGCAGTAATCCTTAGCCTGTTGCCAGGTTACGCCAACA
>NZ_ALNJ01000059.1:0-11365 GCF_000293135.1 Klebsiella sp. OBRC7 | reverse complement strand
GTGGCCCAGATCCATAAAAACGGCCAGATGACGTGCAGCGTAAAAAGGCTCACCCAGCCCGCGACGTGAATCGCATCGGCATGCGGGTGATTACGTTTCTTCGCGATCAGGTAAGGAATATCATGGAGAATGATGATTCCATAAAAAATCACCAGAAATACAAAGATCAGAACGCCGAGCGCAAAATAATTGAGAAACATAATTTCCTCGGATTTACGCTAATTATTTTCAGGATGTGTGCCGGGCCGGATGAAAAAAGGGCCGACAAAATGAGCATAATTCACCCGTATCATTTTCGCCATTGACGACTAAAATGTTCTTTAAGCGATTGCGTTGCTGAGTGACGTATCAGCAAGCGGAACGCGGCATAACCTGCGCGAGATCACACCGGGCTAAATCCCGGTGAAAATATTTTGTGATGAACATCACAAACAAATAACAAAACGTCAAAGTAAATTTGTGATTTTCATCACATAAAAATGCATTATCCCCCCTTAAAACCCGGTCTGTTGTTTTTTTACACATCCATTTTGTGATTCAGATCACTACAAAAGACCATCATCGCCCTATATTCATGTGATCCAAATCACATAAAAATCCACCGACTGGACAGCTTAACGATTCAGTGCCAGATTTCGCACTATCACTCAGGGCCCGGCTACCTCTGCCGCCTTATTAACAACAAGCCTCGGGCTTTCAGCCTGCCGATAGCAAAAACAGAAGAAGGGGTGTTTTATGTCATCCGATATCAAGATCAAAGTGCAAAGCTTTGGTCGTTTCCTCAGCAATATGGTGATGCCAAATATCGGCGCGTTTATCGCGTGGGGTATTATCACCGCACTATTCATTCCGACAGGATGGTTACCGAACGAAACGCTGGCGAAGCTGGTCGGTCCGATGATCACCTATCTGCTGCCGCTGCTGATCGGTTATACCGGCGGTAAGCTGGTTGGCGGCGAGCGCGGCGGCGTGGTCGGCGCGATTACCACCATGGGCGTTATCGTCGGCGCGGATATGCCGATGTTCCTCGGTTCCATGATCGCCGGCCCGCTGGGCGGCTGGGCAATTAAAAAATTCGACGTGTGGGTAGACGGTAAGATCAAGTCCGGTTTTGAGATGCTGGTGAATAACTTCTCCGCGGGCATCATCGGTATGATCCTCGCCATTCTGGCGTTCCTCGGCATTGGCCCGGCGGTTGAAGTCCTGTCGAAAATTCTGGCCGCAGGCGTTAACTTCATGGTGGCGCACGAGATGCTGCCGCTGGCCTCTATCTTTGTTGAACCGGCGAAAATCCTGTTCCTCAACAACGCCATTAACCACGGTATTTTCTCGCCGCTGGGTATTCAGCAATCCCACGAGCTGGGTAAATCTATTTTCTTCCTGATTGAAGCTAACCCGGGTCCGGGGATGGGCGTCCTGCTGGCGTATATGTTCTTCGGCCGCGGCAGCGCGAAACAGTCTGCAGGCGGTGCGGCAATCATCCACTTCCTCGGCGGTATTCACGAGATTTACTTCCCGTACGTGCTGATGAACCCGCGTCTGATTCTGGCCGTTATCCTCGGTGGGATGACCGGCGTATTCACCCTGACTATCCTCAACGGCGGGCTGGTCTCTCCGGCTTCTCCGGGTTCTATCCTCGCCGTGCTGGCGATGACGCCGAAAGGCGCTTACTTTGCTAACATCGCGGCGATTATTGCGGCGATGGCCGTCTCCTTCGTGGTCGCAGCCGTGCTGCTGAAAACCAGCAAAGTGAAAGAAGAAGATGATATCGAAGCCGCGACCCGTCGCATGCACGATATGAAAGCCGAATCCAAAGGCGCCGCTACTCCGCTGGCCGCTGGCGATGTCGCGAACGACCTGAGCCACGTGCGTAAAATCATCGTCGCCTGCGACGCCGGTATGGGCTCCAGCGCGATGGGCGCAGGTGTGCTGCGTAAAAAAGTGCAGGATGCCGGGCTGAGCAACATCTCCGTGACTAACAGTGCGATCAACAACCTGCCGCCGGATGTTGACCTGGTCATCACCCACCGCGACCTGACCGAGCGTGCGATGCGTCAGGTGCCTCAGGCGCAGCATATTTCGCTGACCAACTTCCTCGACAGCGGCCTGTACACCAGCCTGACCGAACGTCTGGTTTCGGCGCAGCGCCACACGGATAACGAAGAGAAAGTCCGCGACAGCCTGAAAGACAGCTTCGACGCGTCTGACACCAATCTGTTCAAACTCGGCGCGGAGAACATCTTCCTCGGTCGTAAAGCGGCGACCAAAGAAGAAGCGATTCTGTTTGCCGGCGAGCAGCTGGTGAAAGGCGGCTACGTTGAGCCGGAATACGTCCAGGCGATGCTGGATCGTGAAAAGCTGACCTCCACCTATCTGGGTGAGTCCATCGCGGTCCCGCACGGCACTATCGAAGCCAAAGATCGCGTTCTGAAAACCGGCATCGTCTTCTGCCAGTACCCGGAAGGCGTACGCTTCGGCGAAGAAGAGGACGAGGTGGCTCGCCTGGTTATCGGTATTGCCGCGCGTAATAACGAGCATATCCAGGTGATTACCAGCCTGACCAACGCGCTGGACGATGAATCGGTCATTGAGCGTCTGGCAAAAACCACCAGCGTTGAAGAAGTTCTGACGCTGCTGAAAGCGTAATCCGTCACCCGGCGGTACGCCGGGCAACGCCCCCCTCTCTCCTTACGCGTGGGGAGAGAGGGTTGGGGTGAGGGAAACGCCTGACCCCAGCCCTCTCAGGTAAAAACATTAATTGAAGGTTAATACTATGAAAGCATTACATTTTGGCGCAGGTAATATCGGTCGTGGCTTTATCGGCAAACTGCTGGCGGACGCGGGGATACAGCTGACGTTTGCGGATGTAAATCAGGTCGTGCTCGATGCCCTGAATGCCCGTCATAGCTACCAGGTTCACGTGGTCGGCGAGAATGAGCAGGTCGATACCGTTTCCGGCGTTGACGCCGTCAGCAGCATCGGCGACGAAGTTGTAGAGCTGATTGCCAGCGTGGATCTGGTGACCACCGCCGTCGGCCCGGTCGTGCTGGAACGCATCGCCCCGGCGATTGCCAAAGGTCTGGCCAAACGTAAGTCGCAGGGGATTACCGCCCCGCTGAATATCATCGCCTGCGAGAACATGGTTCGCGGCACCACCCAGCTGAAGGGTCACGTTTTTAACGCCCTCGCCGAAGAAGACAAAGCCTGGGTTGAAGCCAACGTCGGCTTCGTTGATTCCGCCGTTGACCGCATCGTTCCGCCGTCGGCTTCCGCCACTCACGATCCGCTGGAAGTCACCGTGGAAACCTTCAGCGAGTGGATTGTCGACAAGACCCAGTTCAAAGGCGAACTGCCGAACATCCCAGGTATGGAATTGACCGATAACCTGATGGCATTTGTCGAACGTAAGCTATTCACCTTAAACACCGGACATGCTATAACCGCCTACCTCGGAAAACTGGCGGGTCATCAGACGATTCGCGACGCGATTCTTGATGAGCACATTCGCGCCGTGGTCAAAGGCGCCATGGAAGAGAGCGGCGCGGTGCTGATCAAACGCTATGCCTTTGATGCGCAAAAGCACACCGCTTACATCCAGAAAATTATCGGTCGTTTTGAGAACCCGTATCTGAAGGATGACGTTGAGCGCGTTGGCCGCCAGCCGCTGCGCAAACTGAGCGCGGGCGACCGCTTAATTAAGCCGCTGCTCGGTACGCTGGAATACGGCCTGCCGCACCGGAATCTGCTGAAAGGGATCGCCGCTGCCATGCACTTCCGCAGCGAAGAAGACCCGCAGGCTCAGGAGCTGGCGGCGCTGATTGCCGAGAAAGGCCCACAGGCCGCGCTGGCGCAGATTTCGGGTCTGGACGCAGCAAGCGAGGTGGTGGCGGAAGCCGTTAACGACTATAACGCCACCAAATGAGGCAAGACCTGGCGCGGTCCGAACCGCGCCCATTACTCATGTCAGATATGCAGGCAATAATGGAAGAAACACAGGCATTTGAAAACCGTGTGCTTGAACGTCTGAATGCTGGCAAAACCGTAAGAAGCTTCCTGATCGCCACCGTTGAACTGCTGACGGAAGCGGTCAATATTCTGGTGCTTCAGGTATTCCGTAAAGACGACTACGCGGTGAAATACGCAGTGGAGCCGTTGCTGGACGGCGACGGGCCGCTTGGCGACCTTTCTGTACGCCTGAAGCTGATTTACGGCCTTGGGGTGATTAGCCGCGCCGAATATGAAGACGCTGAACTGCTGATGGCCCTGCGCGAAGAGCTGAATCACGACGGTAATGAGTATAGCTTTACCGACGATGAGATCCTCGGACCGTTTGGCGAGCTGCACTGCGTCGCCGCCCTGCCGCCCACGCCGCAATTTGATGAGAGCGACGCTGAACTGCTGGCAATGCAAAAGCTGCGCTACCAGCAGGTCGTACGTTCCACAATGATGCTATCTCTGACCGAGCTGATTTCTAAAATCAGCTTAAAAAAAGCCTTTCAAAAATCAACGCTCTGATTCTGGCTCTTGCTGGTCGCACGTCGGCCGATAAAGCTGACGATAATACTCAAGACGCCGCAGAAATAGCGCTTCTTTATCTGCCGGGATATCCGGCGGTATATGCTGCAAACGCGGAGATTTTTTTAGATATTCCATAAAAGCCTGACTTGAAGCCATAAAATCTACGGCTTTATCAATAATGCGCGGTACGCTGTCGCCTATTTTCGCCATCACGCTCTCCTCTTTTGGGGGAATGATCCTATTAAGGATTAGCCAAAAACAGGGTTTCAGATGAGGAAAACGTGCTGAATGGCCGTCAGGCTTCACAGAAATGAATATTCGCCAACTCTGGGTTAAAATGATTTTTATGTTCAATAAGTTATAATATGCCGCTGCGGCTGTTATGAGCAAAAAACGGCGACGTTTTGATAAATAACTACCCACAACCCAAGCGACAGCACATACTATAGTCTGATAACGCCCCTTTCTTAATAGATTAAGCCACCATGAAAGAAGTCGAAAAAAACGAAATTAAACGTCTGAGCGATCGTCTTGACGCTATCCACCACCAGCAGGCCGACCTGTCCCTGGTCGACGCCGCAGAAAAATACGCCGAGCTGGAAAAAGAGAAAGCCACCATTGAGACGGAACTCGTTCGCCTGCGTGAGGTTCAGGGCCAGAAGCTGAGCAAAGAAGCGCAAAAGCTGATGAGCATGCCGCATCGCCGCGCCATCACCAAAAAAGAGCAGGCCGATATGGGTAAGCTCAAGAAAAGCGTACGCGGTCTGGTTGTTGTCCACCCGATGACCGCGCTGGGCCGCGAAATGGGCCTCAAAGAGATGACCGGCTTCGCCAAAACCGCTTTCTGATATCTTCATCCCGTGAATCTCCCGGCTCGCGCTACGCTTAGCCGGGCTACGGGTTCACTGCCCTCTGCGGGCCGGTCGCCCGGACAGATGCGCAGCATCGCCTCCGGGACAGGCTCTGTTTCAGACGTCATCCCCCACTAATTGGCCCTACCAATGTTTTCTTAAATCGTCCAATGGTTCACATATCCATCATTTTTCGTCACAGACATATTGCTCATCAATAACATTTGATTAACCATTCGTTGTCGTTAATCCTACAATCGCAATTTGGCTGGGCCAATTTTACAAATGATGTGACCTGCTAAGAGCGCAAGACTCAGCACGGCATCATAACGGCCCGATGGAGACCTGCATGAACCTCTGGCAACAAAATTACGATCCGGCCGGCAACATCTGGCTATCGAGTCTTATCGCATCGCTACCGATTCTGTTTTTCTTTTTTGCCCTGATAAAGCTCAAGCTGAAAGGGTACGTTGCCGCGACCTGGACCGTGCTCATTGCGCTCTCCGTCGCTCTGCTGTTCTACAAAATGCCGGTTGACCACGCGCTGGCCTCCGTCATCTACGGCTTCTTCTACGGCCTGTGGCCAATCGCGTGGATTATTATCGCCGCGGTCTTCGTCTATAAAATCTCGGTGAAAACCGGGCAGTTCGACATTATCCGCTCATCAATTTTGTCGATTACCCCGGATCAGCGTCTGCAAATGCTGATTGTCGGTTTCTCCTTCGGCGCATTCCTCGAAGGGGCCGCCGGTTTTGGCGCGCCGGTCGCCATCACCGCAGCGCTGCTGGTGGGACTCGGCTTTAACCCGCTGTATGCGGCGGGCCTGTGTCTGATCGTTAACACCGCGCCGGTCGCGTTTGGCGCGATGGGCATTCCGATTCTGGTCGCCGGACAGGTGACGGGCCTCGACAGCTTCGAAATCGGCCAGATGGTTGGCCGCCAGTTGCCGTTCCTGACCATCATCGTCCTGTTCTGGATCATGGCGATTATGGACGGCTGGCGCGGCATTAAAGAGACCTGGCCTGCGGTCATGGTCGCCGGCGGCTCCTTTGCTATCGCTCAGTACCTCAGCTCTAACTTCCTCGGCCCGGAGCTGCCGGACATTATCTCTTCACTGGTATCGCTGGTCTGTCTGACGCTGTTCCTCAAACGCTGGCAGCCGGTACGCATCTTCCGCTTCGGCGATATGGGCGCATCGCAGGTCGATATGAACCTGGCCCGCACGCATTACACGCCGGGACAGGTGATTCGCGCCTGGTCGCCGTTCCTGTTTCTGACCGCGACGGTGACCCTGTGGAGCGTGCCGCCGTTCAAAGCGCTTTTCGCCCCCGGCGGCGCACTGTACGATTTTGTGATTAATATTTCCGTGCCGTTTCTCGACAAAATGGTGGCCCGCATGCCGCCGGTGGTCAACGAAGCCACGCCTTACGCCGCGGTCTATAAGTTTGACTGGCTCTCCGCCACCGGCACCGCCATCCTGTTCGCCGCGCTGCTTTCCATCGTCTGGCTGCGCATGAAGCCGAAAGACGCGATCTCGACCTTTGGCAGCACGCTGAAAGAGCTGGCGCTGCCGATTTACTCCATCGGCATGGTGCTGGCGTTCGCCTTTATTTCCAACTATTCCGGTCTATCCTCAACGCTGGCGCTTGCGCTGGCGCACACCGGCCATGCTTTTACCTTCTTCTCGCCGTTCCTCGGCTGGCTGGGGGTATTTCTGACCGGTTCGGATACCTCGTCTAACGCGCTGTTTGCCGCACTGCAGGCCACGGCGGCCCAGCAGATTGGCGTCTCCGATATCCTGCTGGTCGCAGCGAACACCACCGGCGGCGTGACCGGGAAAATGATCTCTCCGCAGTCTATCGCCATCGCCTGTGCGGCGGTCGGCCTGGTAGGTAAGGAGTCCGATCTGTTCCGTTTTACCGTCAAACACAGCCTGATTTTCACCTGTATGGTCGGCGTTATCACCACGCTGCAGGCGTATGTCTTAACCTGGATGATCCCGTGATAGTGATGCCAAAACGCCTTGCCGACGACGTCGCCCGTCGCGTGCGGGCGCTGATTGAAGAACAAAAGCTGGAGGCGGGCATGCGATTGCCCGCCGAACGTCAGCTGGCGGCGCAGCTGGGCGTATCGCGCAATTCGCTGCGCGAAGCGCTGGCGATGCTGGTCAACGAAGGGGTGCTGCTCAGCCGTCGCGGCGGCGGCACCTTCGTGCGCTGGCAGCACGAAGCGTGGTCGGAGCAAAACATCGTTCAACCGCTGAAGACGCTGCTCTCCGACGACCCCGATTACAGCTTTGATATTCTCGAAGCCCGTCACGCCATCGAAGCCAGTACCGCCTGGCATGCGGCGATGCGGGCAACCGATGCCGAAAAAGAGAAAATCCGCCTCTGCTTTGAAGCCACCCAAAGCGAAGACCCTGACCTGGCCTCGCAGGCCGATGTCCGCTTCCATCTGGCGATCGCCGAAGCGTCGCACAACGTGGTGCTGCTGCAAACCATGCGCGGTTTTTTTGACCTTTTACAGTCCTCAGTCAAGGAGAGCCGCCAGCGGATGTATCTCGTCCCGCCGGTCTTCGCTCGCCTGACCGAACAGCACCAGGCGGTCATGGAGGCGATTATCGCCAGTGACCCGGAAGGTGCCAGACAGGCGATGATGGCCCATTTGGGCTTTGTTCACGCCACCATCAAACGCTTTGATGAAGACCAGGCTCGCCAGGCGCGAATTACCCGCCTGCCCGGTGACCATAACGAAAATTCCAGGGAGAACTTGTGATGATTATTTCCGCCGCCAGCGACTACCGCGCCGCCGCACAGCGTATCCTGCCACCGTTCCTGTTCCACTATATCGACGGCGGCGCTTACGCCGAGCACACCCTGCGCCGCAACGTTGAGGACCTGTCCGACGTCGCGCTCCGCCAGCGCATTCTGCGCAATATGTCGGACCTGAGCCTGGAAACCACCTTATTCAACGAGAAGCTGGCGATGCCAACGGCGCTGGCGCCGGTGGGGCTGTGCGGGATGTACGCCCGCCGCGGTGAAGTGCAGGCCGCCGGCGCGGCGGATGAAAAAGGTATTCCGTTTACCCTCTCTACCGTTTCCGTCTGCCCGATTGAAGAGGTCGCCCCGACCATTAAGCGCCCGATGTGGTTCCAGCTGTACGTCCTGCGCGACCGCGGTTTTATGCGCAATGCGCTGGAGCGGGCGAAGGCGGCGGGCTGTTCAACGCTGGTCTTTACCGTCGATATGCCAACCCCCGGCGCGCGCTATCGCGATGCTCACTCCGGGATGAGCGGCCCGAACGCGGCAATGCGCCGCTACTGGCAGGCGGTGACCCATCCGCAGTGGGCATGGGACGTCGGGTTAAACGGCCGTCCGCACGATTTGGGCAACATCTCCGCCTATCTCGGCAAGCCGACCGGTCTGGAGGATTATATCGGCTGGCTGGCGAATAACTTCGATCCTTCGATTTCCTGGAAAGACCTTGAGTGGATCCGCGACTTTTGGGACGGCCCGATGGTGATCAAGGGGATCCTCGATCCGGAAGACGCCCGCGATGCGGTACGCTTCGGCGCTGACGGGATCGTGGTTTCCAACCACGGCGGCCGCCAGCTCGACGGCGTGCTCTCTTCCGCCCGCGCCCTGCCCGCGATTGCCGACGCGGTTAAAGGCGATATCACAATTCTTGCCGACAGCGGTATTCGCAACGGCCTTGATGTTGTGCGGATGATTGCCCTCGGCGCCGATAGCGTGCTGCTGGGCCGGGCTTATCTGTATGCGCTGGCCACCCACGGCAAACAGGGCGTCGCCAATCTGCTGAACCTGATCGAGAAAGAGATGAAGGTGGCGATGACGCTGACCGGCGCGAAAACTATCGGCGAAATCAGCCGTGAATCTTTAGTTCAGAATGCCGATGCGCTGCGGACCTTTGATGCGATCAAAGCAGGAAACCCGGCAGTGCCCCCTCTCCCCCAGGGAGAGGGAACCGTCCGGCAGGCGGGTTAACGCCATCGGGCTCACAGGCCGGCGCCGGTTTTCTCCCGCTCCCTTTCCGCGAGAGGGTCGGGGTGAGGGTTAACCAAATATCTGCTATTCTGCCCCCCGCAATTAAGGGGGCAGTATGCTGAACATCGTCTTATTCGAACCAGAAATCCCGCCAAATACCGGGAATATCATCCGCCTGTGCGCCAACACCGGCTTCAATCTGCATATTATCGAACCCATGGGTTTTGCCTGGGACGATAAGCGTCTTCGCCGCGCAGGTCTGGATTACCACGAGTTTGCCGCCGTCCAGCGCCATGGTGATTACGCCGCTTTTATTGAAAGCGCAAAGCCGCAGCGCCTGTTCGCCCTGACGACCAAAGGCACGCCGGCGCACAGCGCGGTATGCTATCAGGACGGCGATTTTCTGCTGTTTGGCCCGGAAACCCGCGGACTGCCGGGCAGCATTCTTGATGCGCTGCCGGCAGAACAAAAAATCCGTATTCCGATGATGCCGGACAGCCGCAGCATGAACCTGTCGAACGCGGTGTCGGTGGTGGTGTATGAAGCCTGGCGCCAGCTGGGTTATCCCGGCGCGGTGCTGCGCAGCTAGCCTGAGCGATTCCAGAATTGCGGCGCGTAGGACCTGTCCGGGCTACCGGACAGCGCTCTGTTTTGTAGCCCGGATAGATGCGCAGCATCGTCTCCGGGAAATCAATCAGATACCGTCGCCGTACTCGAAGGTATGGTGTATGCCGTTAAAGTGCTGATCCATATCCATCGCGGGCTTATCGCTCTCCGGCTTGCCCACAATGCGGGCGGGAACGCCTGCGGCGGTAGTATGCGGCGGCACCGGCTGTAGCACCACCGAACCCGCGCCGATTTTTGCCCCGCGCCCGACTTCGATATTGCCAAGGATTTTCGCCCCGGCGCCAATCATCACCCCTTCGCGAATTTTCGGATGACGATCGCCGCTGGTTTTACCGGTACCGCCAAGGGTCACGGATTGCAGAATCGATACGTCGTCTTCAATCACCGCCGTTTCGCCGACGACGATGCCGGTGGCGTGGTCCAGCATGATCCCGCGACCAATCTTCGCCGCCGGGTGGATATCCACCTGGAACGATACGGAAACCTGATTTTGCAGGAAGATCGCCAGCGCCCGACGCCCCTGATTCCACAGCCAGTGGCCGATGCGATAGGCCTGCAGCGCGTGAAATCCTTTCAGATAGAGCAGCGGGGTGGAGTATTTATCCACCGCCGGGTCGCGCGTTCGCACCGCCTGAATATCGCAGGCGGCGGAGGCGATCATTTCCGGGTCGGCGGCGTAGGCCTCTTCCACCACTTCACGAATCGCGATGGCGGGCATGATCGGAGAAGCCAGTTTATTCGCCAGCATATAGCTCAGGGCGCTGCCGAGATTTTCGTGCTTGAGTAGCGTGGCGTGGTAAAAACTGGCGAGCATTGGCTCACAGTCAGCTAAAGCCCGAGCTTCGGCTTTAATATTATTCCAGACGATATCCAGTTCTTCACACGGCATTGCTGACTCCAGACGATATAATAATGACCGGCCAGTTCTTTGCTGGCCGGGTCATTCAGGTGATCCAGGTTCCATCGCAGTTAGTTGCTACGCTCGTCCTTGCGTGCACGACCTAATAAGGTCAATGCTGCCTCGCGCGCAATTTTTCCGCAATACAATACCTGATAAATTTCCTCGGTTATTGGCATTTCGACGCCTAAACGCTGCGCCAGAACGCGAACCTCTTTGGTATTGCGATAGCCTTCAACCACCTGGCCAATCTTCTCCTGCGCGCTTTGCACATCCATGCCCTGACCGAGCATCATGCCGAAGCGGCGGTTACGCGACTGGTTATCGGTGCAGGTGAGCACCAGATCGCCTAAGCCCGCCATCCCCATAAAGGTCTCCGGATCGGCACCCAGGGCCTCCCCGAGGCGCGACATCTCAACCAGCCCGCGGGTAATCAGCGCGGTACGCGCGTTGGCGCCAAAGCCGAT
>NZ_ALNJ01000058.1:0-19273 GCF_000293135.1 Klebsiella sp. OBRC7 | reverse complement strand
TACGCACCAGAAAATCATTGATATGGCCATGAATGGCGTTGGATGCCGGGCAACCGCCCGCATTATGGGCGTTGGCCTCAACACGATTTTCCGCCATTTAAAAAACTCAGGCCGCAGTCGGTAACCTCGCGCATACAGCCGGGCAGTGACGTCATCGTCTGCGCGGAAATGGACGAACAGTGGGGATACGTCGGGGCTAAATCGCGCCAGCGCTGGCTGTTTTACGCGTATGACAGGCTCCGGAAGACGGTTGTGGCGCACGTATTCGGTGAACGCACTCTGGCCACACTGGAGCGTCTTCTGAGCCTGCTGTCGGCCTTTGAGGTCGTGGTATGGATGACGGATGGCTGGCCGCTGTATGAATCCCGCCTGAAGGGAAAGCTGCACGTTATCAGCAAGCGTTACACTCAGCGCATTGAGCGACATAACCTGAATCTGAGACAACATCTGGCAAGGCTGGGACGGAAGTCACTGTCGTTCTCAAAATCGGTGGAGCTGCATGACAAGGTCATCGGGCATTATCTGAACATAAAACACTATCATTAAGTTGGAGTCATTACCAAGCATTACTAGCACCATCAGCTTCCATCTTTAGCAAGTAATCGGTAACTGAACCAACTTCACCTTGTTCGGTGATCAAGATGGGGAGCTGACTTTTAATGCCAGTATTATCTTCTACGATAGTTGCTTTGACTTTAACCGATGACAAGGTTCATTCCTTTATACACGTTAAACATACAATACACTATAATTCTAAAGAGTTTATTGTCAAATAAAAAGGCAGATTTCTCTGCCTTAATACACAATATACATAGTTCAAGGTACTATATATAACTTAAGGGCGTTTTATTTTTGTGTGCTTATTTACCATCCGTTTCATCATCTACTTTCTGAGTCATGATTGGAGGCGGCGCTTCATTATCAATTTTCCTACGGCCTTCATCGCTGAAGAAGATTTTCCAGATAAAGTGCCCGACAAAAAGGATTCCGCATCCTATAATCAGCGCCCAGTCGAAAGTGTCAAATGGTCTGTTAAAATAATCAAACATATAGTTCTCCAGGGTAGAGTTCGTGACTAAGCCCGTTAAACGTTGTGTGGATAATTGCTCCACCAGACCGGGCAATGCAATTCATTGTTTTTTTCAGACCATCCGGCATCTATGAGTAATCTCTTCACAAAAAATGGCTGGTTTCTGAAGATATCTGTAGAAATTGATGTAGCTTTAATGACACTTCCTTTTTCACCAGGTTTTGTTGGTTTCTCGTAACGCGTTATACCGATATGCTGTAGACGTGACCTAATCGCGCCATCTGTCCTATTCATTTTCTTGGCAATCACTTCTATTGAACGATGCTCAGATAGAAGTGTAATTAAAAACTTATAGTTTCCACATACCCATTTGGCTGGTTTTTGTGGTTCTCTTTGGTTCCGTTCAGGCACTGATCTTTCCTTAATTTGTTGTGGTTTTTCACTATCACAATCAATGTCAGTTCTGGCCGGGTAATTTGAAATGGTTTTATCTGGTACGGTTTCATAGATAATTTCATTAAGCACTATATGCTTGCTCCACCAATCTGGGGCGGTAAGGTCGAATCCATCAATGTGCCAGCCGAATTCGATTAGTGGCAGGACATCAAGAAAACGTTTTTTTGATAATTTCGCAGAACTTATTTTTTTATTTAACCATATAACCGTACTAGATGAATCGTCTTCAGCGCCCACGGTAATCATTCCAAGCTCTATAAGTTGCTGAAGAGTGGATTGATGGCTTCTTAAGGTAAGCTCGGCAAGTGCCGTTTTACTGATACCATGTTGTATCGCCTTAAGTAAGACCCGAGTATCGTCAGGAGTCCACGGTTTACCGGTAATGAGGTGTGAAGATGTTTTCTTATGTAGCTGATCAGTATCCTCATCTTCGGGTACTAACAGGCTTGTGTTTCTTGTTCGCCACCATTCTGGAGAGTACAGAACATTTTCACCATTTATGCAGTGTGCTACCCATCCATTATCTAGCAGGGTTTTAAGAGTTATACCTGAAGCTGGTTCAGCCGGTGGCACTCTGATTGAAGAGTTAGGCTTGAGGGTAATTTCGTTAGGCTCGGAGAGATTTTCTCTTATGAGAAGGTATAAATCCAACTCGATACATCTTAACTGGATTATCCTTTCATTGTATCCAAGAATGGACGTAAGCGCTGCAAATGAGTAACCATCCTTAAGCCCTTTTATAAGCTTCAGATCTTCAGCTGGTGACCATGACGGTAATTTCTTCTTCATTCACTTGCCTTAGAGTGAACTAAATATTTCTGATATTACTTGTAAATCAATAATTCTTGAATCGAGAATGGGGGCGTTTTGAGGTGTATAAATCGCACTTAGACTCGACCATTTAGTATCCGTGGTTGAAGAGCTCCTCAACTCCAGCATTTACGACATCCTGGTTTCCAGGGATGTAACGTGGCCAGCCTTCTACCTCTTTGATGTTCTTAACGATAACTCCTTCGAAGCCAAATTGATCTGCCGATATATCAACAATATGGAATTCATCGTTGTTGGAGATCTCACACCAGTAATGACCGAACCCGCCATACATAGTGAATAACCCGCCGTCAGATTTCCCATCGCCACCTCTAATCACAGCTGATAACCCTTTGCTATGTGCCAGACGAGCTAATAGCAGACTGGCAAATAGGCATGTGCCCGTTGTGTCATCGGTATCACAGTCAGCGAGGATACCGTTCAGTAATGCCCGTGCTTCAGTCGCAACATCATTAATGAGGTTTTTCATCAGGGTTACTTATCGCAAATCGGTTTCAGGGGATTCTGCCAGACAGGCCGTAGCGTGACAATTTTTTATGACCCCAATAGGGGGCGAAATTAACGGGTCTTAGAATTTCGTCACCGATGAATGTTGCGTTAATCTTTTTTTATATAAAGAGGAGCTAACCATGAATAAAATGAAGTACAGTGCAGTATTGAATGAATGGAATTTTAAGTATGATTCTGCTGAAAGATTCGGTGACTCACACTTTCTTTATATCCATAATTTCATGAACGATCAGAGCCAGTTACTTGGTATTATCATAGCTGATTTTTTGAAGGTTCCTCAGATAGAACTTCTTCCTATTCAGACCGCCATAGATAACCTTGTAAGGTTATTAAAGGTTCAGACATCCAGGTCGTTAACGTCTGATGAGGGTGTTGATCTTGCTCAATTCCTCACTCAGTACCTCAGACAGACACAATCTTATGCTGCGGTTTCAAGTATGTGTCCGGTTGGTCAAAAGTTGAATTTTTTCCTGAACATCTACCCAAGAAAAGGTAATAAAGAGTTTTCTTTTCGATTATTCGCAATCACCACACTCAATGAAATTACAAGCGTGTCTGAATTTGTTGAAATGGCACATAGTACTCAACAAAGTGATCTGATTAATAATCCTGGTTATTTTGTTTGATTACTAAATAATTCCATATTGAAATCATTAACCATCACTTAACAGTGATGGTTTTTTGTTTTATTTCAATTATCTTTTTGTTCGATATGACTATCTGCTTTTTATAATCTGATTTCACTTACTATCATGCTGATACTACTAGGTAAAATGGTCGTGATGACTTTAATTCATGCTATTCCATTGAGATTTGTGTTTACAATCAATAAAAATATTGTTAATAAAATGTAATCCTTAACATAAATCAACATGGATATGGAACCTACACTACAATGGCAAAGAAAAACATACATCAGGAAGAGATTGTATTCGCGAAGAAACAGCTTGTTCTCCTTGCAACATTAAAAGGGAAGGTAAGTGAATTGATTCTAAAGTGGGAAGGGAACATTGGAGCTGAGACTCCTGACTTGAATCGCCACGGGTTTAACAGACACCTCAGAGTCATTTAAGATGGCTTAAAGAGAGGTGCCCATGAGCAGTAAGCGTTATCCCGAAGAGTTTAAAATTGAAGCAGTCAAACAGGTTGTTGATCGCGGTTATTCTGTTGCCAGCGTTGCAACACGTCTCGATATCACCACCCACAGCCTTTACGCCTGGATAAAGAAGTACGGTCCGGATTCTTCCACTAATAAAGAACAGTCAGATGTTCAGGCCGAGATCCGCCGTCTCCAGAAAGAGCTGAAACGGGTTACCGACGAACGGGACATATTAAAAAACTGTCCATGGGTGAAACCCCGTCCTGAGTCTCAGAAACTCCCCGGAAAAGTTGGCAGGCTAATTTAGCGAAGGAAGCAGCCGTCGGCCTTTTGGTGGTATGACCCCGTAAAAAAACATGGTTCAGGGACTGTGGCGGATCCGGCAGTGGTGACTTTGATCCCGTTCAGGAAGGTGATTTCTCCGTCGTCCCCTCCTTCGTTCATCGAAAAATGAGCAAGGAGATTTCCATGAAAAAATCCTCCCGAATGTCTGTTATCCATCCTCATGCTGCGGGCGTTGATATTGGCGCTGAATTCCACGTAGTCGCCGTTCCACCGGATGCTGACGCCGAGCCGGTCAGAACTTTTCAAAGTTTCACTGGCGACCTTCATCGGATGTCCGACTGGCTCAAAACCTGTCACATTACGACCATTGCCATGGAGTCCACTGGCGTTTACTGGTTGCCTGCTTTTGAGATCCTTGAGGCTGCGGGTTTCAATGTGATCCTTGTTAATGCCAGAGACGCAAAAAATGTTCCCGGTCGCAAGACTGATGTCAATGACGCACAGTGGCTGCAGAAGCTGCATTCATTTGGCCTTCTTCGGGCCAGTTTCAGACCTGAACACGACATTTCCGTACTCAGGTCTTATTTGAGACAACGGGAACGCCTGACTGAATACCGGGCTGCTCATATCCAACATATGCAGAAGGCGTTGATGCAGATGAATGTTCAATTGCATCATGCCGTATCGGATATTACTGGCGTTACCGGTCTTTCAATCGTCAGAGCTATTGTCAGTGGTGAGCGCGATCCTTCAGTATTGATCCAGTATCGTGATGTCAGATGTAAAAAGACGCCAGAGGTTCTTCAACAGGCACTGACAGGGAACTGGCAGCCTGAACATCTTTTTGCACTTGAACAGTCGGTGGCATTTTTCGATTTTTACCAGGAAAAAATCCGTGAGTGTGATGATCAAATCGAAACTTCATTATTGCAGCTCAGCACCGGAACTGAAGAGCCTGAAGGAGTATTGCCCTCCGCCAGACATCGTACAAAACAGCCCAATCAGCTTTCCTTTGATGTCAGGCCATTACTCTGGAAAATTACCGGAGCAGACCTGACACAGATACATGGGTTCGGACCTTATCTGGCACTAAAATTCGTTGCCGAATGCGGTACTGACATGAATCGCTGGCCGGATGCGAGCCATTTTACCTCGTGGCTGTGTTTGTCCCCGGGGAATAAGATCTCCGGTGGAAAAGTACTGTCCTCGAAAACACGGCGTTCATCCAGTCGAATTGCTGCTGCACTAAGACTGGCAGCCACAACAATTGGCCGGAGCGATACAGCGCTGGGTGCTTTTTATCGTCGATTATCATCCCGTATCGGGAAAGCAAAAGCAGTCACTGCAACGGCAAGAAAACTGGCAATACTGTTCTACAATGCCCTTAAATACGGTCAGAAATATGTCGATCCTGGCGCGGATTATTATGAAGAGCGCTACCGTAATCGCGTACTCGACGGGCTTAAACGAAGGGCAAAATCACTGGGTTACTCTCTCCAGCAAGATCCCGAGTTATGCGTGTGAACCGGGAGTTTCTCAGGAAAGCCGCGGCGTACTTCGCAAAGCTGTCCGACTGAGGTACGCCTTTATCCGTGACAACACCTGTTGCTGGCCTGTTCGCCTGCTCTGTCGGGTGCTGGATGTTCATCCCAGTGGTTTTTACGCCTGGCTTCAGCAGCCGCATTCACAACGCCATCAGGCAGACCTGAGACTGACAGGACAGATTAAACAGTTCTGGCTGGAATCGGGATGCGTCTATGGTTATCGTAAAATCCATCTGGATCTGCGGGACAGCGGGCAACAGTGCGGAGTGAACAGAGTCTGGCGACTGATGAAACGTGTCGGGATAAAGGCTCAGGTCGGATACCGGAGCCCGCGGGCACGTAAAGGCGAGGCCAGTATCGTGTCGCCCAACAGGCTCCAGCGACAGTTCAATCCGGATGCTCCGAATGAGCGTTGGGTAACGGATATAACCTACATCAGAACCCACGAAGGCTGGCTGTATCTTGCCGTGGTTGTTGATCTGTTCTCACGCAAAATTATCGGCTGGTCCATGCAATCCCGGATGGCAAAGGACATTGTCCTGAACGCACTGCTGATGGCTGTATGGCGGCGTAATCCCCAAAAACAGGTGCTGGTTCATTCGGATCAGGGCAGTCAGTACACAAGCCATGAGTGGCAGTCGTTCCTGAAATCACACGGCCTGGAGGGCAGCATGAGCCGTCGCGGTAACTGCCATGATAATGCGGTTGCAGAAAGCTTTTTCCAATTGTTGAAACGCGAACGGATAAAGAAAAAGATCTACGGAACGCGGGAAGAAGCCCGCAGCGATATTTTTGATTACATCGAAATGTTTTATAACAGTAAGCGTCGGCATGGTTCTAGCGATCAGATTTCACCGACAGAATATGAAAACCAGTATTATCAACGGCTCGGAAGTGTCTAGATTATCCGTGGCGATTCAACTATCATCTTTTAATGAACCAACTTGAGTCAGTAGAAAAGCAAATATTTTCTAAGATTGGTGCTTGGAAAAAGACATCTTTGCTTTGAGTGTCAGTGAAGAAAAACTTTATGAACAAACTTAATCCTCCTGCTTTATGTAATTCTTTTTTTACCAGGGATTTCTAGGAGAATCTTAGTCCATAACCCATCTGTCATAAAATCAATTATCGAGTCTGATATCATGGCTTTATTTGCAATTCTTTGAGCAGTGTAAATTGCCTGACTTTTATCTTCGATAAAGATGCCATGAGGCACTAGACTAACATTATCTTCGGTTTTCCTTGCCCACATGCGGAGGCGGTAATCTATTATGTATTCGTCATACTCTATCCACAGATGAGGTCGAATTATCTGGCCAGTTCCAGCCAACGTTACTTCTCCAACGATGCGCTGGTGCGGTATACAGAATCTATCTAGCAGGCAACTTACAACCATAGTATGACCATCACATTCGAGTGGAAGTACATCATATTTATGTAACAGCTCGCAGACATAAGCAACTTCAGGGGTTATGAACATTTACGGCCTCATATTAGACGGGGAGGGTGCTTAATTGGTCATTAAGCCTAAGTGATGATGGAGCCCAGTAGCCGGAACCGCACATCCACCGTTCACCAGGAAATGAAAAACCCTCTCTGATAAGAAACTCCCTAAGTTCGGTGCTGATGACATTCTCAACCTTTAAGATGTAGTTATTTGTCTCAGCTGCTTCTTTTAATTTCGAGAGTAACTGTCTGAAAAATCCTTTGCCTGGGGTCTTCACTGAAATGGTTGCGACTACCAGTACCGACGAACCGAGGTATGACATTTTTCCCGTCCGGGCACGGATGTATAACTCATCTACTAACTGAAGACCTTGAACCTTCATTGATTTTGAATGAAAGATGCTTTTTTTTGCTTCAACCATTAAGTGAGTGAATGATTGAAGGATCTTATTGATGTCTCTGTCATGACAACTCATATAATCACCAAATTAAATCAGCATAATAAATTGCACAGTGTATAGCGTAACTTTTCAATAAAGTTGATGCTTTGAAATAAAAGCAACAATACATAATCTTTGTGTCTTATTGGCTAAGGTTGTTATGTAATTATCAGAGGTTTTTAATCCTTTCTAAAGATGCTAGATATGCTTCATAGTTATCTCCAAATTTTTTCTTTGCCCGTCTTACTCTCATCTTTTCTGCCAGTTCACTCTTATGCTCGGTCTGGTATTTTTTATTGTTTTGGAGTTTTACACCTGCACCGGAACCGGCAGCATAATTTCTGTTTTTATCGCTAATGCACAACTTGCATTTACTTTTAAGGCCAAACTTACCCTTAAGTTCCTTACCGAATTCTTCGAAGGGTTTAACCTGATTGCATCCTTTACAGCGTTTGCACCCAGAGGGGAGATCTTCATTAGCCATGTCTAGTTCCAGTGGTTAAAGGTAATGAACTGCATTTTACTGCAAACAGGCACTTCCAACCATAAAATCGACTACTTAACCATAATTCAACATAAGGTTCATTAAGCGCACCAAGGTAAGGTGTTGATTGTTAAGGGTTTATCAGGGGGTTCTCTTGACTTGTTGGTATCCTCGGACTCAGGCTGTTACGTATCCTGTGACTAACTGAGCCCCGTCCGTGGTGACCAGTTAACAGATTCTCCAAGGAACCTTGTTAACGCTGCTTTAGCATACTGAGGCTTTGAGTAGTATCTGGGAAACCAGCCATCATAAGTTTGTGTGCCATTGCGCCGGTATTCTGGCCTGACTGACAGCTTACATCCATTACCATCAGTAGAAATACAAAAAGTGTACCCATCAACAGAATCAGAAGTAAGCAGAATGGATGTCATTGGGGATACCTCATTATTGAACTAACCAGAAACTACAATGGTGATCCGACATGGTTTCCTCGATTTTACCGACTGAGCTGTCATATAGCGATACCTTTTATTCTTAGGTTCTCTTGCAGTATTGGCTATCGATTGTCACAATTTAGTCTGGTGGCACTGGTTCATTTTTCGGGTGGTTTGTTACTTTTTCCGTTGGTGTTCCAGGGCTACCGACCTCTGCATGTACGTATACATCCCTCTTTCTCGTTTACCCCGCCAGATTTCAATCCGATAGAATCGTTCCTGTTTTACTCACTCGTAATTCACTTTTCATAGTCATTTTGTGGACATTAAACGTGCGCTACAGGTGCGCATTCCTTGCTTCAGGATGGCTTACTATCTAAAATGGCAGAGATTTTTGATACTTTTGAACATTTTAATGAGGTATATACCATGATGAACATCGCTTGTGATGACGGCTCAACGAACGTAAAACTTGCCTGGATTGAGAATGGTGAAATCAAAACTCATGTTTCGCAGAACGCCTTCCGCGAAGGCTGGGCTACTCCACTCGCATTTGGTGGTAAAACTATCTACAACTATCTCATTGATGGGCGGAAATTTACTCACGACATTGGTTCAACATCTGCAATTACAACAACGCATACCTCTTTCCAGTTCGACGCTGTAAGTCGCGTAGCAATTCATCATGCCCTTTTGACTTCCGGTCTTGAGCCACAGGATGTTGAACTTACAGTGACACTGCCGGTGGCCATGTTCTTCACGAGCGATGCGCAGTTGAACGAAGCTAATATTGAAAAGAAAAAGGCCAACGTTATGGGCCCAATAACCCTGAATAATGGCGAAACTTTTCATGTTGTAAAAGTTAACGTAATGCCTGAATCAGTACCTGCGGCTGAATATCTGATTGATCCTAAAACAACCACGCAGCTTACACGAACCCTGGTTGTCGATCTGGGGGGAACAACCCTAGACCTGGCCATCATTCAGGGGGCAATGGAGGGCATATCTGATATCTTTGGCAACAGCGATGTTGGCGTTTCACGAGTGACAAAAGCTGTTATGGCTGCGCTCCAGGATGCCCAGTCTCCAAGTAGTTATGCCATTGCGGATATCATCATTAAAAACCGTCATGATAGAGCGTTGATTGCTTCTGCGGTCAATGATCACTCTAAAATTGATGCCATCATTGACGTTATCGATTCTGAGTCGAAAAATCTGGCCGAAGCTGTTGCAGCTGATATACGTCGTCAGAACAGCGTCCACAAAATCATACTGGCCGGGGGCGGTGCTGAGCTCATCCATTCTCATATTGTCGAACTATTCCCTAAGCTGGATGTCATCAAAGCGCCTGACGCGCAGCTCGCGCTCGTCAAAGCAATGGCAAGCGTCTAAACGAGGTTATGTGATGGAAGAAGATAAACGTTTACTCGTCTGGCTCCGCCCCGGCAATAATCCAGAAGACGGTAAAGCTCTTGATATTATGGAGCGCTTACCCCGCCGATCCCGGGGGGAATTTTACCGTAAGGCACTGGTAATTGCGTCTGCCTTGCATGAGCTCGACCCTCGGTTAATAAATTTGCTGGCCGCACAAACCACGACATCGTTTAATGCCGAAACGCTGAGCAACATTCTGTCGCAAACGCTGGGCATTGCCGTTGAACGGAATTCTTCACCAGTGGAAACCCAGGCCACAGGTATCCGAGCAACAACCATCATTGATTCGGATAAGCCTGCTGAGCAGAAAGAACCAATTCCTAAACCCTCCCTGATGATGCAAACCCTCAAACGTTGAATCCGAACCGGCTACTAGTAGCCGGTTTACTCACCTTGCTCGGTTAACAAGCTGAGATAGATCCGCAACCCCTTATCCAGTGACTCTCTAATGGCATCTGCTGCTGCCCCTGCATCCCTGTTTGAAAGAGCGAGTTCAAGCGACGAGAAAAATATTGGCCATTTATCCTCCGAGTCAGATTCGAACGTGTAACTCAGAGTTGGCCACAGGTTAATCCACAGTTGGGTTACAATTTTGAAAAACTCAGGCAGACCGGCGTATATGTAAAGCTTCAGCCGCAGAGTGAGGTTTAGCTGGTGCGCCAGATAAACATCCCTACGTTCATATGCGGAACGCAGCTTTTGGCACAAAGACAGGCATTCTTCAAAGCCATTGGCATCCATTTTCAGTACGGCCTTTTCTGCCAGTTCTGGCTCAATCAATCGCCTCATAATGAACCCTGTTCCATGGCTCCAGATGACAAACATGATCTCATATCAGGGACTTGTTCGCACCTTCCCTAAAGCACTCGTATTGACCGTGGCGGCTACCACATTCTGTCTGATGACCAGCCCGGCGTTCGCGGTTGAGGAAACCACGCCGCAGAATATGACCTGTCAGGAATTTATGGATATGAACCCAAAAAGCATGACCCCGGTGGCCTTCTGGGTAGTGAATCGCAACACCGACTTTAGCGGCGGCGACTATGTTGACTGGCATGAAGTCGAGACCGTTTCGGTACCGAAAATGCTGCAGGAGTGCCACAAGAACCCCGCCGCTAAACTTGGCGATCTCAGCGCGGTCATCAAAAAATAACCCCCCCGGCATCAGGCCGGGGAAACCCGCCGCGCTGCGGCGGGTCCCGCTTTACTCATCGATACCGCATTCGCACGGCAGAAAGCGGCCGATAAGCTTGCGATACAAAAACGCCCCGATAATCGCCCCCACCACCGGCGCCAGCAGCGGCACCAGAAAGTAAGGGATCGCCAGCACACCGGTAAAGGCGATCGAGCCCCACCCGGCCAGACTGGTAAACAGTTTTGGGCCGAAGTCGCGCGCCGGATTCAGCGCAAAGCCGGTTAGCGGCCCCATCGACGCGCCGATCACGGCGATCAGCAAGCCAATCAGCAACGGCGCCAGCGGCCCGCGCGGAATTCCGTTGCCGTCGTCGGTCAGGGCCATGATCATCGCCATCAGGATTGCCGTGATGGTGGTCTCAACGGCAAACGCTTGTATAAAAGTGATATGTGGATGCGGGTACGTGGAAAAGACCCCGGCCAGGTTAAGGCTGGCGGCAGTGCCGCGCACGATATGCTGACTCTGTTCAAGATCGAGAAACAGCTGGCGATAGAGCCCATACACCAGCGCGGCGGCGCAGAAGGCCCCGGCCGTCTGGGCAACAATAAACGGCAGCACCTTGCGGCGTTCAAAACAGGCGAACAGCCACAGGGCAATGGTCACCGCCGGATTAAGGTGCGCGCCGGAGACACCGGCCGTCAGGTAGATGGCCATGGCGACGCCAAGGCCCCAGATAATACTGATCTCCCACTGACCAAAGCTGGCCCCGGCGACCCGCAGCGCAGCGACGCAGCCCGCGCCGAAGAAAATGAGCAATCCGGTGCCAAGAAACTCGGCCACGCACTGCCCGGTTAAGGTAGAAGTCTGGTTCATTATCGGCATCCTGAAATAGCACGTTAAAGAGAGAGGCTGGCGCGAGCGCCCGTTTAATTCGCCTGACCGGCCAGTAGCAGCCCGGTGGCGACCGCATTGCGCGGCCCTTCTGTTCCCCGAATATTGCCCTGCCCGGCGACTACGCCATAGTGCGACAAGGCTTCCGTGATAAGCTGCGGGATCTCAAAGTCCAGCGATGAGCCGCCCACCAGCACCACAAAGGCGATATCGCGAATGGAACCGCCGGGTGAGACCTGGCGCAGCGCGCGCAGGCAGTTGGTGACAAACACTTTCTCTTTCGCCTGCCGGCGCACGAGACGAATTTTTTCCAGCGGGCTGGCGTTATCGATCGGCACCAGTTCGCCCTCCTTGATGTACACCACTTTGGCGAACACCGCCGGGCTGAGGGCTTCCCGAAAGAACTCCACCGCGCCATTCTCGTGACGAATACTGAACAGGCTTTCCACTTTGGCCAGCGGGTATTTTTTTATCGCTTCCGCCAGCGAAAGATCCTCGAGGCCCAGCTCGGTTTTAATCAACAGGCTGACCATATTCCCCGCCCCGGCGAGATGGACCGCCGTTATCTGCCCCTCCGCGTTGACGATCGCCGCATCCGTCGAGCCGGCGCCGAGATCGAGGATCGCCAGCGGCGCCGCACAGCCGGGAGTGGTTAACGCCCCGGCGATGGCCATGTTGGCCTCCACGCCGCCCACCACCACCTCGGTCTGCAGTCGGGCGCTCAGTTCGCGGGCGATAACCTGCATTTGCAGACGGTCCGCTTTCACCATCGCCGCCATCCCGACGGCATTTTCCATGGCGCACTCGCCGGCCATCCCGCCCTGCACCTTGCGCGGAATAAACGTATCCACCGCCAGCAGATCCTGGATGTATATCGCGCTCATCTCATGGCCGGTCAGGGACGCCATTACCTTTCGCACCCGCTCCAGCATGCCGCCTGCGTGCGTGCCTGCTTCACCACGAATATCACACACGGGCGCGCAGGCGCTCATCGCCTGCATAATGGCCTGCGCGCCTTGCGCTACGTCGGCTTCACCGCCACGCTTTTCACCACGGATAAAGATCTTACCCGCCGGGATCACTCTTGATCGCACATCTCCCTGCGGGGTTTTCAGCACCACAGCGGAACGGTTGCCAATCAGCGCTCTGGCGATGGGGACAATAGTTTGTGTTTCCTCAGGGGTCAGGGCAAAGAAGGTTGCGATACCGTAAGGATTCGACAGCACCCGCACCACCTGTCCCGGGGCCGCCACTTCCACCGCCGCCAGCACGCCTTCCGGCACCTTCTCCAGTAGAGTGACTTCATCAACCACCGGTATTGGCCGATGCAGGCGATTATTCACCAGCACGCCATCATCTTTTTTCAGGATGGCCGCCACCACGTTGACGCCGCGATCCAGCGCTTCATTGATAAACCAAACCGCCTCAAGGAAATCCATCTCCTCACCCACCAACGGTATCCAGCCCTGGGCAAATCGATCCTCGCTCAACGCCGCCAACTTCTCCACGGCGATGGTGGTTCCCATGCCCACGCCAACGCCGCCGGGCGTTTGCGGGTTATGACCAATCATCGTTGATTCGGTAATGATGGTTTCAGTGATGGTTTCCATCGCCACATCGCCAATCACCGGTGCGGCCTCGTTGATGCAGATTTTTGCCACGTCCTGCAGCGACCACGGCGTTTTATCCAGCGCCTGCTGCAGGGACGCGACCACCCCGGCGATATTCTCCCGCGTGCCTTTCATCCCGGTCGTGGCGACAATCCCGCTGCCGATAAACCGGCCATCCTGCGCCAACGCCACTTCAGTGGTGGCGTTGCCGATATCGATCCCTGCAATTAACGGCATGCTGCCTCCGTCACTGACTGCCTTTACGCAGCTTATTTCTCTGCTGGTATACCTCTGCCGACTCGCGGACAAACCCGGCGTTCACCGTGGCGTGCCAGGTGTGTTCCAGTTCATCGGCAATGGCCTGCAACTCGGCGAACGAAGAACGAAACGGCCTCAGTGCGTTGTAGATCTCCAGAATGCGGGCATCCGGGATCGCAATCAGTTCTGCCGCACGACGAAAATTGCGCGCCACGGCATGACGCTGCATCTGCTCGGCAATCTGCGCCTGGTACTCCAGCGTTTGCTGAGAAATACGCACATCCTGCGGCCCTACGCGGCCCGCCAGCACATTCTCAAGGGTAATGTCGGTTAGCGGCTTGCCGCCAGGCGTCCGGATTTTCTCCGGGCAGCGGGTGGCTAATGGGTAATCCTGCGCGGTCATGATGTTGTCGTTCATGGTCATTCCCTTACCAGTGCAATATGCAACGTGACAGGCGCAGCATCCTGCACCACGTGTTTGGTTTCTTTGATGTGAAACAGCGCGGCCTTGGCCATAAATTTAGGGCGCACCATCTGGTCATTGACCACTGGCACCGGCGAAGGCGACTCTTTGCGTGCATAGCGTGCGGCGTTTTTACCAATCTGACGATAGGTTTCCAGCGTCAGCAGCGGAGCCTGAGAAAACAGTTCCAGGTTACTTAGCGGCAGCAGATCGCGCTGATGAATCACCGTGGTTCCTTTCGACTGGATACCAATCCCAATGCCTGAGCCGCTGAGATTTGCCGCATCCCATGCCATAAAAGAAACATCTGAGGTGCGCAGGATCCTCACTACTCGCGCATGCAGCCCCTCTTCTTCGATGCCAGCAACCAGCTCTTTCAAAATCGCGTTGTGCGGCATATCAATCAAGGTTTTATGCTGATACTTATCAAAGGCCGGGCCGACGCCTATCACGACTTCATCCACGCGTTCGTCCGCTTTAGCCGCCTCGCCTTCGCTCACCTGTAAGATGAAAACCGGCTTACGTTCAGTTGTGCATTCCACTGTGTACCGCCTTATTCGATCGAGCCGGGCTGAACCACGCCCGCAATATTTTTAATTTCCGCCCAGCGTTCGGCACTGATGCGATAGCCGGTACCAGGTCCCTGATAATCATTGATGTCGTTGACGGCGCTGACGACGTCGAACTGGCGATCCAGAATAGCCGACGTTTGCAGGTAATCACCGGTAACACGCTGTCTCAGCATATTGAGGATGTTACTGGCGATATCTTCGAAACCGCTACGGCTTAGTGCGCCGACGATATCCAGCCCGGTGATATTGCGCTTCATCATCTCTTCCACGGCGGCCAGATCTTCCACCACATTGCGCGCGGGCATATCTTTGCTGCCGTGAGCATAAGTAGCAGCTTCGACTTCTTCATCGCTAATCAGCGGCAGGCCCAGTTCGCGGAACACTGCCTGAATGGCGCGTGCCGCCTTGTTGCGGATGGCGATGGTTTCTTCTTCGGTTACAGGACGCAGACCACCATCAACCATCAGATCGCGTTGCAGAATGTTGTAATCATCGAAGTCTTCCGCGTCGAAGTTCGACCCGGCAAACATGTTGTCGTAGTTCGGTACGGCGCTATAGCCGGAGAAGATAAAGTCGGTGCCGGGAAGCATTTGCATCAGGGTACGGGCGGTACGGCGAATATCAGAGTGGGAAAAGGTCTGGTCATTGGCGGAGGCCACTTCAAGGTCGAGCATTGAGGCAATCAGGTTTTCCGCCAGCACCGCGCGGATCCCCGACGGCACCGCGCCGGTCATGCCAATACAGCTGACCGCACCGTTTTGCAGCCCCTGTACGCCCGCGCCTTTGGTGATAAAGATGCAGCGCGACTCCAGATAGAGCATCGATTTACTCTCGGAATAGCCCATCAGCGCTTCCGAACCGGTGCCAGAGGTGTAACGCATTTTCAGTCCGCGAGACGCATAGGCCGAGGCGAGAAACGCTTTGGACCACGGCGTATCATCGCCGTCGGTAAACACAGACTCTGTACCGTATACCGACACGGTTTCGGCGTAGCTGGTTAACCCGCGCATCCCCAGCTCCAGCTCAGTCGCCTCCTCAACGGAACATTGCGTCAGCACGCCGGGGCGACCGCACTGGGAACCGACCAGCAGCGCCAGGGCGTTAAACGGCGCATAGCGGGCGATCCCGACCGTCGTTTCCTGTTCTGAAAAACCACGGATCCCCGCTTCAGCCGCATCGGCGGCAATCTGTACCGGGTTGTCTTTCAGGTTGGTGACATGGCACTGGTTGGACGGCGTGCGTCTGGCGCGCATTTTTTGCAGCGCCATCATCATTTCCACCACGTTCATTTGCGCCATCACCTCCACCGCTTTCGCCGGGGTGATAGCGGTGGTAATAGCAACAATCTCTTCCCGGCTGACGTGGATATCCACCAGCATTCTGGCGATCTCCAGCGCGTCGAGCCGCATTGCCCGTTCAGTTTCAGCCACGTTAATCGCGTAGTCGGCAATAAAACGGTCAATCATGTCGAACTCGGCGCGGCTCTTGCCGTCCAGCTCAACAATACGACCATTCTCTACCTTCACCGACGAAGCCGGATCGTAGGGGCTTTCCATGGCGATCAGTCCCTCTTCAGGCCATTCGCCAATCAGCCCATCCTGATTTACAGGGCGCTTCGCAAGCACTTCGAATCGTTTTGATCTTCTCATAGTTTATGGACTCAAAAGATAAAAAATAGGGACGCCGGGCCGTATTGCCGGGGACACACCTCCCGGCATTCGCCTTTCATCAGCAATGGCCGAACTCTAAATGAGCACAGCAATAAAAAAATAAAATTAATTTCGTTCCAATTTGGCACGTAATAAAAATTCATCGTTCCATATTGAAACGGTTCTCAGGAATATTCGTAGCGAATTGTGACGAAGTTAAATGATCATTATCAATAAACACTAATACACAAAATTAAATTAATACTTTTTAAATTTTCACCCTATTGACTTAATAACGCGCGGCGAGAAAATAAAGCCAAACCCAATGATAAAAAATAGCTGTATCGCGATATTTTCGTGACATCAGCCCTACAACATTTTCAGGAGAGACTGTGAATAAGAGCCAACCAATCGCCACCATTACGCTGGCGGCGGCGAAAAAAATGGCGCAGGCCGTCGAGGCTAAAGCGCTTGAGATCAACGTGCCGGTGGTCTTTTCCGTGGTGGATCGCGGCGGCAACACGCTGCTGATGCAACGCATGGACGACGCGTTCGTCACCAGCTGTGATATTTCTCTTAATAAAGCGTATACCGCCTGCTGTCTGCGGCAGGGGACCCATGAAATTACCGACGCGGTACAACCGGGTGCGTCACTATATGGTTTACAGCTAACGAATCAACAGCGGATCGTTATTTTTGGTGGCGGCTTACCTGTCATGTTAAACGATAAATTAATCGGTGCTGTCGGCGTAAGTGGCGGTACTGTCGAACAAGACATGTTATTAGCGCAAACCGCACTGAATTGTTTCTCTGAATTATAATTTAAATCTAAGAAGGTAAATTATGAGCTATCGTATGTTTGATTACCTGGTGCCAAATGTGAACTTTTTTGGCCCGAATGCTATTTCCGTCGTGGGCGAACGCTGCAAACTGTTGGGCGGTAAAAAAGCGCTGCTGGTGACTGATAAAGGTCTGCGAGCCATTAAGGACGGCGCGGTTGATAAAACCCTCGAACATCTGCGTGAAGCCGGTATTGACGTGGTGGTGTTTGACGGCGTCGAGCCAAACCCTAAAGACACCAACGTGCGCGACGGCCTGGACGTTTTTCGTAAAGAGCAATGCGATATCATCGTTACCGTCGGCGGTGGTAGCCCGCATGACTGCGGTAAAGGCATCGGTATCGCGGCGACGCACGAAGGCGATCTCTATAGCTATGCCGGGATTGAAACCCTGACCAATCCGCTGCCGCCGATCGTCGCGGTGAATACCACCGCCGGTACCGCCAGCGAAGTCACCCGTCACTGCGTGCTGACCAATACCAAAACCAAAGTGAAGTTTGTGATTGTCAGTTGGCGCAACCTGCCGTCGGTTTCCATTAATGACCCACTGCTGATGCTCGGCAAACCTGCGCCACTGACTGCGGCAACAGGAATGGACGCCCTGACCCACGCCGTTGAGGCCTATATTTCAAAAGATGCCAACCCGGTTACCGACGCCGCCGCTATCCAGGCAATTCGTCTGATCGCCCGCAACTTACGCCAGGCCGTAGCACTGGGCAGCAACCTGAAAGCTCGCGAGAATATGGCCTATGCCTCTTTGCTGGCGGGTATGGCCTTCAACAACGCCAACCTTGGCTACGTTCACGCGATGGCGCATCAGCTTGGCGGTCTGTACGACATGCCGCACGGCGTAGCAAATGCCGTCCTGCTGCCGCACGTGGCGCGCTATAACCTGATCGCTAATCCGGAGAAATTTGCCGACATCGCGGAGTTTATGGGTGAGAACACTGACGGTCTGTCCACCATGGATGCTGCCGAGCTGGCGATTCGCGCCATCGCTCGCCTGTCAGCCGATATCGGTATTCCGCAGCATCTGCGCGAGCTGGGCGTCAAAGAAGCCGATTTCCCGTATATGGCGGAAATGGCGCTGAAAGACGGCAATGCCTTCTCCAACCCGCGTAAAGGTAACGAGAAAGAAATTGCCGGGATCTTCCGTCAGGCATTCTGATCAATAAGGGGGCGCAATGTCACTTTCATCACCGGGCGTACATCTGTTTTATCACTCACGCTGGCAGGATACGCGCGTGCTTGATGAACTATGCTGGGGGCTGGAAGAGCAAGGCGTCCCTTGCCGGACAATCTGTTGCGACGAGCATGACTGCGCGCTGGCCCTCAGCAAGCTGGCGGCTAAAAGCTCAACGCTACGCGTGGGTCTCGGCCTCAGCGCCAGTGGTGATATTGCCCTAACCCACGCCCAGCTACCCGAGGATCGGGCGCTGGTCTGCGGGCATATCGCCGCTGGGATAGCCAGCATCCGCACGCTCGGCGCCAATGCGGGCCAACTGGTCAAAGTGCTTCCCTTCAGCGAGATAAAATAAATGTATCGCATCTATACCCGAACCGGTGATAAAGGCACGACCGCGCTATTTGGCGGCAGCCGTATCGACAAAGACGACATCCGCGTTAACGCCTATGGTACGGTGGATGAACTGATTTCCCAGCTTGGCGTCTGCTATGCCAGCTCGCGCCAGGCAGAATTACGCCAGGATCTGCATGCCATCCAGAAGATGCTGTTTGTGCTGGGGGCGGAACTCGCCAGCGATGAGAAAGGTCTCGCCCGCTTAACGCAGACGATTAACGCCGAGGATATTCAGGCGCTGGAGCAACTTATTGATCGCAATATGGCGCAGAGCGGCCCCCTGA
>NZ_ALNJ01000057.1:0-3786 GCF_000293135.1 Klebsiella sp. OBRC7 | reverse complement strand
CTGATTTTCAGCCATGAGAGCACGAACGATTCGAACAGCAGCGTATACCGGCTGCCAGGCCCTGCCCACGGTACAGGCAATGTCTGGCAGCCATGCTCCGGACACATAATGCGGGGAACATCGGCTTCGACAATGGTGGTGAACTGGCAGGTATCAAGATGGCGCCATTTACGATGACGGTGATCGTGAACAGAACAGGATTTACCGCAGGTCGGACAGGCTAACCGGGTGTTTTCAGCGATCCCAACAGTGACAGTAACAGAACCGGCATTTTCATCGAGAGAAAGGGACTTTACCTGCCACGGAGCGGACAGATTGAGAATATGAGCGTAGAGGGACTTTTCGTCCATGGCGGTGACCTCTGGCGATTAAATACACCATTATCATGCCTTCAGCCACCACAACAAGGGAAGACCCATGTACATACATACTCATAACAAGCGAAACCGAGTATATCAAGTTCGTTTTGTTTACAGACGAATTTTATCGATGACGAATGAAGTTTTCACTGCTGATTAGCCAATCCTGACGCGAGGGATTTCATTAATGTTAGTGAGATAGGATGGTGACAATAACTCCCGCCGCATCGTCCAGTCTTTGTCGATGCCCTGGCCCGCAAACCATAATTTCCCCCGACCTGACCGGTTAATTCTATCCATCACGCCCATCAACGCTTCACCATTGGCAAAGAGTCGGTTCTCACCAAACAAATCGAGCTGGCTGGTGGCGCTATCATAAAAGTCAGATAGCATCACTCCGGCTTTATGGTATCGGTATCCCTCCTGCCAGATATGCCGGAGCCCTGCGACCGCAGCCGCAATGATTTCCCGGGTATCGGCGGTGGGGTTTTCCAGCTTGACTGTCTGCTGGCCACTGTAAGGGGCCGTTTTCGAATAGTAACTTGTGCCAATAAAAACCGTTATGCAGCGACAGTATTGCTTCTCTTCGCGCAGCTTCTCGCCTGCACGTTCGGCATACTCACACACCGCCTGGTGCATTGCTTCGTAGTGCTCTATTTTCTGGCCGAATGAACGCGAGCTGATGATCTGCTGCTTAACCTTCCTCACCTCTTCCAGGGCTATGCAGGACTCGCCATTCAATTCGCGCTGCGTTCGCTCCAGTACGACTCCAAATGTGTTACGGATAAGCGATGTTGGCGCATTGGCCAGATCGAGAGCAGTCCTGATGCCCATGCTGTTCAGTCTGGTGGCATATCTCCGGCCCACCCCCCAGACATCGCTTACGTCAATATATGGCAATAATTTACGTTGTCTTTCTGGACTGCTGAGATCAACCACTCCGCCTGTTTTAGTCCATGTTTTTGCAGCTTTATTTGCTAGTTTTGCCAAAGTTTTAGTTGTCGATATGCCCACCCCCACGGGTATATGGGTGCTCTTTAATACGGTTTTCTTTATTTCTCTTCCATAGTCATCAAAATTATAATTTTTCTGCATTCCTTCAAACGAAAGGAAAACTTCATCAATACTGTAGACCTCAGTATTACTGGAGAATTTAAATAATGTCTCACACACCCTACGGGAGATCTCCGCGTACAAGGCATAGTTAGAACTGAAAACATGTACACCGTTAGCTTCAAAGAATGCTTTCTTCTGGAAGTACACGTCACCATTCTGGATACCTAATTTTTTAGCTTCCGCTGAACGTGCCACGACCATGCCATCATTGTTCGAAAGGCATACAATTGGCTTGTTCACCAGATCGGGCCGAAAGACTCTCTCGCAGGAGGCGTAAAATGAGTTGCAATCCACCAGGCAGAACATCACAAGGCCTTGTACACGATGAAGGTCACCACGCCAAAAATGGCCAGTTCTTCGCCTTCTTTCAGATAGATCGGTGACATCCGGCTATTCATTGGCAGTAGCGCGGGAGCCGGGCTTAGCTGCAACCGCTTAATGGTGAAATCACCATCAACGGTCGCAATCACAATATCCCCCTCTTTCGCCTCAAGTGAGCTATCCACGATGACCAGATCGCCTTCGTGAATACGTGCCTCTACCATCGATGAACCTGTTACTCGTAAGAAGTAGGTTGCAGATGGATGTTTGATGAGGTGAGTATTTAGATCAATAAATTCATCAACATAATCGGAAGCGACTGAAGGGAAACCTGCGCTGACAGGCTCAACGAACAACGGGAATTGGCCTGGTGATTGTTGTGTCACTGGGATAAGTTTCATAATGCTCTGCTCTTCGTGGTGCTGTATATCCATACAGTATTATAGACAGGAGCCAGGAATTTTCGCACCTCCTTTTCCGAAAGTTATTTTCCGCTATCACTCTTCAGGTTTTTCTTATCACTTGTCCAGAAGTGGGTAACTGCACATAACAAATTGCAACCATATGATTCCTCAGTTCATTTTCAGAATTTACTCGTGCTTACTTCGTATACAATTCGGAATTTATCCGTACATTTTATAAGGAGTAATAACGATGAAGCAGTTTACAAATGAAGCAACTCAACAAATGCTGGCCGACTTTGACAAATCCCCTTTCTCTGACGCTGATCTGGCCGCAATGGATGTGGATGCTCGACAAATTATTGAGCAGAACGCTGAAAGGGATCGCCAACACCCGGTAACAGCAATCTGGCGTGTTGCGGTCGAGGGAAGCCTGACTGCGCGAGGTGGTGTCGTAACCGCTGTTGATAGCGCCAGGGTTATGGATCTAGGCAACGGTCAAATGGTCAAAATCGCAGTGGAGGGTGATGCAGTCACTTATACCGATGGTTCATCTGCACGGATTGTTTCAAGCGCTGGCCAGAAAGCTACACACTTCGAGAAAGGGCTCGCGCTGGTGGGCAGCGTACTGGATAACGGGGATGAAATTGTCTCGACCCCGCAGGACAGATTAGTGCTGTTATCGCGCAAAGGTATGGCTGAAGCCCCCGACTTTCTGGCAATACCCGGAGGCGTGACTCATGGGGTATCGAACTAACAATTATGGCCGGGGCCAGGCGCTCCACGGAGATAAAACCACCACAGGCGCGACCGTCCTTACTTGGGGTCAGTTTGGATATCGAAAATTATTGTACTATAAGGGCTTCCCCGGCATGTCAACGCCGGTGTTTACGGTTTCTGTCTGCACTATAGTAAAAAAATAAAGGGGAGAGACTGCGGTACTATAAACGGTCATGATGAATCGTCATCGATTCGGACCCTGATGAAAGACGCTCGTGAGGCTCTAGTTCGTTAGTCGGGTACACTTGCCCTGTACAATAAGCAGATATACCTCACGGGGTCTAACCCTTTATCATCAACGAGTTGCAGAACAGATGGTCATACAGCTTTGTACTTTAGCTGGCTGAGTACAACCTGAAATCATCACCGTAATGCAATGATGCCCAGCACAGTCTTGCATTTTTGGCAGCGATGGCAACAACAGCGCGCCAGTATCCTCTGCGTTCGACCAGTGAGCAGACCCAACGACTGAATAAATCAGTCCTTTTCTCCGCCCCGATCAGTACCGAGCGGGCACCCTGAACCAGAAGTGTTCTCAGATACGAATCGCCAGCTTTCGTTATCCTGCCAAGCTTCGACTTTCCGCCGCTGCTGTACTGCGATGGTGTCAGTCCCAGCCAGGCTGCCAGCTGGCGCCCATTCTTAAAATCATGTGCATTACCGATACTGGCGACCAGCGCACAGGCCGTTGTGGGGCCAACGCCCTTCAATTCCATCAGCCGCTGACTGCGATGATCTGTTTTGGCCATGCGGGACAAAATTCGGTCATATTCAGCGATGTTATCTTCAATGCGAGCAACGTGCTCCAG
>NZ_ALNJ01000056.1:0-23122 GCF_000293135.1 Klebsiella sp. OBRC7 | reverse complement strand
ATGCTGAACCATGGGGTGTCTGCCAGAACCTCGACATCGTGCATATCGGCGGAGGTGAGTTTCTTTTTCATCGTAGCCACTGTTCCTCAAAGTTGAGCGTTCAGCACACCATAGCCAGGAGCCGATGGCAACCGTCGCAGATTGGCCCGATTTCATCGTTCATTGCCCAAACGCCCATATTGCGCCAGGCTTGTGGGACGTACGATGTTCGCCAGATAACCGCGAAGAGGAATGAACATCATGAAAATCACCCATGTGCGTAATGCTACCCAGCTTATTGAATATGCGGGTAAAAAGTTTCTCATTGACCCGATGCTTTCAGCCAGGGGAGCCTGGGCGGGCTTCGCCGGTACCGCGCGCAGCGAGTTGCGTAACCCACTGGTGGAATTACCTTTTTCCATTGAAGCGATCGTTGACGTGGATGCCGTTATCGTCACCCACACCCATGATGATCACTGGGACGAGGCGGCGATCGCCGCGATCCCCAAAACCCTGCCGGTTTACGTCCAGCATGACGCCGACGCTCAGCTGCTGCGCGGCCAGGGTTTTCGCGATATTCGTCTGCTCTCTGAGGACAGCGCGTTTGCTGACGTTGCGCTGGTGAAAACCACCTCGGGCCAGCACGGCAGCGATCGCACCTATGCGGTGCCGGCAATGGCCGAGCGCCTGGGCGAAGCCTGCGGCGTGGTGCTGCGCCATCCGCAGGAGAAAACCCTGTGGCTGGTGGGGGACACCATCTGGCGCGATGAAGTGGAAGCCGACATGCTGAGGCTGCGCCCTGACGTGGTGGTGTTGAATGCCGGGTATGCGCACGTCATCGGTTTTGGGCCGATCATCATGGGCAAAGAGGATGTGCTGAAGGCGCACTTCACCCTGCCGGAGGCCAAAATCGTCGCCAGCCATATGGAAGCGGTGAACCACTGTCTGCTCAGCCGCGATGAGCTGCGCCAGTACGTGGCTGACAATCAGATTGCCGAGGCGGTCAGCATCCCGCAGGATGGGGAAAGTATGGTCTTTTAGAAGCGGAGCGGGCGATGAAACTCACGGAAGTGGCGATTGTGGCGGTGGACGGGTTTAGCCCGTTTCACTACTCGGTGCCCTGTATGCTGTTTGGCGATACGGTCTCGGAAACCAAACGCTTTAACCTGCATATTTGCGCCGAACGGCCCGGGCTGCTCAGCGCCCGCGACGGCTTCGCGCTGAACGCCAGCGGCGATTTTTCCCTCCTGGCGCAGGCGGATATCGTGGTGGTGCCTTACTGGGGGGCGGTGAATCAGCGTCCACCGCAGCCGCTGCTTGACGGCCTGGTTCGCGCGCGCAATAACGGCGCGCAGATCGTCGGCCTGTGCCTCGGGGCGTTTGTACTCGGCTACGCCGGGCTGCTGGACGACAGGCGCGCGGCGACCCACTGGGAGTTCGAGCAGGATTTTCAGCGCCAGTTTCCGCAGGTGCGGCTGGATATCAACGCGCTGTACGTTGACGATGAGGGGATCATTACCTCGGCGGGCACCGCGGCGGCGCTCGACTGCTGCCTGTATCTCATTCGCCAGCGTTTTGGCAGCCTTGTCGCCAATCAGATCGCCCGGCGGATGATCGTCCCGCCGCACCGTGAGGGCGGCCAGGCGCAGTTTATCGCCCAGCCGGTACCGAAAAACACCCGCGACGCGCGGATAAACGGCCTGCTTGAGTATCTCCAGCAGCACATCCGCGAACCGCATAATCTCGACTCGCTGGCGCAGGTCGCGGCGATGAGCCGCCGGACCCTGACCCGCCATTTCGCCAAAGCGACCGGGATGGGTATCGCCGACTGGCTGGCCGCCGAGCGCCTGCGGCGCAGCCAGATCCTGCTGGAGGCCGGAGATTTACCGGTCGGGCAGGTGGCGGAGGAAGTGGGCTATCGCTCCGCCGTAACCTGGCGCCAGCAGTTTAAAGCGCGCTTTGGCGTCAGCCCGGCGGAGTGGCGGCGCACCTTTCGTCGCGGGGCTTAGCCGCCGAGCGTGGCGCTGTCGATGACGAAGCGGTATTTCACGTCGCCTTTAATCATCCGCTCCCAGGCCTCGTTAATCTGGTCGCCGCGAATCAGCTCTATATCGGCGACGATGCCGTGCTCGGCGCAGAAATCGAGCATCTCCTGAGTTTCCGGGATGCCGCCGATCATCGACCCGGCAATTGACCGGCGGCGGAAGATCAGATTAAACACTTCCGGCGAGGGATGCGGCGTGGCGGGCGCGCCCACCAGCGTCATGGTGCCGTCGCGTTTGAGCAGGGTGGTGAAGGCATCGAGGTTATGCGGCGCCGCCACGGTGTTGAGTATGAAATCGAAGCTCTTCAGGTGGGCGGCCATTTCGTTTTCGTTGCGCGAGACCACCACTTCGTCCGCACCCAGCTCCCGCGCTGCGTCACGCTTGGATTCCGAGGTGGTAAAGGCCACCACGTGGGCGCCCATGGCGTGGGCCAACTTGATGCCCATATGCCCCAGCCCGCCAATGCCCACGATACCGACTTTTTTGCCCGGCCCGACGTTCCAGTGGCGCAGCGGCGAGTAAGTCGTGATGCCTGCGCACAGCAGCGGCGCGACGGCGGCCAGCTGCTCTTTGGGATGGCGGACGCGCAGCACGTAGCGCTGATGCACAACGATCTGCTGGGAGTAACCGCCTAAAGTGTGGCCGGGCGCGTCCTGCGCCGGGCCGTTATAGGTGAGCACCATATGGTCGCAATAGTTTTCCAGCCCATCCCGGCACTCCTCGCACTCTTTACAGCTGTCGACCATACAGCCGACGCCCACCAGATCGCCAACGGCGTGGCCGGAGACCCGGCTGCCTACGGCGGTCACCCGGCCGACGATTTCATGGCCCGGCACGCAGGGATAGAGCGTCCCTGCCCACTCGGAGCGGGCCTGGTGTACATCCGAGTGGCAGACGCCGCAATAATCAATGGCGATCTGCACATCGTCCGGCCCCGGTTCGCGGCGGGTGATGGCCATAGACCCCAACGGCTGGCTGGCCGAGTTCGTTCCAATAGCGTTGATCTGCATAGCAAAACCTCTTCTACATAACGGCGTTGAATAAAACGGAGGGGGGAGAGCGTTTTTTGAGCGGCAGGATCAAGCGTAGCCTGGTTGAGGCGCGATGGGTGAGGGAGAGCTCAAAGGGTTAAAGATGGGCTCACCCCCGTAAATGGAATGCAGAAAATATCAGGGCGCGACGGGCGTCAGATAATCCAGCCGCAGCGGCCCGGCAAGCAGGCTATCCATCTGCGCAATAAAATCCTGGAAGTGCGGCAGGGCGATATGCGCGTCCAGCGCTTCCTGATTGCGCCAGGATTCGCGCATATAGAACGTATCCGGCGCATCGCGCAGCTGAAACAGGGCGTAATCGAGGTTGCCTGGCTCCTGACGCGTCGGCAGCAGCAGCGCCTGCAGGGCCTGGCGCAGCGCGTCGCTGTGGCCCGGTTTCGCCGTCAGCACCGCGAGAAGTGAAATCGCCTCGCCGCTCATCTTAAAAGCCCTCCAGCACGATTTTGCCCACCGAACGCCCGGTTTCCAGCTGCGCGTGCGCTTTTTGCAGGTTGGCGGCGGTGATGGCGCCGTAGTGCTCGCCGAGGGTAGTCTTAATGGTGTTGTCGTCAATCAGCGCCGCCACGCGGGTCAGCAGCTGATGCTGGGCGATCATGTCCGGCGTGTCGAACATCGAGCGGGTAAACATAAATTCCCAGTGCAGGGAGATGCTTTTTGCCTTCAGCGGCACCACGTCGAGAGTTTGCGGATCGTCGATGAGTGCCAGCTTGCCCTGCGGTGCGAGAGCGGCGATCAGCTGCGGATAGTGCTGGTCGGTATTGGTCAGGCTGGCGACATGGGTCACCGCTTTAACGCCAATCCGCGCCAGCTCGTTGGCGAGCGGTTTGCTGTGATCGATAACATGATGCGCGCCCGCTTCCCGTACCCATTTCTGGCTTTCCGGGCGCGAGGCGGTGCCAATGACCGTCATACCGGTCAGCTTGCTGGCGAGCTGGGTCAGTATCGAACCGACGCCGCCCGCCGCGCCGACGATCAGCAGCGTGTCGCCCGCGTTGCCGCCTTCCTCTACGCCAAGACGGTGGAACAGCAGCTCCCAGGCGGTAATGGCGGTGAGCGGCAGCGCGGCGGCGGCGGCATTATCCAGCGAACGTGGTTTGCGGGCGACGATGCGCTCATCCACTAACTGAAACTCGCTGTTGCTGCCCGGACGGCCCAGCGCGCCGGCGTACCACACTTCATCTCCCGCGGCGAACAGCGTCACCGCGCTGCCGACGGCTTTCACCACGCCCACCGCGTCCCAGCCCAGCACGCGCGGGGTATCGGCGTTAAACCCGGCGCGGACTTTGGTATCCACCGGGTTGACGGAAATAGCCTTCACTTCAACCAGCAGATCATGCCCCTCGGCAACCGGCTGCGGCAGCTCGATGTCGGTTAAAAAAGGAATATTGCTGCCTTCTGCCGCCGCGCGGGTAATGGCGATCGCTTTCATACACTCTCCGGTTTTGAATGAGGTTCATCGTTTGAATGTATTGAGGATAGACCTTGTGACGTGGGGGAAAAATGGCACTACGGCGATAACTGTTATATTGAAAAAGTGAAAATCAGCGGACGCGATAAAAATCGAGCGTCACGCCGTCCCGCGTGCGGCCGCCGGAACAGATAAACAGCGAAGCGGTTATCCAGCACAGTGTTCTTTGCCATATTCTGATGAAATGACATTTTTACAAGGATGCGGGAAATCAAAGATGAATACGCTGTTTCTGATTGGCCCCGGCGGGGTGGGAAAAAGCACGGTTGGAGCGCTGCTGGCGCAGGCGATGAGCTACCCATTTATCGATCTCGATAGCGAATTTTGCGAGCAGATTTTAAATATTCGCCAATATATTCAGCGTGATGGATACGAGCGCTATGTGCGTGAGAACGCCGCGCTATGCTCTCGCCTGCTGGCGGAGAATCCGCATGAAAAACGCGTGGTGGTGCTCTCCTCGGGATTTCTTGCCACCGATGTCTGCCCGGAGATCGTTGCCAGCAACCGACTGCTTGTGCGGCAGTCCGGGTATTCCATCCTGCTACTGCCGTCAGAGGATATTGATATCGCAACGCGCATCGTGGTCGCGCGCCAGCTGATGCGCGGCTTTGGTCTGGTCAGAGAAAAAGAGGAGATGAAGTTCCGCCAGCGCTTTAGGGAATATTGTGCATTAGACGATTGCCGGGTGGTTTCGTCTGAGGAGCCGGAGAGGGTGGCGGAGCGGGTGCGGGAGAAGGTGGCTGCGGAACAGCGGAAACAAAAAAGCCTGGCGGCGATGCGTGAACTGAGCGAGCTGTCACAGAAGCTGGGATTGTATAACTAAACGCCACACAACGCGGCTCGGTGGGAATTACACAGGCCCAAAGATAATCTCGCATCGCGTAGGCCAGGCAAGGCGCCGGCCGGCAGAAAGACGAGCACAGCAGATAAAACAGGTTTAGACAAATGATTTTATTCGTGAGAATCGGAATCCTCAGCGCTACTTTTTAGACTCTGTTTTCCACTGTAGCAAAGCAGCAATATCCTTCTCACCCTCGGCTTCCTTTAAACGCCGTTGTTGTTCAGCAAACTGACTATATTCCGCCTGCGCTTTTTCATCTGCCATTTGCTTACTCACTTTACCTGCACCTTGCAGAACCTCGCGGTCGTTAAATTGCAGAAACTGATCCAGCTTATCCTGCCAGTCGCGTAAAAAGACCTGACGACGACGACGGGCCTGATCCTCAGCAAAATCCAGCCACATGTTAACCACGCGATTAAGTTCGCTGACCTCATCCTGAGTCAGATAATTTTTTGCCACCGTCACGTCCCCCTTACGCACCTCTTCACCTTTATAGCTAGTCAGTCCCATATGCGGTTGCCTGGCGTCAGCACGCTGATGAATGAGTTCAGCAGCGGTATGTCCGGTACAGGCAAAATGCAACTTGTTCTGGATGGTTTGAAAAAACTGCGTGGTTTCTTTTAGCGATGGTTGATAGTCGGCGGCTAATGCAAATATCTCTCGTACCCGCAAATAAACCCGGCGTTCGCTGGCGCGAATATCTCGGATGCGCTCCAGCATCTCATCGAAATAGTCGGGTACAGCCGATGAACCAACAGGCGGATTTTTTAACCGCTCATCATCCATCACAAAACCTTTGATCAGGTATTCCTGGAGCGTCTGGGTTGCCCACTGGCGGAACTGAGTGCCGCGAGGGGAGCGAACGCGATAGCCAACGGCAAGTATCAGAGGCAAACTAAAGTGTTGAACCTGATAATTTTTTCCATCACTGGCAGTCGTTCGGTAAAACCGAACAACTGAATTTTCCTCAAGTTCGCCTTCTTCAAATATATGCTTTATATGCTCGCTGATGGTGGCTTTCGCTTTACCATAGAGTTCGCAGATCATTGCCTGCGAGAGCCAAAGTGTATCGCTTTCAAAGCGGCATTCTACGCGTACTTTCCCATCACCGCTGGCAAACATAACGAACTCGCCTATGGGGGACGACGTTAAGTGTTCATTTGCCATATAGCCTCCGGGTTAACCTGCTTTGGTTCGCATAGTATGTCAGAAGAGCATAAATTTCATTAGACGGACGATTAACCCGGCGTCATTTGGGAGCGGCTATCCAGAAGGCGAACATGTCCGGGTGTCAGACGAGATGAAGCGTGTTGTTGACGCTTTTAAAGGATTGCTGAATTTGCAGTAGCTCCGCTTTAAGCATTTCTTCCTTATCGCTCTGCGGCAGCAGAACAATACAGCCATCCATTACCTTAACCGTGAAGCGCTTTCCAGTATCGAACCCCGCTGCGCGTAACCACTTGCCGGAAAGGGTGAGACTTGGTGTAGTGGTGTCCCGACCTTGCGGGCGATATCCCACAATCAGGTGACGCTCGGTTCCGGAAACGGCAAAGTCTGAGGTAGAATGCGAATCAGCCATAATCAACTCCTTGATAGTTGGTGTGGTTAGACGCTCCGGCCGTGTTCCCGCACTTCGGAGCGTTGTTTGTACAAGAGGCTTTTAGGTGGCCTCCTATATGTTGAGATTAGTTGGATAGGTGGCCTCATGTCAATCATAGCGCGCGAAAAAAAACCAAAGGGCGGCGGCCAGTCTCCGCAGTTCAAAATGCGCATTGATCCGGCATTAAAGGAGCAGCTGGATGCTGTTGCAGCGGAAGAGGGGGTGAGTCTCGCGAGCTGGTTTAAAGAACTGGCGAGAAACGCGCTAAAAGCGAAAGGTATTGAACCGAAAGGCTGATTTTCTGAATAAGTTCACATGAATAAAAATGATTGAACTGGCGGAAGATCACAGGAGTTGAACCTGCCCGGGACCGCTGGCGGCCCCAACTGGATTTGAAGTCCAGCCACCTCACCGGAGATGACGATCTTCCGCGCCTCGATTGCTACATGGAGGCGGGGCGCATTATAGCTACTTTCCTGCATTAACCACATACCCAAACGCACTTTTTTACTGTTAAAACTGGACTTTACAGAACCTTCTTAAACAATTCCTTGCAAAATCCGTGGCTTACACTTTTACACACTCTTTCAGGCTACCGGGATCACATAAAACAAGAAACGTAATTTGAATATGAGATATCGCAATTCATCTTACTGCGCGGATGGTTTACAAAGCATGTAACCGGTACCAACCCGCGGCAGCGCTGAGAGAAGAGTGTGCGATGAAAGATCATATTTTGTCCGTCAAAGAGAAGATTGGCTACGGCATGGGCGATGCTGCAAGCCACATCATTTTTGATAACGTCATGTTGTATATGATGTTTTTCTATACCGATATCTTTGGTATTCCTGCCGGCTATGTCGGCACCATGTTCCTGCTGGCCCGCGCGCTGGATGCGATATCCGACCCTTGCATGGGGCTGCTGGCCGACCGTACCCGCAGCCGCTGGGGAAAATTCCGCCCGTGGATCCTGTTCGGCGCGATTCCGTTCGGCCTCGTCTGCGTACTGGCCTACAGCTCGCCGGACCTGAGTCATAACGGCAAGCTGATATACGCCGCGGTCACCTACACGCTGCTGACTCTGCTCTACACCGTGGTCAACATCCCGTACTGCGCGCTGGGCGGGGTCATCACCGACAACCCAACGCAGCGTATCTCCCTGCAATCCTGGCGCTTTGTGCTGGCGACGGCGGGCGGCATGCTCTCCACCGTGCTGATGATGCCGCTGGTGAACTTTATCGGTGGCGAAGACAAAGCCTTTGGTTTCCAGGGCGGCATCGCGGTGCTGTCGGCGATCGCTTTCCTGATGCTGGCGTTTTGCTTCTTCACCACCAAAGAGCGCGTCGAAGCGCCGCCGAGCTCAACCTCGATGCGGGAAGACCTGCGCGATATCTGGCGCAACGATCAGTGGCGTGTCGTCGGGCTGCTGACCATCCTCAACATCCTTGCGGTCTGCGTTCGCGGCGGCGCGATGATGTACTACACCACCTGGATCATGGGATCTGCTGGTCTGTTCACCGCCTTCCTCACCACCTACTGCGTCGGCAACCTGATTGGCTCGGCGCTGGCGAAGCCGCTCACCGACTGGACATGCAAAGTCAGCGTCTTCTGGTGGACTAACGCCGTGCTGGCGGCGCTGAGCGTGGCGATGTTCTTCGTGCCGATGGACGCCGAAATCACCATGTTCGTCTTTATCTTCGTGATTGGCGTGCTGCACCAGCTGGTGACGCCGATTCAGTGGGTGATGATGTCCGACACCGTCGACTACGGCGAATGGTGTAACGGCAAACGCCTGACCGGCATCAGCTTTGCGGGCACCCTGTTCGTGCTCAAGCTGGGCCTGGCGCTGGGCGGCGCGCTGATTGGCTGGATGCTGGCGGGCGGCGGTTACGATGCCGCGGCCAAAACCCAAAACGGCGCCACCATCACCATCATTATCTCATTATTTACCCTCGCTCCGGCGGTCTGTTACCTGCTGAGCGCGGTTATCGCGAAACGCTACTACACCCTGAAAACCCCGTTCCTGAAAAAGATGATGGCGGAGCTGGCTCAGGGCGCGCGCCGCAACGAACAGGAATTCATTTCAGCGCCGAACGGCAAAGAATTGCGAAACTAAGAGGAAGCTATTCATGAAAATCAGTGATGGAAACTGGCTTATTCAACCAGGACTCAATCTGATCCAACCTGTACAGGTGTACGAGGTTGAGCAACAGGGCAACGACATGGTGCTCTACGTCGCGTCGCGTGAAGTGCGCGAGCGTGCCGCCCAGCTGGACGTTCCGCTATTTACCGTGCGCTTCTTCTCTCCGCAGGAAGGCGTGATTGGCGTACGTATGGAGCACTTCCAGGGCGCGCTGAACAACGGCCCGCACTATCCGCTGAACGTGCTGAAAGACGTCAAGGTTGAGATTAACAACGGCGCTGAGTATGCCGAGCTGAAGAGCGGCAATTTGACCGCGCGCGTCACGAAAGGTGACTTCTGGTCGCTGGATTTCCTGCGCGACGGCGTGCGGATTACCGGTAGCCAGCTGAAAAACGACGGCTACGTGCAGGATACCAAAACGCATCGTAACTATATGTTTGAGCGCCTGGATCTCGGCGTCGGCGACACCGTTTACGGCCTCGGCGAGCGCTTTACCGCGCTGGTGCGCAACGGCCAGACGGTCGACACCTGGAACGAAGACGGCGGCACCAGCACCGAACAGTCGTACAAAAATATCCCGTTCTATCTGACCAACCGCGGCTACGGCGTGCTGGTGAATCATCCTGAGCGCGTCTCTTTCGAAATCGGCTCCGAGAAAGTCTCTAAGGTGCAGTTCAGCGTCGAAGGTGAATACCTGGAGTACTTCGTTATCGACGGCCCGACCCCGAAAGAGGTGCTGAACCGCTATACCCGGTTTACCGGGCGTCCGGCGCTGCCGCCGGCCTGGTCTTTCGGCCTGTGGCTGACTACCTCGTTCACTACCAACTACGATGAAGCGACGGTTAACAGCTTTATCGACGGCATGGCGGAGCGCAACCTGCCGCTGCACGTGTTCCACTTTGACTGCTTCTGGATGAAGGCCTTCCAGTGGTGCGATTTTGAATGGGATCCGGTGACCTTCCCTGACCCGGAAGGCATGATTAAGCGCCTGAAAGAGAAAGGGCTGAAGGTCTGCGTGTGGATTAACCCGTATATCGGCCAGCGTTCGCCGGTGTTTAAAGAGCTGCAGGAGAAAGGCTATCTGCTGAAACGCCCGGACGGTTCGCTGTGGCAGTGGGATAAATGGCAGCCGGGCCTGGCGATTTATGACTTCACTAATCCGCAAGCCTGCCAGTGGTATGCCGACAAGCTGAAAGGCCTGGTGGCGATGGGCGTTGACTGCTTCAAGACCGACTTCGGCGAGCGTATCCCGACCGACGTGCAGTGGTTTGATGGTTCCGATCCGCAGAAAATGCACAACCACTACGCCTTCATCTATAACGAGCTGGTGTGGAACGTACTGAAAGAGACCGTCGGCGAGAAAGAAGCGGTGCTGTTCGCGCGCTCCGCCTCGGTGGGCGCGCAGCAGTTCCCGGTGCACTGGGGCGGCGACTGCTACGCCAACTATGAATCGATGGCGGAAAGCCTGCGCGGCGGCCTGTCGATCGGCATGTCCGGCTTTGGGTTCTGGAGCCACGATATCGGCGGCTTTGAAAACACCGCGCCCGCTCACGTCTACAAGCGCTGGTGCGCCTTCGGCCTGCTGTCGAGCCACAGCCGTCTGCACGGTAGCAAATCCTATCGCGTGCCGTGGGCCTACGATGACGAGTCCTGCGACGTGGTGCGCCACTTCACGCAGCTGAAATGCCGCATGATGCCGTATCTGTACCGTCAGGCGGCGCTGGCCAATGAGTTCGGTACGCCGATGCTGCGTTCGATGATGCTGGAGTTCCCGCACGACCCGGCCTGCGACTATCTGGATCGGCAGTACATGCTGGGGGATTCCGTGCTGGTGGCACCGGTGTTTAGCGAAGCGGGAGACGTCCAGTTCTGGCTGCCGGAAGGCCGCTGGACCCATCTGTGGCACAACGATGAAGCGCAGGGTAGCCGCTGGCATAAGCAGAATCACGATGTGCTGAGCCTGCCGGTGTACGTGCGTGACAACACTTTGCTGGCGCTGGGCAACAACGACCAGAAGCCGGACTACGCGTGGAACGAAGGTACCGCCTTCCAGCTATTTAGCCTCGACGATGGTCGCGAAGCCGTCTGTCAGGTGCCGGCCGCGGACGGATCGGTGGTCTTTACCCTGACGGCGAAACGCCAGGGCAACGTCATCACCGTCAGCGGTGACGGCGAGGCCAGCGGCTGGACGCTATGCCTGCGCAACATCCAGCAGGTGGCGGGCGTGCAGGGCGGCGCTCAGGCGGGTAGCGAGCTGGGCGTGGTGGTGACCGCGCAGGGCAATGCGTTGACGATTACGCTGTAAGCGCTTTGTAGCCGGACAGGCGCATCAGGCGCCGCCTCCGGGGTTAGAGGCACAATGCAGCCTCCGCTTTTCCCCGGCTCGCGCTACGCTTAGCCGGGCTACAGGCTGCGGGCCAGTAGCCCGGACAAGGCGCGTCAAGCGCCGCCTCCGGGAATGCTGTCAGGCTAAAGGCGGTTAACCATTCCCGGGTATATTCTTATGATGAATTGAGATCGCTATCACGTATATTTCTTCCTGAAATGTGATCTGAATTATAATTATTCCTTAATTCCTCTCTTCGTTTTATTTCTGTCCGGATGTCTGGACAAAATTTAGTATTGTTGTTTACGCCTCTGCTACTTATATTTATCCTCAATGATTTATGTAGCGCTCGCGTGGTATCGCGCTGGCCTCCAGACATTAATCTGGTATGCAATAAGGGTAAATAATGCAAATGATTACCTCACGACAGAACAGATTATTGAAATTTCTCCTGCCCCGCAGAGAATACGTTACGCTGATGAAAATTGCTGAATATTTAAATGTTTCAGAAAAAACGGTTCAGCGTGATTTACGCTTTTTAGAACAGTGGTTATCTGAGTGGAAAATGACTATCGACAAACGCTCAGGCACCGGCGTGATGCTGATCGCTGATAATGTCACGGATCTGCTGCAATTAGACCAATTACTCGGTAACGAAGGGGAGGACAGCGATGTCATGATGAATAACTCCCGGCGTGTGAAAATTGCTTCGCAGCTCTTAAGTGAGACTCCGCGGGAGACATCAATTAATAAGCTCTCTGAGCGTTATTTTATCAGTAGTGCATCTATCGTTAATGATCTGAAAATTATTGAGTCATGGATTGCTCCGCTCGGCTTAACGCTGATTCGTAGCCAGAGCGGGACGCATATTGAAGGCAGCGAAAACAGCGTCCGCCAGGCGATGGCGTCGTTAATTAATGGGGTGATTAATCATAATGAGCCCGGCTGTATTATCCATTCCCGGCTGGACTCAGGAAGCTATAAAGCGCTGGTACATTATTTTGGTGAGGATGACGTTTTATTTGTTCAGTCATTATTGCAGGAAATGGAGCGCAAGCTGTGCTGGTCATTAGGCGAACCGTATTATGTGAATATTTTTACCCATATCCTCATTATGATGTATCGCATTACCCGTGGGAATGCCTTACCGCGGCGTGAACAGGGGCAGCAGATTTTTGATGAGACGATATTTAGCGTTGCCCAGAATATGCTGCAAAAAATTGAACACCGTATTGACCATTCGCTGCCGGAAGATGAAGTCTGGTTTATTTATCAGTACATCATCTCCTCAGGCGTTGTGGTGGAAGAGCGAGATGATGTCAGCATGGTGCGCTATATGCATTCTAGCGATGAGGCCCGACAAATTACCGATCGCCTGATTAGCGCTTTTTCCACCATGATTGATCTCGATTTAACCGCCGATCGCGCGTTATACGATGGCCTGCTCATTCATATCAAGCCGCTCATTAACCGCCTTAATTTTCGGATTTATATTCGTAACCCTCTGCTTGAGGATATCAAGGGCGAGCTGACGGACGTGTGGCCGCTCACCCAGCGGGCGGTCAATCAGGTTTTTAGCCGCTGGGGCGAGCGTGCGGTTTCCGACGACGAGATTGGCTATCTCACCGTTCATTTCCAGGCGGCGATGGAAAGACAGGTCGCCAGCAAGCGCGTTCTGCTGGTTTGTTCTACCGGAATCGGCACATCTCACCTGTTGAAAAGTAGAGTGTTAAGAGCGTTTCCTGACTGGACCATCGTCGGTGTGGTTTCGGCAAGCAGCCTGCATACACTTCAGCCGCAGGACCAGATTGAACTGGTTATTTCGACGATCAATCTTCCGGAAATAGCTTTGCCGGTAGTCTATGTTAGCGCATTTTTTAATGATACCGATATCCGACGGGTTACGGAAAAAATCGTTACCGACAAATTACATCGTGCGGCAATATCTGCTGTAGATAATGAAGTTTTATATCCATGAGGTAAAGAATATGGACATAACCAGGATTTTAAACACCAAACGCGTTTTGTTAGATATGCATGCTACGAATAAAGCGGAAGCCATCGAGGAGTTAACCGACTTATTACAAAAAGACGGGGCGATAAGCTGTCGAGAAACCTTTATTCAGGATGTCTGGCAGCGTGAGTCGGAAGGCTCAACGGGGTTTGAAAATCATATTGCGATCCCGCATGGAAAGTCGTCCGCCGTTGTTAATACCACCCTTGCCATTGGCCGCACCCGGCAGGATATCGCCTGGGAAACGCTGGACGGCAGCCAGGTACGCTGCATTATTTTATTTGCCGTTCGTCTGGAAGATCAAAATACCACCCATATTCGCCTGTTATCCCAGGTCGCCGGAGCGCTGGCGGATGATGACATTATTGAACAACTGCTCAAAGAAACCAGTCCGCAGAGGATTATTGATCTGTTTAACCAATATGCCGAGTCGGACATTTACTAACAATAACTAGCGGAGTCCGAGATGAATATTGTCTGTGTTGCTGCCTGTACCGCAGGTATTGCTCATACTTATATTGCACGTGAGAAGCTAATTAAAGGCGCGAAAGCGCTGGGCCACAATGTCAAAGTCGAAACCCAGGGAACCATTGGTACTGAAAATGAACTGGCGGCGGAAGATATTGACGCTGCGGATGTCGTTATTCTTGCCATTGATGTGAAAATCAAAGGCGAAGAGCGTTTTAAAAATAAACGGATTGTCAGAGTAAAAACGGAAGTCGTGATTAAGTCGCCGATTCAGTTTATCGAAAAGGTCGAAAAATCCTTAGCGAATGCCTGATCCTTAATCTGGAGGGATCTACCATGAGTGAGAATAAAACTCCCGTCTCACAGGAAATTAAGAAGCATTTATTAACCGGTATTTCATGGATGATACCGCTGATCGTCGCCGCCGGGATCTGTATCGCGCTGGGACAAGTCCTTGGCGGTACGAACGTTGGCGAGAAAACCGGCACCATCCCGTGGATGTTAAACCAAATCGGCGGCTGGGGAATGGGGCTGATTGTGCCCTTGATCTGCGCCGCTATCGCTTACTCCATTGCCGATCGTCCTGGATTCGCTCCGGGTTTGATCGTGGGTTTTGTCTGCGGGCAAATTCATACCGGCTTTATTGGCGGCATGCTGGGCGGCTTCCTCGTGGGCTACACGGTACTGGCGCTAAAACACTATATTCGGCTGCCGAAATCGATGCAGGGGCTGATGCCGATTATGGTGCTGCCGGTATTAAGCACCATCATTAGCGGTTTGCTGATGATGACCCTGATTGGCAAGCCCATTGCCTGGCTGCAGGACGCGCTGATTCACATGCTGGAGTCGATGCAGGGCGGCTCGCGCTTCCTGCTGGGCGCCATCCTTGGCGCCATGGCGACCTTCGACTTCGGCGGTCCGGTGAATAAAACCATGTCGCTGTTTGCCGATGGTCTGCTGGTCAGCGGCGTTTACGGCCCGGAAGCGGTGAAGTTTGTGGGTTCGATAATCCCGCCGTTCGGCATCACCCTCTCGTTCCTGCTGACCCGCCATAAATATACCCGTGCCGAACGCGAAGCCCTGAAGGCCGCGTTCCCGATGGGGATCTGCATGATCACCGAAGGGGTGATCCCCATCGCTGCCCGCGACCTGCTGCGCGTCGTGGGATCCTGCGTGGTGGCGTCAGCGGTGGCCGGTGGCCTGATCATGACCTGGGGCGTGGAGAGTCCGGTGCCGCACGGTGGGATGTTTGTGGTGCCGCTCTTTACGCATCCCCTGCTGTTCTGCCTCTCTCTGGCGATTGGCACCGTGATTTGCGGCGTGATGCTCTCGCTGTGGAAAAAGCCGGTAACCGAGCGCGATGAAGAGTTTGATGAGCTGAACGACCAAAAGGTCAAAGATGAAGAAATCACCTTTACCCTCGAATAAACGGAGGCCCTATGTTTGCCGATATGAAAAGTATGGTGATCAAAGCCTGGCGTGAACGGTATGCCCTGCTGGCGATTAACTGCATGAACCTGGAAAGCGCACGCGCGGCGGTGCGCGTGGCGGAAAAACATCGCGCGCCGATTATTCTCAACCTGTATCAGGGGCATCTGTCGCACTTTCCGGCGACGACGGCGGCGGCGGTAGTCAGGGTACTGGCGGAGGAGGCGAGTATACCCGTGACGTTAAGTCTCGATCACGGCAAAGAGCCGATAAAAATACGTCAGGCTTTCCGCGCCGGATTTAGCGGGTTAATGATCGATGCTTCGGCGTTCGCGCTGGCGGAGAACATCCGCCAGACCCGAGAGGTCGCTGAACTGGCCGCCAGCGTTGGGCTATGCGTGGAGGGCGAACTGGGGCACCTGGCGGATGCGCCGCGCTACGACCAGGCCAGCAATGCCGATTTAATGACCCAGCCGCAGGACGTCCCTCCCTTTATCGAACAGACCGGGATTGACCTGCTGGCGGTCTCCGTGGGAACCGCCCACGGTATGTACGCCCCCGGCGTAAAACCGATGCTCGATTTCGACCGCCTGGCGCAGATACAGCGCGCGTCATCCGTGCCGCTGGCGCTGCACGGCGGGAGCGGTACGCCGTTCGAGCAACTGCAACGTTGCCCGGAATTCGGGGTCGCAAAAATCAACGTTGGGGCGCGGTATTTGAAGCGGGGAAAGCGGCGCTGCTGCACACCCTGTGCCACGACAGCACCATTGAGCTGGCCGATGCGCTATCGGTGATGGAGCAGGCCAGCGCTGACGCCATCGTTCCCTATTTACACGCATCCGGCTCAATCAATAAAGCCTGATTAAATCTCAGTAAGGCCTTCCATGCCGGCGCCCGTATGCCCTGGCAGGGCTTACCACACCCTGAAACTGGAGAATAACGATGTTAGTTTCAATGCATGAATTACTTAAACCCACCCGTGAACATGGTTTTGCTATCGGCGCATTTAACGTGGCGGATAGCTGTTTTATTCGCGCCGTGGTGGAAGAGGCGGAAGCGACAAATACGCCGGCGATTATTTCCATTCACCCCAGCGAGCACGATTTTGTGGGCGACGCGTTTTTTAGCTACGTGCGGGATATCACCCAGCGCAGCCGCGTGCCTTTCACCCTGCATCTGGATCATGGCGCCTCGGTGGAACATGTTCTGCGCGCCATTCAGTGTGGCTTCACCTCGGTCATGATCGATGGTTCGCTGCTGCCTTATGAAGAAAACGTGGCCCTGACCCGCGAAGTGGTGCGGCTGGCGCACGCGGTGGGCGTATCGGTCGAAGGTGAGCTGGGGACCATCGGCCAGACCGGAACCTCTGTCGAAGGCGGCGTGTCAGAAGTCACCTATACCGACCCGGCGCAGGCGGAAGATTTCGTCGCCCGTACCGGCGTGGATACGCTGGCGGTAGCGATTGGCACCGCGCACGGTATCTATCCGAAAGGAATGCAGCCGGAGCTACAGATGCACATTCTGCGCGATATCGCCGGGCGTCTGTCGATTCCGCTGGTGCTGCACGGCGGCTCGGCTAATCCGGATGCGGAAATTGCGGAATCCGTTACGCTTGGCGTCGGCAAAATCAATATTTCCAGCGATATGAAATATGCCTATTTCCAGAAAGTGCGCGAAATTCTGACAAAAGAGACATGGTGGGATCCGAATGTCATTTATCCGGAACCGATTAACGCCGCGCGGAAGGTGATTCGCCACAAAATGAAGCTCTTTGGCTCAACCGGCAAGGCCAGCCTGTACTAATCCCCCGGCGGGGCGGGGAAACCTGCCTCGCTATGAATAAGGAGGCCGGTATGAAGTATTTGGGGCTGGATATCGGCGGGAGCAAAATCGCCGCCGTGGTGATGGATGAACAAGGCCATGAATGGAGGCGTTTTCGCGTTGAAACGCGAAAACAGACCCGGCAGCAGTTTATCGCGACGCTGGTGGCGTTAATCACCGCGATTGGGGATGAGCTGGCTCAGCCTTTGGCTATCGGTATCGCCCTGCCGGGGAGTATCTCCCCGCAGACCGGCAGGATCCGCAATGCCAATATTCAGGTCATCAACGGCTGCCGCTTACAGGATGAGCTTGAGCAGCGCCTGGGCCAGCCGGTTGTGCTGGCGAACGATGGCAACTGTTTCGCCTTATCAGAAGCCTGCGATGGCGCAGGTGCCGATTATTCTCTGGTATTTGGCATGACGCTGGGGACCGGATGCGGGGGCGGTATTGCGCTTAATCGCCAGATTTTCCCCGGCGCGTCAGGGATTGCGGCGGAGTGCGGGCATATCACGCTGCCGGGATATCAGGAGGTCAACGATGGGCCGCCCGAGCGCTGCTACTGCGGAAAATATAACTGCGTCGAGTCCTTTATTTCCGGCACCGGGCTGAGCGCGCGCTATCGTTTGATGACCCGGCAGGCGCTCAGCAGTCAGGCTATTATCGCCCGGGCGCTGGAGGGCGAGCACGCCGCCTGCGATCAGGTGCTGCGCTTTCGCCAGCAGCTGGCGCGGACGCTGGCGACGGTGGTGAATCTTATCGATCCCGGCGTGATTGTTCTCGGCGGCGGTCTGTCTAACGTGGCGCTGCTGGTGAACGACCTGGAGGCGGATGTCGCCCCGCTGGTGTTTACGGACCATTTCACCACCCCCATCGTGCCTGCCCGACATGGTGACAGTAGCGGCATGCGCGGCGCAGCCTGGCTGGCCGTCCGAAGCGGAGTCGAAAATGAAACGTTCACAGATTAACTACGCGATTGATAAAGCGCACGCTATCGCCGAGTCCTTTCGCATTTGCTTACCCGAGTTTGCCTGCTTTACCGCCGATATCTGGGCGAAAAAGCGGGCTGAAGAGTGGCGAGAAGTTCGGGATCTACAGCTTGGCTGGGATATTACCGATTTTGGCAGCGGCCGTTTTCAGGAAACCGGACTGACGCTGTTGACCCTGCGTAATGGCGCGCCGGGCGATTCGCGCTATCCCAAACCCTACGCCGAGAAGATGTTGCAGATTCAGCAGGATCAGCAAACCCCCTGGCATTTTCATTATCACAAAATGGAAGATATTCTGAACCGCGGCGGCGGCAGGCTCTGTCTGCAGCTGGCATGGGCGACAGAGGATGAACAGCTGGATATGCAGCGCAGCGTGAGCGTCGCGGTTGATGGCCGCCAGCGCACGCTGAAACCGACAGAAACCCTGGTTCTTAACCCCGGGCAGGGCGTTTGCCTGCCGCCCACGCTGTACCACCGTTTTTGGGCTGAAAACGCGCTGGTGATGGGCTGGGAAATTTCGATGGTGAACGATGATAAGCGCGACAACCGTTTTCTGGAAGATAGCGGCCGCTTCCCGATGATTCAGGAAGATGAACCGAAAAAATGGTTATTGTGCAGTGAGTACGGGCGCTGAAAAGAGATAGACGTTGCTGAATCCACTACCCTCTTTACCGGAGGGTTTTTTTATTCCATTTTGTCTAAAAAAGTAACGTTCATTTCATTCTGGTGATTAATGCCACAGACGCCAGCGCCGCCGGGTGATAGCGTAGTTTAGCGCTGAGAGGAGCCCGGTATGGATTTAGAAAACATCTTTCGTGACGTTAAGCTAAGCAAGACGGAAATGACCGTGCTGCGTTTTATTCAGAACGATCCTGAGCAATGCGTTCGCGAGGGGATCCGCGCCGTGGCGGAGCACTGTTATAGCAATCCCTCTTCGCTGGTACGCCTGGCGAAGAAGCTGAAATTCAGCGGCTGGCTGGAGCTGGTCTATTTTATTAAATTCAATATCACCATGCCCAAACTCGATGTGACCAACGACATCGATTATATGAGCATTCAGCCGGCGGAGCGGATAGCTCCGCTGCTGAAAAGCCTGCAACATCACCGCATTTTGATTCACGGCAGCGGCTTTTCGCAGCTGATCGCCCAGTATATTTACAATAAATTTTTGGTAACCGGGGTGAATGCCAGCCTGGCGCTGTGGCCGGATTACGAAATCCTCGAGCAGAAGAACGCCGCCAAATTTGATTCGATCTGGATTATTTCCAAATCCGGACGCAGCAGTTCGGCGCTGAACTGGGTGAAGGCGCTGGAAGGCAAGGAGATTAACCTGGTCTGCTTTACCGGCGATTATCAAAGCCCGCTGGCGCAGGCGGCGGATACGGCGTTTATCATCCATGACCCGCAGAAGTTCGATGACGATATTTACTGGAGCAATCCATTTTTCGGCTACTGCATACTCGGCTTTGAGCGACTGCTGAAGATGTGGTTTATGCAGGCGGGCCTTCCCGGAGGCGGCGCCTGAGGCGCCTGTCCGGGCTACCGATCCGCAGACGGCGGTGAATCCGTAGCCCGGTCAGCGCAGCGCCACCGGGATGAAACAGAGTAGATGTCTCAGGCCCGGCACATTCCCCGGATAAGGCGTTAGCCGCCATCCGGGGGATTTCACCGGGCGTTTATTGCCAGTCGGCGAACTGCTTATCGTCGAGATAGGCTTCAACCAGCGTTTTTGCCAGCAAATAAGAGCCGACCAGCGGATGCGCCATCAGCGCCCGTACCGCCAGCGATTTATCGCGCTGCAGAATGGCCGCCACCGCCAGCCGCTCATACTCTTTCACGCTGGCGATCATATTCTTCTGCGCCGTCGGCACATGCTTCGGCGTCACCGGCTTCAGGCCCTCTTTGCTCAGGTCGCAGCTGATCTCAATCACATCGTCCGGGCGCAGGAAGTCCAGCGTGCCGTTGTTGGGCATCGATACCACGATGCGCTTGGTGGTGGTGCTGTTCACCGCCTCCAGAATATCCAGCGCTACGCCCGCGTAGCCGCCGGTATCCGGCTCCTCGATAAACTGCTTTAAGGTCAACGGCTCGCGGGTATGGAATTTTTCCTGCTGCGACTCGTTCTGCATATAGCTATTTTCCCGGCGCAGATAGTGCTTCATCCAGATGGTAAACGCCGCTTCCGGGTTGGCTTTGACATCAACGGTCAGCAGCGCTTCGCGCATATCGTGATTGATGCGGGCAATTTGCTCGCCGCGGGTTTCCGGCGCGTTCTGAATCGCTTTCAAAGCCACTTCGCGATAGTAGTAGTAGTAAAGATATTCATTAAGCAGCTGCTTATCGCATAGCTGAACCAGCTCCGGCGAAAAGTACTGCATCGCCGTCTTGCGATACAGGTCCGGGCTGGCGATCAGGCGCTCGGTGACATCCTCGCCGCGTACGGTGAAGTGGGTAAACCAGGAGAAGTGGTTCAGCCCGTAGCACTCGACGCCGAGATCGCGCTCGTCGCAGCCGAGGATCTCGGGCAGCTCGCGAATCAGCTCCGACGGTGCGTCGCAGATGCCGTACACCCGACGCTTAAAGCCGGATTTGATAATCGCCTCGGTGACCAGCCCTGACGGGTTGGTGAAGTTAAACAGAATGGCATCTTCGGCGGCGTGCTCTTCAATCAGGCGGCAGTAGTGAAGAATCGCCGGAATGGAACGCATCGCCATGGCGAAACCGCCCGCGCCGGTGGTCTCCTGGCCCAGCGTGTTGTGCGCCAGGGCGATACGCTCGTCGCGGATCCGGCTCTCATCGCCGCCCACCCGCAGGGTGGTTATCACATAGTGGCTATTTTTTAGCGCCGGCACCGGGTCGCTGGTTACGCTGAAATGAATATCCGGGCGAATGGCATTAAACACATAGCGGGCGATCTCGCCGAATATTTTCAGATTCTCCGCGGAGCTGTCGAGAAAAACCACTTCCGTTAAACCAATGCGGTGCGCGTTATATGCCAGAGATTTCGCCAGAAACGCAGAGCGAACGCCGCCCCCGCCTAATACGGTTAATTTCATAAATCACTCCCAATTAATTTTCTGCTAGCCAGCTATCAACCCGGGAACGAACCTGTCCCACTTTGACGCCGTAAATAACCTGAACTTCATTTCGATTTCGTACTACGCCGTTTGCGCCGGTGCTTTTTAATATCGTATCGTCAACCAGATCCATATTATGAATAGCGACGCGCAGGCGGGTAAAACAGTTGTCGACGGAAATAATGTTCTCTTTACCACCCAGACCATTAATAATTTCATTGGTGACCGACTGCGGTTCGCCCATTTTTTTTCGGTAATCAGCCTTGCTATATAACTTCACGTTTTCATCGTCTTCACGACCCGGGGTTTTAAGATTCAACTTAACGACCAGCGTGCGGAAGATAACGTAGTAGACGGCGAACTGACCAATCCCGATAAGCACGTAGCCGGGCCAGCGGGTCAGGGAGACCGGCAGCGGCAGGTTATAAATCAGGAACTCAATCAGCCCGGAAGCGCCCCAGGGACGCACGGTAAAGATGTCGCAAATCGCCTGCGAGGCCGCGGTTAACGTGGCGTGGATCACCCACAGCAGCGGCGAAACGAACAGGAAGGTAAACTCAATCGGCTCGGTGATGCCGGTGAGCATAGAGGTGATAATGGCCGGCAGCAGAATCGCTTTGGCCATCATTTTTTTCTCCGGTTTCGCCGTGTGGTAGAACGCCAGAGAGGCGCCAGCCAGGCCGAAGATGGTGGTCATCCCCTGCTGCGAGAAACGCAGCGCCTCGTTCATTACCGGGGTTAAATCCGGGTGGCGCATATAGGCGAGGAAAATCGCCTGGGTGCCGGAGACGACCTGGCCGTCGACGTTCAGCGTTCCGCCGATTTGCGTGAGCTGGAACGGCGACCAGACGAAGTGGTGCAGGCCGGTGGGGATGAGGAATTTTTCAAAGAAGCCGTAGACGAAGACCCCCGCCACGCCGGCGTTCTTCATAAAGCCGGTCAGCGCCGCGATGCCGTGGGTCATAAACGGCCAGATCCAGGTAAAGGCGATGGCGTAGAAAATGACGACCGGGGTCATCGCCACCAGCGTCAGCTTGGCTCCGCCGTACATGGAGAGCGCGCCGGGCAGTTCAATCGTCGACACTTTGTTATGCACCCAAGCGATGGTGCAGCCGAGAATAATCCCGAGGAAGACCCCCATATCGACTACCACAAACCCCAGCAGCTGAGTCTGCCCGGTACCGTAATATTCGCCGTTAATTTTTTCCGCGAGTCCGTGGGTATGCTCCAGCCACGAGTGGTTAGCGCCAAGAAACATGATAAAACACATCACCGAAACCAGCGCCACTTCGGTTTTTTTATCTTTTGCCAGGCCATAGCTGATACCGACGCAAAAGAGTAATCCCAGATTGCCAAATAATGGCCAGAAGGTATCGCCGAGCAGCTGGCCGAGCTGGTGTAAAAAGCTGGTCTCCGAAATTAATGTTGGGTTGGTTAAGACTGAACTGAGTGCCAAAATTAAGCCGATGACCGGCAAGAACAATACTGCACCGATCATTGCTCTGGAGAATTTTTGCATATTCTCCAGAATACGTTGACGTATTACAGACATGGTCGTTCCTTTATTTTTGTATACCCGTCATACTTCAAGTTGCTTATGTGTTAGCTACGCTCGCTCACCCCAGTCACATAGTTATCTATGCTCCTGGGGACTCACTCCCTTGCCGCCTTTAAGCAACTCGAATTATTTTGGGCATAGGTTCAGGGACTTTAATTATTTTTTTAACTTCCAGTATTTTTGTTATAGCAAGTCCGCTATTTGAAAGGAACAGGTTGCGGGAAATAGGTACAAACAGCCGCTTAATGGCAACAGGTTTCGCGAATGGAACAGGCCCCTCTCCCGTGGGGGGAGAGGGAGAGGAAAAGTCAGGGCG
>NZ_ALNJ01000055.1:0-8231 GCF_000293135.1 Klebsiella sp. OBRC7 | reverse complement strand
ACGAGGTGCGCAAATGAAAAGACGTGACACCATCGTGCGCTACACCGCGCCGGAGCGAATCAACCACTGGGTCACCGCCTTCTGCTTCGTGCTGGCGGCGGTAAGCGGGCTGGGCTTTTTCTTCCCGTCCTTCAACTGGCTGATGCAAATCATGGGCACCCCGCAGCTGGCGCGTATTCTGCACCCGTTCGTGGGCGTGATTATGTTTGCTTCGTTCATCATCATGTTCTTCCGCTACTGGCACCACAACCTGATCAACCGGGACGATATTTTCTGGGCGAAAAATATTCGCAAGATTGTCGTCAACGAGGAAGTGGGCGACACCGGGCGCTATAACTTCGGCCAGAAATGCGTGTTCTGGGCGGCGATTATCTTCCTGGTGCTGCTGCTGGTGAGCGGCGTGATCATCTGGCGTCCGTACTTTGCGCCGGCCTTCTCCATCCCGGTTATCCGCTTCGCGCTGATGCTGCACTCCTTCTCTGCGGTGGCGCTGATTGTGGTGATCATGGTGCATATTTACGCTGCGCTGTGGGTGAAAGGCACCATTACCGCGATGGTGGAAGGCTGGGTCACGAAGACCTGGGCGAAGAAACATCACCCGCGCTGGTACCGTGAAGTCCGCGAAAAGCAGGATAAGCGCCAGTCGTAGGCCCGAGCGCGTTGTTCGTCTCTGAAATGGCGTCGTATATCGACGCCATTTTTTTGCGGATAACGCGCTGTTTTGACAACGTTAGCCAGAGTGCGCCGCAGGCAGAAGCGGCACGTTTCCTGTTTCGCTCAAGCCATGGCGCAGGGCAGCTAATCCTAACGGTGCATAGTCGGGGATATCGATATCAGGTATCGTAGCGCACACATTGCGATGTCCCGGGTATATCCCGTATGCCGATTGCGGTTATCATTAATAACATCACCAGAGCGGGCGCATGATGCCCGCCAAATCGCAGAGCGGACGTGACCATCGCCGAATCTGCTGAAACCAGGAAGTGACTGAATGAGCATTCGTATCATCCCGCAAGATGAGCTGGAAAAGAGCGAGAAACGCGCGACGGATATGATCCCGCCGTTGTTGTTTCCCCGACTCAAAAATTTATATAACCGTCGCGCCGAACGCCTGCGCGAACTGGCTGAAAATAACCCGCTGGGTGATTACCTGCGCTTTGCCGCGCTTATCGCCCACGCGCAGGAAGTAGTGCTGTACGACCATCCGCTGCAGATGGATCTCACCGCGCGCATCAAAGAAGCGAACGACCAGGGTAAACCGCCGCTGGATATCCACGTTTTGCCGCGCGATAAGCACTGGCACAAGCTGCTGCATTCGCTGATTGCCGAACTGAAGCCGGAGATGAGCGGCCCGGCGCTGGCGGTCATCGAGAATCTGGAAAAAGCCTCCGAGCAGGAGCTGGAACTGATGGCAAGCGCGCTGTTTGCGTCCGATTTTGCCTCTGTCAGCAGCGATAAAGCGCCGTTTATCTGGGCCGCGCTCTCGCTCTATTGGGCGCAGATGGCCAGCCTGATCCCCGGAAAGGCCCGCGCTGAATATGGTGAACAGCGTCAGTTCTGCCCGGTTTGCGGCTCGATGCCGGTCTCCAGCATGGTGCAAATTGGTACCACACAGGGCCTGCGCTATCTGCACTGCAACCTGTGCGAAACCGAATGGCACGTGGTGCGCGTGAAGTGCAGCAACTGCGAACAGACGCGCGATCTGCACTACTGGTCACTGGATAACGAGCAGTCGGCGATTAAAGCCGAAACCTGCGGCGACTGCGGTACCTACCTGAAGATTCTCTATCAGGAAAAAGACCCAAAAGTGGAGGCCGTAGCCGACGACCTCGCCTCTCTGGTACTGGACGCACGGATGGAACAAGAGGGCTTCGCCCGCAGCTCCATCAACCCGTTCCTGTTCCCTGGCGAAGGGGAATAACGGCAGGCATCATGTCGGGCGGCGCCTGCTGCCCGGCTTACCATTGATAAGGCGTAAATACTCCCGGTATGCCGGCAAAATCTTTGGTTTTGCGAGCAGCTTTCCAGAATCACTTCCCAACGAAAATCGCCGGTTTTCTTTTGTTCACAATCAGGCTATAACACTGTATATCCAAACAGCTTAAGGGAATGAAAAATGGCGCTTGAAAAGGGTATCGCAGAGCTGGTGCGGGAATTTATCGATGCGGGCCGCCTCTCATCGCGCGAACAGAATATTGATGACCGGAGACGCGACTATCTCGCCAGTACGGTACTGGCTGGGGAACAGGAAAAGCGCGTTCAGGTAGAAGATATCGAACTCGACGGCATGGCATTTCGCGTTGTCTCTCCCCTTAACGCTTCCGGCGCACTGCCTGCCGTAATCTATTTCCACGGTGGCTGCTTTATCAGCGGCGGTTTCGCCACGCATGACCATCAGCTCCGCCAGCTGGCATACCACAGCGGCTGCCGCGTTATCGCCGTGCAATACCGGCTGGCGCCGGAGCATACTTTCCCTGCCGCCCATGACGATGCGGAGAGAGGCGCGCTGATTATTCACCGCCGCGCGGAGCAGTTAGGCATCGACGCTTCCCGTATTACGCTGGCTGGCGACAGCGCCGGGGGACACCTGGCATTAGTGACCGCCCTGCGGCTCAAAACAGCGCAGGCATGGCAACCTGCGCAGCTGGTTTTGATTTACCCGATGCTGGACGCCACCGCCAGCATGAAGAGCTATATCGATAACGGTAAAGATTACATCATCACCGAAGATACCCTGCTCAGCGGCTATGAAATGTACCTTTCCACGACGGCGCTCCACCACCCGGAAGCCAGCCCACTGTGGCGTAAAGACTTTCACGGCTTACCGCCGGTGCATATTCTGACTGCGGAATACGACCCTTTGCGTGATGAAGGCGAAGCGCTTTACCAGCGCCTGCTTGAGCAGGGCGTTGACTGCACCTGTCAGCGTTATCTCGGGGTGATTCACGGCTTCTTTCAGCTGGGCGGTATCAGCCCGGCGGCAGGCAGCGCGATGAGAGATATCGCCTGGCGGGTTAAAACACCAGGCCGATAGATAAGCGTGAAGCGAGGCTACTCCTCTTCGTTACCGCCCTCTTCATACGGGCCGAATGGCTTCGCGGGAAGAACAATATAGATACCCTCAAAAACCGCGCCCAGCCGCTCGTCGCCAAATAGTTCAACCTGCAGCTGAACGCGCGCTTTGCGGCCTCGCGCCAGCCGGTCAAGATCGCCACTTAACGAGCCAAGATCGGCAACGGCGCTGGGGCGTCCGCTAATAGGCTGACTGTAGCGGATATGCGCATCGGCAAGAATAATTGTGCCGCCAAGATGCCGCTCGCGCAGCATCAGCCAGATAAGCCCCCAGCCGGTTAACGTTGCCTGAGAAAACAGGCTGCCGGCGAACAGCGTATGGTGCGGGTTCTGATTACCGGCTTCCGGCATAGTGGTGATAAACTTTTGCCCGGTATACTGCTGAATGCGCACGCCCATTTTCTCGCTGAGAGGGATGTGCTGATACCAGGCCTGCTGCAGCTGAGCGCACCAGTCGCCGCGATGTAAAATATCGTCCAACGAGGCTATCGGCTTAATCATCAGAAAATGACGGATCGGCGTGGTCGTCGGCGTCGTGATTTCGCCCTGGTTCACAAAACCGAGCTTAGCGAAGAACTCCACCGCATCTTCGCGGGCGCTACAGGTCACGCGCTTAACGCCTTCCTGACGGGCGACGGACTCCAGCGTCATCGCCATCAGGGTTCCCAGCCCTTTATCCTGTACTGACGGATGGACGGCCATGAAACGGATAGAAGCTTCGTTTTCCGCATTCACATACAGCCGCCCGACGGCAACCAGATTGCCCTCTTCATCGACCACCATTTGATGGTGCGCCATCGCATCCCACGCATCGCGCTCGGACCCTTTCGGCTGATGCAGCGGCTTACGCAGCATCTCCCAGCGGAACTGGTAGTAGCTCTCTAACTCTTCTTCTGTTTGCGGTACACGAAGGTGATACATAGCTGTACTCTCTTTTGTTACCCGCAGCCTGCCCGGAAGCTGGCTCATACCTGCAACCAAAAGGTCACGGGACCATCATTCAACAGAGAAACCTGCATATCGGCAGCAAATCTCCCGGTCTGCGTATTCATTTGCTGCTGGCGGCAGCGCTCAACGAAATACTCGTACAGCGCTTCCGCTTTATCCGGCGCGGCCCCTTTCGAAAAACCAGGACGCATCCCGCGTTCGGTATCCGCTGCCAGCGTAAACTGTGAAACCACCAGCACGCTGCCGCCAGCCTGCTGCACGTTCAGATTCATTTTGCCTTCAGCATCGTTAAAAATACGGTATCCCAGCACGCGCTCGCACAGGCGGTTCGCCTTTTGCTCATCATCGTCTCTCTCGACGCCTAACAGCACCAGAAGCCCGGGGCCGATTTCGCCCGTCACTTCACCCTCCACGGTAACGCTAGCTCGGGATACGCGTTGAATTAATGCAATCATGATTGTTCTGTTTCTTCTTTTTTCAGTTTGCGGTATTCACCGAGAGTGACAGTAATTTCAGCGCCAAGCAAGACGATACACCACGTCCAGTACACCCAGACAAACAAAATAGGCACCACGGCAAGCACGCCATAAATCAGCTGATATGACGGGAAAGCGGTGATATATAAAGCAAAAGCTTTCTTACCCGCCTCAAAGAGCAGCGCCGCGACCAGGGAACCGATTATCGCATCGCGGTTACGCACCTCGGCCGTCGGCACAATGCTGTAAAGCAGCCAGAATGCCACCCAGGATAAAATAAGCGGAAAAATACGCAGCACATCGTCAATCACGCTATTCAGGTCGCTGGCCCAGCGTAACGACAGAAGATAGGAGCTGATCGCCAGGCTGGCCCCCGCCAGCAGCGGCCCCAGGGTAAGGATCATCCAGTAAACGGCAAAGGAGTAGGTTTTTGGCCGGGTTCGGGTACTGCGCCAGATGGTGTTCAACGCGCTATCAATGGAGTACATCAACAGCAGCGATGTCACAATCAGGCCGAAAGCGCCCACGGCGGTCATCCGGCTGGAGTTGGCGACAAACTGCTCAATATAGCCCTGAATGACATCTCCGGTTGCCGGAATGAAATTGGCGAAAATAAAGTGGCGAATCTGGATACTGACATCAGAAAACATCGGAAATGCCGCGAACAGCGCAAAAACGACGGCAATCAGCGGCACAAGGGAGAGTAACGACACATAGGCAAGATTCCCCGCCAGTGTCGTCATATTATCTTCATCAATACGCCGCCATAACAGCTTTAGCCAGGCGACCAGCGGCCGCAGATGGCGCGTTGTTTTTTGATGAACGGTTTTTAGCATAGCTGTTTAGCAAAGTAGTTGGGGATGGTTTCCTTCCCGGTCACCAGAATACTGGTTATGCCCAGCTGGTTAGCTCCGGCGATATTGTCCGCGTTATCATCGAAGAAGACCGTATCGTCAGCGGCGAAACCTTCAGCGTCGAGGACGCTCTGATAGATCCGCGCTTCCGGTTTACGCATCCCCATCTCTTGAGAAAGATAGATATGGTCAGCAACGGCGCGTATCTCAGGGTACTCATCCGGCCAGAAAGTCGTATGCAAACGGTTCGTGTTGGACAGAACCACAACGCGATGCCCCTGCTCGCGTAATTTTTGCATAATCGCGATAACCTCCGGGCGCAGGGCAACGAAAACCGCCTGCCAGCCGTGGGAGAACTGCTCGTAGCTTAGCGACATGTTCATTTCATGGCACATCGCCGCCGCAAAATCTTCGTCGCTGATTTCACCGCGCTCATGCTGGTGGAACGCTTCGCCCATGGTGAAATGCTGCTGCAGCGTCGCAAGGGGAATGCGCGTTAAATCACTCCACGTCCCGAGCACCCGGTTGAAGTCAATATCGACAATCACATTACCTAAATCAAAGATATAGAGCATGGTCCTCTCCTTTTGCACCGTGGAAAATTAACTGTAGCGGGAAAGGGGGAGTTTGACTATGGGCGACAGGGCTTTGTACAAAAAAGAAACCCTGCCATTGAGGCAGGGTTCAGATAGCAGAAAGAAGCGTTAATTAATCTTCTTTCGCACCGCGCATCGCGCGTTTACGGTCGTTCTCGGTCAGGTGACGTTTACGGATACGGACAGAAGTCGGGGTGACTTCTACCAGTTCGTCGTCATCGATGAACTCCAGAGCCTGCTCCAGGGTCATCTTAACCGGCGGAACCAGAACCGTTGCTTCGTCAGTACCGGACGCACGCATGTTGGTCAGTTTCTTACCGGTCAGGCAGTTTACCGTCAGGTCGTTAGAACGACTGTGAATACCGATAATCTGACCTTCGTAAACTTCTGCGCCGTGGCCCAGGAACAGCTTACCGCGATCCTGCAGGCTGAACAGTGCGAACGCAACCGCTTTACCCTGGCCGTTGGAGATCAGAACACCGTTCTGGCGCTGACCCACATCACCCGCACGAACGTCGTCGTAGTGGCTGAAGGTGGAGTACAGCAGACCGGTACCGGAGGTCATGGTCATGAATTCTGAACGGAAGCCGATCAGACCACGGCTTGGGATCACGTAGTCGAGACGTACGCGGCCTTTGCCATCTGGATTCATGTTTTTCAGATCGCCTTTACGCTCACCCAGCGCCTGCATCACAGAACCCTGGTGCTGCTCTTCAACGTCCAGCGTGACGTTTTCGAACGGCTCTTGCTTACGGCCATCGATTTCGCGGAAGATAACTTTCGGACGGGAAACCGCCATTTCGAAACCTTCACGACGCATGTTCTCGATAAGAACGGACAGGTGCAGTTCACCACGGCCAGAAACGCGGAATGCGTCTGCATCCGGCGTTTCTTCAACGCGCAGCGCGACGTTATGTACCAGCTCTTTGTTCAGGCGGTCAAGAATCTGACGAGAGGTAACGTACTTACCTTCTTTACCACAGAACGGCGACGTGTTAACGCAGAAGAACATAGAGACGGTCGGCTCATCAACGGACAGTGCCGGCAGCGCTTCAACATTCTGCGTATCGCAGATGGTGTCAGAGATGTTCAGTTCGCCCAGACCGGTGATCGCGATAATATCGCCAGCTTCTGCGACGTCGCTCTCGATACGCTCAAGGCCCAGATGGGTCAGAACTTTACCGACTTTACCGTTACGGGTTTTGCCTTCGCTATTAATGATAGTGACCTGCTGGTTCGGCTTCACTTTACCGCGCTTGATGCGGCCGATGCCGATGACGCCAACGTAGTTGTTGTAGTCCAGCTGGGAGATTTGCATCTGCAGCGGGCCATCAAGGTCAACGTTCGGCGCCGGTACGCGATCGACGATGGTTTGATACAGCGGCGTCATGTCTTCAGCCATATCTTCGTGATCCAGACCCGCGATACCGTTCAGCGCAGAAGCGTAAACGATAGGGAAGTCCAGCTGCTCGTCGGTAGCGTCGAGGTTAACGAACAGGTCGAATACCTGATCGACAACCCAGTCAGGACGCGCGCCCGGACGGTCAACTTTGTTGATAACAACAATTGGCTTCAGGCCATGAGCAAAGGCTTTTTTGGTCACGAAGCGCGTTTGCGGCATCGGACCATCCATTGCATCAACGACCAACAGAACGGAATCAACCATGGACATGACACGTTCAACTTCACCACCGAAGTCGGCGTGCCCTGGGGTATCAACGATGTTGATACGGTAGTCATTCCATTTGATAGCGGTGTTTTTAGCCAGGATGGTAATCCCGCGCTCTTTCTCCAAATCGTTGGAGTCCATCACTCGCTCTTGAGTTTCGGCACGCGCGTCGAACGTACCGGATTGCTGTAGCAGCTTATCAACCAGGGTAGTTTTACCATGGTCAACGTGCGCGATGATGGCGATATTACGCAAATTTTCGATCACAACTTTGCCTCAGGCATTAGAAATAGCGCGTTATTGTACACGGATTAATCGCAGTACAAAACAGGATCACAAACATCCTCCGCAAACAAGTATTGCAGAGATTCTTTGTGATCGCTTTCACGGAGCGTTAAAAGGGTTATTAAAGGTCAATTGCACCAAATAAGTGCCCAATGTTCACACAAATGCACTATATTGGTGCAATGCATTCATTTTGGTGCAGCCCTTTTGCACGATGATGTGCATGATAACGCCTTTTGGGGGCAATTTAAAAGTTGGCACAGATTTCGCTTTATATTTTTTAAGGCAACAACGCCACTTTTCGTAGTTAAAAAGTTTTCGTTTCCACGAC
>NZ_ALNJ01000054.1:0-17141 GCF_000293135.1 Klebsiella sp. OBRC7 | reverse complement strand
GGCGGAAATTCATGATGGTGGTGCGGTCAGGCAAGGCGCTATCCAGGGATAACCGGGCAAACAGACGCATGGAGGCGATTTCGTACAGAGCATCTTCCATCGCGCCATCGCTCAGGTTGTACCAATGCTGCATGCAGTGAATGCGTAGCATGGTTTCCAGCGGATAAGGTCGCCGGCCATTACCAGCCTTGGGGTAAAACGGCTCGATGACTTCCACCATGTTTTGCCATGGCAGAATCTGCTCCATGCGGGACAAGAAAATCTCTTTTCTGGTCTGACGGCGCTTACTGCTGAATTCACTGTCGGCGAAGGTAAGTTGATGACTCATGATGAACCCTGTTCCATGGCTCCAGATGACAAACATGATCTCATATCAGGGACTTGTTCGCACCTTCCCTAAAGCATCAGCAATTTTGTTATGAATATCGTTGCTCATTTTCATTCCTTAATGTGTGTGTATTAGCGGAATATCAAATCATAAGACTTCAACTGAAAAAGGGTCAGAAGTGAAAAGTTATTTTCTATACGTATGATGGCACAGGAAGGTGGGGTGACGAAGAAGAATAAGCAAAAAAAAAGCGGGGTATTATCCCCGCAAAACTACACACAGCAATTCAATAAAACAACTTCCAGGGGGGCGATGCACACATCACAACTTCGGTCTGTCAGACGGGAACCGGCCTTGGGCGCTTGTATCCCATTTGACGAAAATTTGGTTTTAAAACCGGTAAATCGTTACTCTTTCTTCCTGCTACCCCGGTCTATCACCGGGGTAGCGGAGTCCGCCATTCTCGGCAGCGCCAGCTGATCAGATTACATAGACTCAGATTTAAAGTTACGCGTTCGCATATAACCTCCTTAGTGTGGGCCGGTTCACTGGATTGTGAATTGTCAGTAACGCTAAATTTGTAGACTTCAGGTCTACAGCCTGGCTTATATAGGCAGGCGCGGCAGTTTTTTAAGAGTTTGAACGTAACGAGAGCATTTACATAAATCCTCCTTTCTGTAGCTGACCAGATTTAACGTCTTTGTCTATTCAGTGAACCATACCCTATTCATGTGACGAAGGTTTCTGAGTGTAAAAATACGTAATAAGCAACGCTATTATCGCTAATTCTAAAAATAGGGCGAATTAAAATACCGGCAAAACGCGGACGTTTATACCGGTATTATTTCTGAGCTGCTGGTGCAATATCGCGAGGTAAGCTGTAGTCAGCGCGGCAGGTACTTAACGGCTAGGCTTGCTGGTGGTTAAGGCCTCATCCTGCGCCAGCAACGTGATCACATCCCCGGCAATCTCCGGGCGGATACCAGGCGATTTATGCGCGGCATGGGCCGCGACAGCCAGCGGTCTCCAGTTGAGTGATGCTGCAATACGTCTGATCTCTTCAATAACCCGGAATGTATCGCTCTCCAGCGCCAGACCCGCACGGGCGGTATCGAAAGATACGCGCTGCGCCGAAGTGAGCGGCGAGTGCTTCTTCAGTTCTGCGGTGATGATACGCTGCGCTTCAGCACCGATTGACGCGCCACCTTCGACGACCCCGGTTAAACCGACGAGCTTACCTCCATCACTGCGGCTATTATCGTCTTTAACCCTGGGTGGCGGGGCCAGGGCGGTCAGATCCACGTCCTGCTGTAAGAGCTCCAGCAGGTCAGCCAGCATATCGGGTTTAATCACACCTTTTAAACCCGCTGCGCGTTTCGCTAGGCTGACAGGAGAACGGCCCAGGCGGGCGGACATCGCAATAAGGCAATTAGCCAGAACAAAGAGGTCATCAACCCCAATCAGTGGCGCACACTCTTGCCTGAACGTCTGATCATCCCGGAATGCAGGAGCTGGTGGGGCCGGTTTAGGCGTTTTGGCCTTTGCCTGCGGCTTGTCATAACCACGTAGGGCTTTTTCTGCACTGTCTGAAACCTTACGGATGCTTTGCGCCAGATCATCACCACCTGCCAGGCCTGCGGTCAACTGAAGCATATAATCGAGCCTGCCGAGCATGTCAGGGGAAGCAAGCCCGGTCGCTATCTTCTGGCTGATGTCGTTAAGGTTGCTGAGTATACCACCGGCGATTTTAGACGGAGGAGTAACAACCGCCTGGACATTATGGCTGGTATGAATTTCCCGCGACACCAGGGTGAGGACTTTGCGCCAGTCAGGTTGTACACCAGCATCAAGCGTCTCAAGGTGGCTTATTGCATTTCTCAGGCTATCCCATCTGGATAGCTGTAGAGGGTCACCGTTCTGCTTTCCTGATTTCAGCCACTGAACGAGGTAGACGAAGTCAGATGTAGCTGAGGCCACCAGCCCGGCAATAACGCGCTCTCTTGCTTGAGGCGTTGTAGGGTTAGATCTTCGCACCGGCAGACGGTCATTTTTATGTGCCGTTGGTCTTTTCATTTCGAATATCTCAACTTGGTTCCATCAACGATAACTCCGCGCCCGGGAGCCAGACAGCATGAAACAATGTATTTACCATGTTTGATAAAAGCGCAACCGGCAGCGCCGTCAAAAAAATGCTATATGACAGCGCTGGTTAGAGCAGAAAGATTCAGGGAGGTTTTACATCTACTCTCGATCATCTGTGAGGAAGAGATGCAGTTGAGTCACAAAGGCATCGAGATAAGGGGTATTTCTGGCATTGTCTGCAAAGTTCATTTTGGCATTGGTGTCGTCGTATACATGCATCCAGCCGCTGTTTCTGGCAATACGACGTACATCAGTATTTGCCGGGTAGAGTTTCCCAATAGCTTCACGCAGACCTTCAATTTCTGAGATCAACTGCCGGGCATTCGCAGCAGGCTCAGGAGCCGATGGGACGAGAACCCGGAATTCAGCGGTTTCCGGCTGCATCTTAATCACTTCAATGACTTTGTCCCGGGCAACGGAATTCCATTCAGTAGTCATGCCGTTGTACTGGTTTCGGATGCGGAACTGGTAAACCGGCTGCTGTTCGTTAACAAGCAACCAGGCATCGGCAAGTGCAAGATAGAACGAGACAGGCCGGTTTATCATCTGGTGTTCCTGAAGGGCTTTTTTATAGCTATGGACATCTTCAGGAAGGACATCAGTGATACTGGAGGTGAATTTTAGCGGATCCAGTGGACAGACCGGGCCGATAACCCTAAGCACAGCAACAGGATTATTACCATCATCAGTAAACCAGAAGTCATTTTCTGGGCCGATATTGAGCCTTACATCTGCGGTCTGATTCTCTGCGAGAACGGCCTGCACCCGACGACCGTTCTGCCACCAGCGTGGTGTACCTTGCATACATACCTCGTACAGGAAATTAGCCCGAAGCCCACCTGCTGGTGGGCGGTCGGAACACAAGTCTACTGAAGGTACTGCTCTGCCTGAGCAATACGAGAAAGAGTACCGGCATTCGGTTCAATCATCTGGATACGTCGGCTGTCCTCCAGTAAACCGGCAATAAGGTGCTTGTCGGTATATGGGGCATCGTCATCCCCGAGCATACGGCGGATAGCAGATAAATCGCCGGATGGAACCGGGTATACCGACTCAATAAAGAGCTGGTCACCGTGAGGATTCTCCCACTCATATGGGGTTTGGGCGGAAGCAGCAAAACCCGAATCATTCAGACGTGCGAAATCTTCAAGCGCCTGGAGGCGGGCCGCAGATTCATCGGTAGCGTAGATTAGGATCATTCGCGCCGTCTCAGGCGATGAGCAGAACAGCAAAATGAGAAATGGCAGCATGTTATAGACTCCTTCAGTTTGCGACTTGTTGAGCTGGCGGTGTGGCTACGCTAGTGAGTTGCTTAAGGCGAATGTTCAGCTCATGAATTACATCATCGCGTTTGCGCCAGCTGGTGGATGGTAGAGCCAGGAGCGCTTCAGCTTCGGACACGGAGAGACCGGCCAGGTGAGCTTTCGATGAAATCTCTGCGTTATATAATTGCTTCAGCACAATCAATGAGTGCTGGGAGGATGCAGCCATCATCATGAAATGGCGAAGCACCGCACAATAGATTTGAGTAGACATATTAAGCCGCCTCGTTCAATGCGTGAGGTAATGATTAATGGCATGTTCAACATAGCCAACAGATTTACCCACCAGGTGTGCAAGCTGCTGCACATGATGATGGTGAACTTCACGGCACGGGCCAAATGAAGTGGTGTAGCGATACCAGAGGCTGCGGCCTACAGAAAAAAGTTCTTTCTCTGTCTGCGGGCGAACTGGATAACAAACAGGACGTGCAGATGTAGTGCGACGAACGTTATTTCGTACTTGATGAATTGCAGTATTCATAAATCACCCCGCGTATGTTTTTCGTTTTGTTTACTAACTTCAGTTAAACACACGCTGGGTGGCTGACGAATAGAAAATCCATAAATAAATGAGCTAAAGATTTAAGCTCTTTATGAAAGAATTATTCTGGGGTTGGAAACCAGATAATGTCCGAAATAGGCTTATTGCCCGTCAGTAAAGCGAGGCTGGAATGCAGTTCTTTAACGACCTGCTTATTATCCTGCGTTTGCTCAAGTGCGGTTATAGCCTTTAGCAGGGTATTTGCCACAGATGCTTTAGCATATGCCTGCGGTGAGCCGATTAGCACCTGACGCATTAGCTCCGCATTGTTAGAAGCCAAATAGCCTTGCTCCTCGGAAATTCTTTCTGCATCGGGTGCTGAAATAACCAATGCGGCAAGTTCGTGATCGTTTGCATAGTTGATAACATCAGATAGCATTTCGAGAGCTGTGGTATCTGTCATGATAAAGCCGTCAGCTACCCACTGAGGAGCAACATCGAAGCGAACTACCCAGGAATAAGGTTTAACGTTTGACATACAGAGACCTCATTAAAGAGAGATATAAGCGTCGGGATTTTCTTCAACAGAAAGAAACTCAATATCTTCGAGATGCATTCCTGCATTACGAATGCCTACCTCGGATAACCACGACAGTATTGTTTCATGATCCGGTTCACCAGAAAAATCAACAAAGGCTGGAAGAGCCCAGTCGGGTGTATAGCCAGCGCTATACATTACAGTGGCAGTAAAGCGCCCAATGTGGGGAATTTTGAAAAGGATGGATGCCTGCTCAGGGGTATTAATTACCATGCCGTGATGATAGACGACATCCCAGTTTACCCCATGCTCCCCTGTATTTCCTCGATAGAGATGGTGGCGGTCAACGGCCCAAAGGACACCTTCGCTATCCAACCAGCAGAAATAATTATTATCTGGGGATAACGTGATCCCAAGGTTCATTAACTCCGCCACCAGCAAGCAAGGGTTAATATCAGTTACAGTTTTAATAATCGTCAGCCCCATCTCGGTTCCGGTAGTAACTGTCAGTACCTTGGAGGCACTGATCCAGAATTGATAACCTGCTTCTTTAGCCTTCGCGATTAAATTAAACATTGTTGCTTCCCATTGAATGGCAGTTAGGTCAATAACAACATGAGGCTGGTGGGTGACAAACAGGGAATCTGACGATATTTCAAGAAAGAATTTAGCGATGAGAAATGCAGGGGGAACAATATGGTCTGTACTTGCCAGCGCTTCGCTCGGCCAACCCCTCGACAGCCCGAAAACAAGTTTCGGTCTGCCTCACGGTTATCTACTGACAAAGGCGGGGATTATTCGGGGTACTGTATGAACTACACAATTTCAATCGGAACAAAAGAAAGCAGCAACCCCTAAACAAATGATTGAGAGTAACCAGAAAAAGGCGAGTACTACTACAGCGCTTAAAGATAGTGGAACGGTTTTTGATAGCATAACGCCCATACCTACACCAAATGAACATAGTGCGATAGATCCTAATTTCAATTTGCTCTTATACGAAATTAACATTGGCTTCTCCTCAAAATAGGTGTGGTGCTTGCCAGCGCTTCGCTCGGCCAACCCCGAGACAACCCGAAAGCAAGTTTCGGTCTGTCCCGGGGTTCCGGGTAACGGCCAGACTTACCGCAGATCTTCTTTAGCGTTAATCATATGACATATGAATAAGAATTAATCACGATACAACTGGATAAAACTCTCCACACGGGTTCCATCACAATAGCTCGGCCAGGCGTTCATCACAGGTAGTTCTTCTGTTGTGAATCTTCCCAGTGCGAGAGCTACAGAATACCAGACCGGGAAAATCGTATTGGCTGATGTCATATTCCCATTGTTGATTAACTCATAGAGTCCGCGTCCATTAGCCCATGCACTTTCTGGTGTATCACCGGCAAGGTAGTTATCCACCCAGATGGATGGTGACAGAGCCTGACCTTTCGCCAGTCTCGCTAACAACTCGTACCACTTCAGATATTCCGTGGTTCGCAGTGAGAGAATCGGGATTCCGCCACGTCTTAACAGTGCTGCCGCAGAACGTGAGTCTACCGGTGCGGCAATTCTATCCAGGTGGTTACGGGCTTGCTTTATCCGTGCTGATATTCCCGCAGGGCTCACTCGGGAGATGTATTTCTCCACCGTCTCAGTAGCTTCAGCGATATCCGGGGCCAACGAACCATCAACATGGAGGGGACATAAAACAAGGCCGGTATCATCGTGAGTCACCCAGGCAGAATTGTCAGTCGGGTTCCTGACGATAGACAACGACTCACTTTGACCCAAGATCGTTAACCTGAATGACTTAAGCCTTTCGGCTATCCAGCTGCCTCCATCACCAAAAACCTCAATGCGCTCGTGACTCATACCGCATCACCTCTACAAGTGCTTTACATTCAGACCTAATCATAACGGCTTCCCCGTTCGGAACAAAATCAGGGCATAGCCAAACCATACTCAGGAAATTTACAGATATGTCGATCTACAAAACGCGCTCAAAACGCTCAGGCGCGTTTTAATCAATCCGATCGTGAAAATACCAGGGGGATAAGCTCAGAATCGTTCTGAGGCGATTCTGGCGTGGTTTTATCCCAATAACGGATCCTTTTGCGAATACAGATCGGTTTACAAGGGAATTTGGCTGGTATGAGACGGAGATGATCCACTTTGATAATCTGAGCGATAATTTGTTAATGGTTTCGTTTTGTTTACGCGTGTATCGGGAGGGAAGTTATTCCGAACGAGGGTATCGACTTCATATTGTCCGTTTCGATAGCCGATCACAATTTCTAAGCGGTACTCGCCGCGACAAAAACCCCCGGAGGAAAACCATGTTGGTTATTCACTTTTGGTTTTCCCCGGCGATTAAAACCAGGGCAACCTCCGGTTGCCCATAAAAACCCCCGGAGGAAATTCATCTTTCCTCCGACATCGTGCGGTTTGATTATTACCATGCTCAACCTCCCGATGTAAAAATAGAGAAAACCGACGCTATCGCTTCCGCTTTGTTTACCTTCCATATTCGCGCCCGCGAAATAGTCCGCTGCATTCCCACCCGATCATACCCGGGCGAAAACACTCGCGATCATATTGCGATCATCCTGATTCATTTCCGCCGCGATAAGTCCGCTATCGCCTGAAGGCTCACTAACAGATCGCCTGAAGGCTCACTAACAAAAATACCAGGTCATCGCCTGGTATTCATGTATATCCGTTATGTTTACTCCAGAGCGGTTTGTATTTCTAAAGCTGTTTTCTTAGGTGAGTTATTCGAAGTGAAAGTGCCTGCCGAATTGCACGGTTTTTTCGTAACTCATCACGCAACCAAATAAGCTGACCTTCATACAGTTCGATAAGCGCAAGTTCTCGCTGGCTTGCATCCTTAAATTTCGCTGGTGGATATGATTCGCCTTTGTTGAGAGGTAGGTATTTGGGAACGACACGATCAATGCCTCCACCAGCTTTGCGCAAAGGTGTCAATCTGGCCCAGCGGATCCTGATAGTTGTTCCTTGCCTGGTTACGTTAAAGCTGTACCGTGCCTTCTCGTCATCAGCAATAGCTTTGTCCCAGTATTCCTCCCGAAGACTATTGGCCTCGTTAAACAGAAGTTCTGCGGCTGAATCAACCGCATCACGAGCCTTTTCCAGATCATTGATGTACCCGACGAGTTGCATAAAACCACCTCGATGTTTTTTGATTAGGACTTAACCCCAAAAAAGAGAATCTCTATTATTACGCCAGAACTCTATGTTTCTGGAGAAAGAGAAAACTCCTTTTCAGGTTCGATTTTTAGTTTTCAGTTCCAAAACAGGAAAGATTGATTCTCCAGTTAAGTATCTTTCTGGGTGTTCTCATTTTTTGCATGTTTCTGGAGAATACAATGGCAATCTGGTGATTGAGCTATTAATATCTATCTGTACGGGTACTTTTATCAAGCCATTTTATTTTAATCAAGCAGTTTGCCAATCTCTATATGATATGGCAGAAAACTACGTTTCTGGGCATTTCTGATTTTTAATAGGTTTCTGGGGAATATAATGGAAACTTACTTCCCCTAATGTAGAGGCGATTAACGGGATGACGCCCACCGCTGCACAAACCTCTTAGTAAACGATTATGTAGAGTCGCTATATGATATGGCAGAAACTTATGTTTCTGGCTTTTCCACTTTTTGTTACCTTTCTGGAGAATACAATGGCAAACGCAGCTGAAACTTCCATCACCTCCCTCCGTCTTCAGGATCAATCCTAAATCACAGTAACTTCATAGTGATTTATGTCACATTTTGTAGGTATATATACTAGTTTGAGAGAGTTTTTTTGGGGGGGAAGTGAAGGGGAGATATGCATATTTAAGTGAAATTATAACTTGTGCTTAAGTAAAATTTTCACGAAGTGTACCCTTGAGTAATCGCCACAACATACCTTAATTCACCTCACCGAAGCATGTGTTTTTAGTATATATACTCCGCGAAATCCCCAGGCGGAAAGCCAATCTAAATGTGTTGCCCTCATACATTACCACCTAATTTCCTCAGTCTGATTTAGGTTAGGGGTTAAGGTTTTTAGGGCCGGATTTAGCCATATATGACGTCCAGTTTCATGCAGCATTTATGTACATATCTGACATTTTAAACGTCCGTATCTAGCCATTATTAATGTCAAAAATGGGGACGTTTTGCCGATAAAAAAAATGGTAATCGATGATCGTTTGAATACCATGTTACAACTTGTTAACGGTTAATTCCCGACGTTGACAGAGGGAGGCCACCTTTCTTTACGTTAGTGCGAACCCCTTTTTGGCGCTCAAATGTTATCGGAGTGGCAGTAATTCATTTTTAACTTGCAGGGTTAACGAATGAGCAATGACAAATTGGTTGTCTGCGGAATTGATATTGGATACAGCAATGTAAAAATTGCTGTAGGGGATTCAGCGGATGACAAACCCACAGTCAGTATTTATCCGGCCTACGCTACGAATGAGCCAGTAGATGATGTGCGGCTGGTAAAGCGTAGCTGCGAACATGAAGTGTTGGTGTACCCAGGAGGTAAAGAATGGCGGGCTTTTACCGAACGCCCCGATGCGCGTGAGCTGCATGACCGTTACCACATGACAGAAATGTACCTGGCACTATATCTGGCCTCACTGGATAAAATCACTGCTAAAGCAGGCAATGAAATCGACCTGGTAGTAACTGGTTTACCTGTCCGTCTTGCTAATGAAAGTGAACGCGCGAAACTGACTGCGAGGCTCACCGGTACGTTTACTATTGCGCCAGGAAAAACAGTGACTGTTAAAAAATGCCTCGTTCTTCAGCAGGGCGTTGGTGTCATCAATGACATCGTTAACAGACCGGGCCTTATCAGTCAGGAAGAATTAGAGAAGTCGACCATTCTCGTGGTTGACCCTGGCTTCTTCTCGATGGACTACATCGCCTTTAAGAGCGGAAGCAGGGTATCAGGCTCTTCAGGTTCATCATTAAAAGCAACCAGTGCAATTATCGAAAGCATTGTGAACCGCCTTAATGCCGATAACCCGGAAGAGCGAATTGATGATCTACCAGAAATTATTGAAATCGCTCTCCGTAACAATGAGCAGTCTTTCTTTAATGGGTTCCGCCACATTTCCCTACGTCCTCTGCTTGAAGAAGCTATTCCCTCCATCGCCAGTGATGTAGTCAAAGAGTTGCGAAAATCGACAAGGGTTCTCGGGCCAGTCCATATCATTGCAGCTGCCGGTGGTGGGACAAGGTTCTACGAACAGACCATACGAGAAGAATTCCCCCGAGCCAGGATCGTATCGAGCCCGTTGCCTGTTGCCAGTAATGCCATTGGTTTCTGGAACTATGGCGTTGACTTGATGCTTTACGGCGATGATTGAGCAAAGGGGGTTTCATGCAAGTTCGAGTGACGATTAATCCAATACTGTTTCCAGAGCTGATTAATTATCTGGAATCAAAACAGTCTGGCCAGCGCAGCAGTTCACTATTGGCGCTGGCAAACCGAGCATTGCTAGCAGGTGACAGTTTTATACCCGGTATCGTCCGTGAGACTTCAAAAAAACGTAAATCAGAACAGAAGAAATCAGTCCGTGGGCCGAATACAGAAAATGAGACTGGTCTGATGACTAGTCAGAGAGACGGCCACTTACCCAAAGTAAATGAGGACACTGAACCAAAATTTCGTCACGTGGTTAGCAACGATATAGTCAATACAGGCCCGCCATTTTGTGTGGGCAGTGATATTCAAGAGTTCGAAGTTAAAGATGACCAGTTATCGACGGCGAACCTTACCAGTAAGCCTGAGATTGCTGGAAAAATACCGGATCCCAATCCTGGAGATAAATCGGGCGTTGGGGAGACAGGCGACAATCAAGATAGCGGCGTTAATGAAAAGGTTACACCAAGGCGTGTTCGCATAAGTTGATGCCGTTGTAGGGTTTGTGGGGAGGGGAAATGCAGATAGCAACGAAGAGTTTGGTGCTCGCTTTACTATGTGCTGCTTACTGCACGAGTACGAACGCCAGGCTTGTAGATCTTCGTGGCACTTCTTGGGAAAAGCATTCCCAGAAAGAGTGTGGCCTCGATCCGTACCTTCTCTACGCGGTGGCACTCACCGAGAGTAAAAATAATGCAGGAACCAAGGGGTATGTTGTTCCCAGCCCCTGGGCATTGAACAACTATGTTTATGGGTCGTATTACCCGACAAGTTATGAAGATGCAAAGAGAGCGCTAGCCCGCTATCTCTCAGCCACTCCGGTAACAGATATTGGAATCGTTCAAATTAATTTTCGTTGGAACGGACAGTATGTTAACCATCCTGAAGAACTCCTGGATGTCGATACAAACATCCGAATCGGGGCAAAGACTTTGTGTGCAGCCATCAAAGCTAACCCTGGCGATATAGAACTGGCGATAGGTGGATACAACACTCAAAACCCTAAGTTGGAAGGCAAGGCTCGTGAATATGGTCAGCGCGTATTACGCGTATGGAAGAGGCTTATCGAAAATGATTAATCAAAATTTGTATTTTCTACAGACTGCCATCTCAATTATTACCCGTGCGCAATCGTTGTATAAAAGTCCTTTTGAGTTAGCAGAAGGAGACCGGGAATTTTTGATAGAGAAATCTAATCAGGCCAAGCTCGCTTTATCGATGGAGAAGTATGACTTGCCCATCTTTAATATCTGTCATGATCCCGAGCGCAAGATATCTACTGAGGTAGAAAAATTCGTTCGTCATGACTCATACATCCTACGGCTTGCCCTGCTGGTATTCAGTGTTCGTGTTTTCATTAATACGGGGACTGTTGCCCAAACGTTCTACTGGTTTGATAATGAAAAAACCGTACAGCTTGTCGAACGTATGGATGATGCACAAACAATCGATGCAATCATAACCGGCAAAATATATTTTAAACCTATTCGTCCATTTGCCGATTTAGTAGATTGTGACTTCAGTACAGTTATTGGAGCCCCCAACCCAACCTTAGAATTAACAGGTTACTTACAGTCGCGCTATTCTCATTGGAGTAATTGATTATGAAGGCTGCTCTTGTCCGGGATGAAGATAAATTTGCTTTAACACAGAAAATGGTAAAATTAGGATTTCGTAGAAAGATCATTGTGCATTCGCTTAATGCAAGTGACCGTGTTATTGATTTTTTGCGAAAAGAGTTCCATCTGAGTGATGTATCAATCGGACGACTTAAACATTCAGAGACGCTGCTCAATACGACACATAAAAAGGTTGAGGCAACCAATTTTATGAGCATCTATCTGCGTCGTTCGAAAGACCCAAACAACAGTGACAACATCGTTGATGTGGTGAGTGCGTTCGAAATCTACCGGGAACTAAACCTTAAATTCCGCCCGGAAGAAGCCTCGAAAATGATGATTGATGCCAACGAGGCCTGGACTCTTGCTCGTGATTTTCGAGCTGAAGAAATACGTATGGTAAGGTGTTACCGTTGCGATCTTTCATTTATTTCACCGCAGAGTTGTGACCGTCCACGGAAAAAACATATTTGTCCGTTCTGCTCTGATACAGAAGCTGAAAATGAAAGCTCGTAAGTGACTAAGTTAAATTTCATAAAAAAGCCCGTTTTAACGGGCTTTTTTATTGCCTGGATACTTCGTCACGTGAATGAGTCGGGTTAGTATTGAATAACAAACCTACTGGTGTCCCAAGGAAAATAAAATGAAGAAAATCTCTGGTCTTGCTTTGGTATCGCTGATGTTAGTTGGTTGCGCGGCTTCTCAACCACCAGCTATGCCGGTTGACAGCAATCCATCTGATGCTTTGAAATTTGCCCGAGCGATGGATTTACGTCAGATCACCGATGCTGGCGATCAATACCTTATCTATAACGGTTTCGCGTCCAATGGGCAGCTTGTCCCTCTCAAAACCCCGGTTAAGGCTGGTGAAAAAGGTGTAACCAACCTGGGAGGTAATGGAGTGGCCGATGTGGCTGCGGGCTTCGCGACACACACATCTTTCATCCCTGTGCTGTCTGTTTTAACGGCCCAACAGCCTACTGCTATTGTTGATGGCGTGGTGCGTGTCGCGTCATGGAACGGTAAATCTCAGGAAGATAATGAGCGTGAGGTCAATGCGATTTTCTGGAAAACACTAACCCGGATGGATGGATACAAAGTTGGTGGGATGTGTGAGGGGAAAGGCGGTGCTGTTGAAAATGCAGTTCGTCGGAAAGCGACGAACGGTGATTGGGTATCGTATGCTGATATAGCTCCAACGTTGCCGAAACCACCTATCAGCACCAGCGGTCAGGTGACATTCATTATCGGTAATGACTGCTTCAACCTCTATGCAACACGAGCCTCTAACGTAGGTCTGGTTAAAGAAATGAGTAAAGAACTGGGTGCTCAGCGGGCTCTGTTCTTACCAGGCTCTCCTGAACATGAACCAATGGTATTCAGTGACGGTAAGCAATACCTGTTCAGAAAGTAAAAAAAAAGCCCCGACATAAAGTCGGGGCTTCTTATCCTGCAAAGCTATTGAGTTTTCAAAACAGCCTCTGTGCTAGATTTCGCCGCATCAACATCGATACTGTCAACACCGCTCTGGAATCGCTCCAGGGAGTTCTGGCGAGATCCATCTATATTCAATACGTTTCCTTTACCGGTTATCTTATCCAGATTTATTTCCGACGCTTTAGGTAAAAGTTTCGCCTCGTAAAGTGAACCAATCCACTCTGACAAATCGAGTTTGTTAAAATCAATCCGTCCAAATTCTTCTAACGTCAGTGGTCGACAATCCGGGTTCTTTTTATCCCCCCAGCCGATACCTAACATTGGTCTCCCTTGTTCCTGAATGATGCGACCAATCTGAGAATCAAACGTGCAATAACTTGACCGTTTCTCGATACAGACACCCAGAAACTTTGTTTCACACCAGCTGGATATATGCACGGCCAATTTTGTTTCTTTCTTAACGGCAAGCTTAAATTCATCAGGAGTACAAGCCCAGATGATGTTGACCAGTATATTAGCAATCTGGTACGCCATGTAAGCATATCCAACCACGGATATTGCCGAAACAATAGTTGACGACAATTGAACAGATGTAGCCAGGCCAGACGATGTTACGGCTGCGCCACCGCCAGAGGCCGCACTTTCAAATATCAGATTCGTCGCAGCAGGGCCGAAGGTATCAAGAGTCCATTGAGCAACTTGTTTCGTCAGCGCTCCTATAGCCTGATTCATCAAACCGGACAAACCTGCTTCTGTAGCTTGCTGAGCCGCTTCAGTACCTGCCGACCCAACCAGACTGTTGAAAGCGGAAATAGCTGGTCGAGTTATTGTATCGATGGCATTAGTCATAAGTTCGGAACCCATGTCAAAAATACCTTTTCCCTGTTCGAACATACCGGCTTTTACAGAGACAGCATCAGCAATTTTTAGAGTGTAGTAGGACAACTGCAAATACTGAATCCAGCTGACATCTACGGGCTGATCACAACAATCCACCCATCCCCCCATCGCCGATTTACATTGTGCAGACTCACCTTTAAAAAGAGTGCAGGAACGGTTGGTTTCGTCAGTATCATCGCCACACTTCATTTCATTCAATGCGTAAGTTGCGGCCTGAAGAGTTGCAACTGCTTTGTTGAAATCGCCGCTTGGTTCAGCAGAAGGCTGTAGGCAAGACCCATTAAGGCATTGCACAGCGCCAGGACAAGTATAGGTATCGGTGGAGGAGGTATTGGGTACAACGACATCCGTTCCGCAATCCCATACCTCGGTTGCCTGCCAGCACCCATTTTTGTCACCCTCCGCACCTGTTATGCAAGTGGACTTAATGAATTTACATGCAGTGTTTGCATCGTACTGCTTGCAAGTATTGTTAACGCCACCGTCGGTTCCGCAGTTGGAAACTACCGTTGCAGACTTACAGAAAGGTGAGAGACCTCCGATCGGCGGCTTAGCAAGCTGGTTTTCGCAGATACGTGCGCCATTTATGGTTGCGCACCCATTTGCATCAGGAATGACTGTCTCGCGGCAGGTTACCGTGTAATTCTGGCAATACCCGGCGTTGATGGCCTTCAGCAACGTATCGAATTGTTCAGGTTTATCAACAGTCCAGGCGTTATCCGAGATAATTTTGTTTGGGTCAAAGTAAATATAAATGAGAGCATAACCTTCGCCGCTGCCAGTCACTGACACACGGTTTTTGAAATTAAGAACGCCATTTTGGGGGGTATTTCGGATTTGTGCTGTTACATCTACATTAATCGACTGATCCCAGCTTGTTTTTAATTCACAGGCTCCTGATGTCTCTGGCGGGAAGACGTTTAAACCTTTTGGCCCTGCCCAAACCAAACTACCCCTATCTGTACCACCGACATAAATCTGCATGTAATCATCCCATTTAGCCCTGATGATCTTGGCGCTGGTAACTGCCTGGGGATTGTAGACAGTGACGGCCATTGCCTGTTCAAATATTGTGCAGTTGCCGTCCCAGTAGTTATCACCGACAGTCCCGAGCCAGAGTTCGATGCAGTTAGTGCCGCAAGAACCGATGTTCGCCGCGCCACTATAATGCGAGAGCATACCGGCAACGTAAGGATGGTAGAGGGTGAATGTGCCGCTGACACTTGTGGTACGGGTACATTCGCGATAATCAGGGATATGGTTGACGGTGTCCTTATTCGTCATGGTCTTGGTCATAGAACAATCACCAAGATCTTGCATGTACTTATCCTGATTCTCCAGGAAGTCTTTATGGCCATCAAAGATGGAATCATCAGGTTTAATGTTTGCTGTAGTTTTCGTTGAGCCCACCAGCGTTCGGTAAGCTTCGCCGCGCAGTGAATTTTCGGTTTTCAGATTGGCGTTGGTTGTATTGCCCAGTTTTAGCGTGTTGCTGTCATCTCCGTAGGTTCCTTTCAGGCTATCCAGTGAAGTTGATGAACCTTGATTTGGATAAGCAGAGTTCAAATCAACGGCCTGGCCTTTTCCATACTGAACCGTACCATTTGACGTAGCTGAAACTTGCGGCAGTGTTTTATAGAAATTAGTGGCAGATGTAACGTTTTCCTGGGTCGTTGCTGAAAAGGCATACGGCACGTAGGATACAACACCAAGGTGACATAACATCGTTATTGTGCAGAGTGGTCTGTAAAACCATTTTTTGCGGAAAAGGTTTTTCATTCTATGATCACCTTTGTCGTGGTTACTGATTATGAAATCAGAGATCTCGGTAACTAAATTTCGTCAGCCAGCATTTCTATGCGAAGCTACTAAAATGAAGGATTAAGCAGGCAGCGTATTAAACAGACTGGTTTCAGACAATAAAGAAGGACGGCAAAACGAGGGTGTTTTCAGCGTCTTGAATATTACCGACTGGAGGTACTTATGGACATGTTTGGTATTACTGGCCTTATCCCATTATCGGGGCCAATCGATTCAGATTATGGTGGTGGAAATGGTAAGAGGGGACGTGGAAAAAATGGCAGAACGTTCAAGAGCAAATGTGAGCGTATGTGGGAGTTTTATATTCTGCTCTATTCTTTACTGAGCCTTCCTGTCGTATACATGTTCGTGACCACATAAGAGCCCTGCAAGATTGCAGGGCTTTATTGCGAATCACTTACTCGATGAAATTATCATGTCGTCATTTCCACCACTATGACCTCCATTGTTCTCTTTATTACGTGGATGCACAGGTACATACTCCTGATGCGACTGGGTTGCACGTGCAGGTGGCGGATCACTGAACATTGTACCTCCGTTATTTGAATCACTATGACCACCAGCGCCTTGGGTATTAATGTTTGTTGTCTCAGACCCACCATAGTTTGAGTTCTGGTTTAAACCATTATGACCTTCAGCACCTTGGGCATTAACGGTCATTGTCTCAGCCTCGCCGTATCCCTGGTTGTGGGTTCCCATCGCGTAAGGGACGCCATCACCCACAGCAGAACCTCCATTTGATGCCTGATGCATCCCTCCAAGGTTGTTGGCCATGCCACCGGTGTTGTATTCGTGGGTTTGGCGATCGGTATTCAGTGCAGTAGTAGCCTGTTGAATAATGGAGCCATCATTGGCTGAACGGTCTAAACCGGCATTATCAATACGGGCTGCAATACCACGGGCAAGAGCAGTATTTCCGCCCATAACCGTTCCATTGTCATTTTCACCACCCGTCGCGAGTTGAATACGTGCCATCATGTCACTGCGGGCCTGGGAAAGTTGTTGCTCAGACGCTCCAGCTTTAGTCATGGCGTAGTAGTTCACAATAGAATCTCGCGCCGCTTCGCGGTTTGCATCTCCACCAAGCGGAATTTCCCCAGCGATGGTTCTGGCCTGATCATGT
>NZ_ALNJ01000053.1:0-21007 GCF_000293135.1 Klebsiella sp. OBRC7 | reverse complement strand
CCACAGCATCAGCATCTCAAACCCGGCGACCGCCAGCGGCGGTTCAACCACCATCAGGCCGCCAGCGCCACGCACCAGCCGCTCCGGCAGCACCGCCACCAGCTCGCTATTGCGCAGCGTCTCCAGCATAAACAGGAAATGTGGCACGGAAAGGACAACCCGCCGCGCAAGCCCGAGATTCGCCAGCGCGCTATCGGTCGCGGCGCTGAATCCACCGCCGTCCGGCGAGACAATCACCTGCTCCAGCTGGCAGAACTGCGCCAGGCTTAATGGCGACCGCAGCGCCGGATGCCCGGCCCTGCCCGCCAGCACGTAGCGTTCGCGGAACAACAAACGCTGATGCAGACCGGGCGGCGCGCCATCGCGCGTGTGAAAAAACAGATCCACTTCGTCGCGATCCGCCTGCTGAACCAGCCGCGCGGGCTGTAGCTCAAACAGCGCCAGGCGGCTGGCCGGAGAGGCGATGCGCAGGGTATTGAGTACCGGCAGCAAAATCGCCGACGCCATATAGTCGGTCGCCGCCACCCGCCAGGTCTGCGCCGCCGTGGCCGGGTCGAAGGGCTGAACCGGCGCTACCGCCAGCTCCAGCGCCAGCAGCGCATCGCGCAGCGGCCCGCGTAGTTCATCGGCGCGGGCGGTGGGCTGCATACCGCGCGGCCCCGGCAGCAGCAGCGGGTCGGCGAAAATCTCCCGTAGCCTTGCCAGCTGCACGCTGACCGATGGCTGCGACAGGTTGAGGCGCTGCGCCGCGCGGGTGACGTTATTTTCGCTAAGCAGGACGTTCAGCGTGCGCAGCAAATTGAGATCCAGCCCCTGGAGATTAATCATTACTATACCTGCCATTGAAGCAATTCATTTCTACTATAGCGTCGTCGACTCTACTCTGCAGCTCTCCATTGCTCAGAGGTGATTTCAATGAAAATATTACTGGTTTACGCCCATCCCGAACCGCGTTCGCTTAACGGCGCGCTGAAGGATTTTGCCGTGCAGCATCTGCAAAACGCCGGCCACGACGTACAGGTGTCCGATCTCTATGCCATGCGCTGGAAGGCGGGATTGGATGCCAATGACAGCAGCGCCCCGCCGGTTGGTGAAAGCTGGCGGGCAACGCGGGAGTCGCAGTACGCCTTCGCTAACGGCACGCAAAGCGCGGATATCGCGGGCGAACAGGAGAAGCTGCTGTGGGCCGATACGGTGATTTTTCAGTTCCCGCTGTGGTGGTTTTCGCTGCCCGCCATCATGAAAGGCTGGATTGATCGGGTCTACGCTTACGGGTTTGCCTACGGCGTCGGCGAGCACAGCGAGACGCACTGGGGAGATCGCTATGGCGAGGGCACGTTCGCGGGGAAACGGGCGATGCTGGTTGTTACCGCCGGCGGATGGGCGGAGCACTACGCGCCGCGCGGAATTAACGGGTCTATCGACGATATCCTGTTCCCCATTCAGCACGGGATGCTGTTCTTTCCCGGCTTTGACGTGCTGCCGCCGGTGGTGTTCTACCGCACCGACAAACTCGATGAACAGCGCTTCGCCGCGCTGCGCGATGCGCTGGCCCGGCGGCTGGATACCCTCTCTGAAACACCGCCTATTCCCTTCCGTCGTCAGAACCACGGCGACTATCTGATCCCCTCTCTGAACCTGCGTCCGGATCTGGCGCCGGGCGAAAACGGCCTCGCTATTCACGTGAAGCCTGTGTGAATCTCGGTGGGTGATATTCGCGGTGCGGCGAATATCACCACAATTCATAAGGTGAACTGTGAGCCTCCACGCAATAACGGCATCGCGTCCCGCTACGCCCCTTCGCATATTGATAGCGATCAAGAATAATCATACCGTCTGGTCGGTATGATTCGGGCCATGAATATGGAAGCCCAACATCGTAAAAAAGATCCCGTCCGCCTGCATAAGCAACTACTGGAGTCCGCGGCCACCATCGCCGGCCGGGACGGCATCGCCTCGCTGTCGCTGAACGCCGTCGCGCGCGAAGCGGGCGTCAGCAAAGGCGGTTTACTGCACCATTTCCCCAACAAGCAGGCGCTGATTTTCGCCCTCTTTGCCCGCCTGCTGGCGATTATGGAAGAGGCGATTGCAGAGCTTATGGCCGCGGATAACGTCTCTTATGGCCGCTTTACCCGCGCCTATCTGCGCTATCTGTCGGCACCGGAACTCACGGATACCCAGGAGAGCCGCCAGCTGATGGTGCTGTCGCTGGCCATGCCGGATGAACCGGTGCTGCGAAAATGCTGGCGCGACTGGATGCTCGACCATCTGGCGAAGGGCGATGAACTGGACAATAGCCATACCGGCACGCTGGTGCGCTATGCGGCGGACGGCATCTGGCTATCGGAATTAACCGAGGGGCGCACCATGAACCCCGGGCACCGGCAGTCGCTGGTCAGCGATCTGACGAAGATGACGCTTCCTGCGTGAAGCATGTTGAGGCCGCGATGCGCTATAACATCCATGGCCGTCTGATTTATGATGCAATGGACGGCACGCTAACGTTACCGGGAAGCGATGAGGCGGACAGCCAGCTGTCCATCACCGCCAACGCGCTGCTGTGGTTCTTCCTGCGCCACACTGAGGTGATCAGCCGCGATGAGGTGCTTAAAAAAGTCTGGGATGACAATGGGTTAACCTCATCCAACAGTAATCTCAATCAGTACCTGAGCATGCTGCGCAAAACCTTCCGCCACTACGATATCGACAACATTATCGTCACCGTGTCGCGCGGACTGCTGCAGCTCAATCCGGATCTCACCATCGAGAGGCTCGACGCCAGCCCGGAGCCGGAGCCGCCGCCCGCGGCAGAAACTGAACCAGACCCGGCCGCTGCTCCGGAAGAACAAAAAGCCGTTTCCAGCCGCCACGCGCGCGGTACCTGCTGGTATCTCGCCGGCGGCTGCCTGCTCACCATCGCCCTGCTGCTGGTGGTCTGTAGTTTTCTCGGCGGCAGCACATCGCACCCCATCACCCTGACGCAAATGCGCCACAGCCAGTGCGAGCTGCTGGCCAGCGATGAGATGCTGCGCTCCGTTGCCGGAACCGCCTATGGCAAGAATTTTGATGCCGTGCGCCAGCGCCTGAAGCTGGAGTGCAAGCCCGGCGAACGCTTCGTCTTCTTCTATGGCGACCGGCTGGAAACCAACGGCCTGGGCCGGGTATTCCTCGCCCACTGCGCGATGCATGAAGATAACCCGTTCAGCTACTGCGATAACTATTTTTACTATTCATGGAAGCCGTAATGAGACTCGCCCCGCGCCCCTTTTTCGCCCTCTCCAGTCTGGTGTTTATTGCCGCCGCCGGGTTCTGTGCCTGGAAGCTGCTGCCGGTAGAAAACGGCGGGGTGATGAGCTGCTCGACCAAAGCGATTATGCGCTTTGAGAACATGGAGAAAGAGAACGTCAACGGCAATATCCATTTCAACTTTGCCGCCAACGGCAAAGGGTCGATGGTCGTCGAGGGCTACACCGATTCCGCCGCCGGCTGGCTTTATCTCCAGCGCTACGTCAAGTTTAGCTACACCAGCAAACGCATCTCCACCACCGAGCGCCACTATCGCATCAGCAAGTGGGAATCCAGCGCCTCGTCCATCGATGAGTCGCCTGACGTGATTTTCGACTATTTTATGCGTGAAATGTCCGACAGCCACGATGGCCTGTTCCTCAACGCGCAGAAGCTCAATGAGAAAGCCATTCTTCTCAGCTCTATCAACTCCCCGCTCTACGTCTGCACGCTGAAGTCCGGCAGCAAGCTTGACTAAGCTCACACCCGCTTTTCCTTCCTCGCTTTCCCGTTAGTAAAACCGCACGTTTTGCATTTAGCCTGCCGAAGAAAACACGATCCTCTCCACACTTCATACATCGTCAAATTACCCCCGACCTGCAATAAATTAGCAACTTGTTAACATCAGTTCGCCTCCGGCTAAATGGTGAAAAAAACGCCGCAATCGTCACTCAATTCGCCCGGCCACCGCAGCACAAACGCATAAATAGCCCGCTTATAAAATCTAATTCATAGAGCAAAAAACTAAAAATTCACCTTGAGCAGATTTAAATTTCACTTCACTCGCCATTCCCTATAGTGAACCCCGAACGCCGCATCCGCGTCCTGACGCCGTTACGCGGTCGGTTTTCCGAATCACAAAACTGTTCTGGAGGAGAAACCATGGGTGATGCATTAGGGCTTATCGAAACCAAAGGTCTGGTGGCCTGCATTGAAGCCGCGGATGCGATGTGTAAAGCCGCCAACGTCGAGCTGATTAGCTATGAAAACATCGGCTCGGGGCTGGTGACCGTGATGGTGAAGGGCGACGTCGGCGCGGTAAAAGCGGCGGTGGATTCCGGCGTCGAGTCCGCGCAGCGCATCGGTGAAGTGGTGACCTCGCTGGTTATCGCTCGTCCGCATAACGACATCAACAAAATCGTCATTAAACACAAGGCCTGATGGCCAGGAGAACGCAAATGGGTGATGCATTAGGTCTGATCGAAACCAAAGGGCTGGTGGCCTGTATCGAAGCGGCGGATGCGATGTGTAAAGCCGCCAACGTGGAGCTGATTGGCTATGAAAACGTCGGCTCCGGCCTTGTCACCGCGATGGTGAAGGGCGACGTCGGCGCGGTGAATGCCGCGGTGGATTCCGGCGTGGAAGCGGCAAAACGCATTGGCGAAGTCGTCACCTCTCGCGTCATCGCGCGTCCGCATAACGACATCGAAAAAATCGCGGCGCAGCACAAAGCATGACCTGACAGGGCGCGCCCCGTCTCCACTCTTTTAGTCTGATGAAGGATAGACTCATGATTGAACTGGATAACGATTTGCAGTCCCGGCAGAACGCCCGGGAGCTGGTGCGCAATGCCAAAAAGGCGCAGGCGATTCTGGCCACCTTTTCGCAGCAGCAAATCGACGCCATCGTGAAGAACGTGGCCCAGGAAGCGGCGCATCATGCCGAAGCGCTGGCGAAAATGGCCGCGGAAGAAACCGGTTTTGGCAACTGGCAGGACAAAGTGCTGAAGAACCGCTTCGCCTCGCTGCGCGTCTACGACGCCATCAAAGATATGAAGACCGTCGGCATCATTCATGACGATCCGCTACAAAAAGTGATGGACGTGGGCGTGCCGCTGGGGGTGATTTGTGCGCTGGTGCCGTCGACCAACCCGACCTCCACCGTCATCTACAAAACGCTGATTGCCCTGAAGGCCGGCAACGCGATTATCTTCTCCCCGCATCCCGGCGCCCGCCAGTGCAGCTGGAAAGCGATTGAAATCGTGAAGCGCGCGGCGGAAGCGGCAGGGGCACCTGCCGGTAGCGTCGACGCCATTAGCCAGCTGACCCTCGAAGCCACCTCAGAGCTGATGCACAGCAAAGACGTGTCGCTGATCCTGGCGACCGGCGGCGAAGGCATGGTGCGCGCCGCCTACGCGTCCGGTACGCCGACCATTAGCGGCGGTCCGGGTAACGGCCCGGCGTTTATCGAACGCAGCGCCGATATCCCCCACGCGGTGAAAGATATCATCACCAGTAAAACCTTCGATAACGGCGTGATCTGCGCCTCCGAGCAGTCGATTATCGTCGAACGCTGCATCTACGACGAAGTGCATCGCGAACTGGAAGCCCAGGGCGCGTACTTCATGAACGAAAGCGAAGCGGCAAAAATGGCGGCCCTGCTGCTGCGCCCCAACGGCACCATCAACCCCAAAGTGGTCGGTAAAACCGCGCTCTATCTGAGCCAGATGGCCGGCTTCTGCGTCCCGGCCAGCACCCGGGTGCTGATTGCCGAGCAGGCCACGGTATCGCATACCAACCCCTACTCGCGGGAAAAACTGTGCCCGGTACTCGGCCTGTACGTCGAAGAGGACTGGAAAGCCGCCTGCCACCGCGTCGTGGAGCTGCTGACCAACGAAGGCCTCGGCCACACGCTGGTGATCCACACCCGCAACCAGGACGTCATCCGCCAGTTCTGCCTGGAAAAACCGGTTAACCGCATTCTGATCAACACCCCGGCGGCGCTGGGCGGCATTGGCGCGACCACCAATATCACCCCGGCCCTGACCCTCGGCTGCGGCGCGGTCGGCGGCGGCTCTAGCTCAGACAACGTCGGGCCGATGAACCTGCTCAACATCCGCAAAGTGGGCTACGGCGTTCGCTCCATCGATGAGCTGCGCGCGCCGGGCAGCCGCCCGGAACCGCAGCCGACCATCGTCAGCCCGGCGGCCGGCCCGAACCGCAGCATCTTCGACGATGAGCGTTTTAACGCCCCGGCGACCGCTGCCACCGCAGCCCACCCGGCCAGCGCCGACGATCGCTTTGCGTCTGCCGCCGCCGTCGGCGCGGACAGCGAGATTAATGAGCAAAACGTGGAACGCGTCATCCGCCAGGTGCTGGAACGCCTTGGTAAGTAACACATTGATATAAGGCGATAAAAACAATGATTCTCGCAAAGGTAGTCGGACATGTCGTCGCCACGCAGAAGTGCGATGAGCTACGGGGCAGCAACCTGCTGCTGATCGTCAAATTAGATGATGACCAGCAGCCGATGAAAGACCAGACCTGGGTTGCCGTTGATAGCGTCGGCGCCGGTATGCACGACATCGTGCTGGCCGAAGAGTACCTGGCGCTCAACAAAGAGCGCTACAAGGCCATGTCGGTGGTCGCCATTGTCGAGAACGTGTTTCGGGACGCTTAAGGAGTCAATAACCCAATGAGTGAATTTTTGCTGAAACCCCGGATTCGCTTTGGTCAGGATGCGCTTGCCATCCTGAACGAGCTGCCCGCCCGCAACGTGCTGCTGGTCACTGACCAGGCGATGGTTAAGTTTGGCCTCGCCGATCGCGTCACGCAGATCCTCCATGCGCGCGGCATCGCTTTCCAGGTCTGGGACGACGTGGTGGCCGACCCGGATATCGCCACCGTAGTGCGCGGTATGAAGCGGATGGATAACAGCTATCCGGATCTGGTTATCGCGCTGGGCGGCGGTTCGGTGATTGATGCAGCCAAAGCGGTTATTTTCGCCCTGGCGCAAACCCGTCCGGACGCTCACCGCGAGCCGCCCTGCTTTGTGGCGATCCCCACCACCAGCGGCACCGGCTCTGAGGTCACCGCCTTTTCGGTGGTGAAGGCCCACGCCGAGAAGCTGGTGCTGGTGGACCCGTCGCTGCTGCCGGATATCGCCATTCTTGACCCGGCGCTGGTGGCCTCGGTGCCGCCGGCGATCACCGCCGATACCGGGATGGACGTGCTGTGTCACGCGCTGGAAGCCTATGTCTCCCTCGCCGCCAGCGACTTTTCCGATGCGCTGGCGGAGAAAGTGGTGCAGCAGGTATTTCGCTTTCTGCCGACCTGCTGGCGCAACGGTGGCGACCTGCTGGCGCGGGAAAAGATGCACAACGCCTCCTGCATGGCGGGCATGGCCTTCACCAACGCGTCGCTGGGCATCACCCACAGCCTTGCCCACGCGCTCGGCGGCGTGTTTCGCGTCCCCCACGGTCGCGCCAACGCCCTGCTGATGGCGGACGTGGTGGCCTGGAACGCCGATTATCACGGGCAGTGCGATACCGATGCCGCCCGCAAATACGCCCGATTAGCCCATCTGCTGGATCTGCCTGCGGCCACTACCCGCCAGGGCGTCGCCAGCCTGCTGGTCGCCATTCAGGCGCTAAAAGACGAAATGAGCATGCCGGCCGGCATTCGTGATACCGGCGTCATTGCCGCCGAATTTGAACAGCGGCTGGCGGAGATGGTCGGCCAGGCGCTACGCGACAGCTGTACCCCGACGAACCCACGCGCGCCGGACGCTCACGCACTGACCGAACTCTATCGCCGGGCATGGACCGGCAACGCCGTTCAGGGCCACTGATAACAAGATTTGGAGAACCTTACCTATGGCACACTACAGCTTAACGCCGCGCGTCAAAGTGTTGGCAGAACGTTTACTCTCACAAAAAAGCACCCTGTGCACCGAACACGCCACCACGCTGAACGCCCTTGATGGCGATATCGCCGGGGTTCCCGCCGCCGTCAAACCGGCGCGCCGTTTCTATGAACTGATGCGCCAGCTGCCGCTGTGCATCAGCGCCGACGAGCTGATCGTCGGCAACCAGACCCGCAAACCGCACGGGGCGATTTTCCATGACGAGAGCGCCGTCCGTCGCCCGTCCGCGTTCCAGTTCCTCAACCTGAATAGCGATCTCGACTCCCCGGATTACAAGCTGGTGATGGAAAAAGGCGTGCTGGCGATAAAACATCAGCTGGAAGAGAAAACCCGCGCGCTGGGCAGCGCCGTCAGCCGCAGCGGCATGGACGAAGTCAACGGCTGCCGCGCGGCCATCTACGCCTGCGATGCCCTGCTGGCGCTGGCGCAAAACCTGGCCAACAGCGCCGAACAGCTGGCCGCCGCGGAAACCAACGCTTACCGCCGGGCGGAACTGCTGGACAGCGCCGCCATTCTTCACCATGTTCCGGCGCATCCGGCGCGCAGCTTCAAAGAGGCGTGCCAGGCCTTTTATCTGTTCCAGCTGGCGCTTCAGCTGGATAACGGCAGCTACGCCGTCAACCCGGAAGGCGCCGACAAAGCCCTGCTGCCTTACTACCAGCACGATATCAACAACGGCGCGCTCTCCCCGCAGCAGGCGTATGAAATCGTCGAATCGCTGTGGTTCAAGCTGGCGGAGCTGTGCGAAGTGCGCGCCGCCTGCGCGATCGACGGTTATCCGATGTTCGACGCCCTGCTGCACGGCGCGAGCCTTGAGAACGCGCGCATTAACGAACTCTCCGATATGTTCCTCAGCGCGCAGCAAAACCTGAGCGCCCTGCATCTGCCGGTGCGTTTGTTCAAGGGCGTCCAGCACGTTTCCGCCGCCCCGTTTGCCGCCGCCGGTGAGACGCCGGCAGCAGAAGGGCTGACCCCGCGCATGCAGCGCCTGCGTAACCACTACCTGACCGTGCGCCCGAGCGTCTCTATCTACCGCGCGCTGGCCTTTACCGAAGTGGTCAAAGCCAACCCCGGCATGCCGACGATTCTGCTGCGCGCCAAAGCCTTCCGCCACGCCTGCGAAACCGCGCCGATTCTGATTCAGGACGATGAGCTGATCGTCGGTCATCCGTGCGGCAAGCCGCGCGCGGGCGCCTTCTCGCCGGATATCGCCTGGCGTTGGGTGCGCGACGAACTCGATACCATGAGCACCCGTCCGCAGGATCCGTTTGAGATCAGCGAAGCAGATAAAAAAACCATCCGCGAAGAGATCGTGCCGTTCTGGGAAGGCCGCTCGCTGGATGAAATCTGCGAAGCCCAGTACCGCGAAGCGGGGGTGTGGGCGTTCAGCGGCGAGACCTTCGTCAGCGACCTCTCCTACCACCAGATCAACGGCGGCGGCGACACCTGCCCGGGTTACGACGTGCTGCTGTTTACCAAAGGGATGAACGGCATTAAAGCCGACGCCGAGGCGCACCTTGCCAGCCTGAGCATGGAGAACCCGGAAGATATCGACCGCATCTACTACTACAAAGCGGCCATTGAAACCTGCGAAGGGGTGATTAACTACGCGCACCGCATCGCCGCCCGCGCCCGCGAACTGGCCGCGATTGAGCAGAACGCCCAGCGTCGCGCCGAGCTGCTGACCATCGCCGAGGTGAACCAGAACGTGCCGGCAAATCCGCCGAAAACCCTGCAGGAAGCGCTGCAGAGCATCTGGACCGTAGAGTCGCTGTTTGAAATTGAAGAGAACCAGACCGGACTGTCCCTGGGACGCGTAGACCAGTACTGCTACCCGATGTTTGAAGCCGATATCCGCGAAGGCCGCCTGACTCACGACACCGCGCTGGAGCTACTGCAGGCGTTTATCATCAAATGCGCCGAGCTGATGTGGATGTCCAGCGAGCTGGGGGCGAAATATTTCGCCGGCTATCAGCCGTTTATCAACCTGACCGTCGGCGGTCAGAAGCGCTCCGGCGGCGATGCCTGTAACGACCTGACCTACCTGATTATGGACGCCGTGCGCTTCGTGAAGGTGTACCAGCCGTCGCTGGCCTGCCGTATTCACAACCAGTCGCCGCAGAAGTATATGGAAAAAATCGTCGACGTCGTCAAAGCGGGGATGGGCTTCCCGGCCTGCCACTTCGACGACTCCCATATCAAGATGATGCTGCGTAAAGGCTTCGATTTCGAAGACGCCCGCGACTACTGCCTGATGGGCTGCGTCGAGCCGCAGAAATCCGGCCGCATCTATCAGTGGACCTCCACCGGCTACACCCAGTGGCCCATCGCCATTGAGTTCGTTTTAAACCGCGGCCGGATGGTGCTGTTTGACAGCTATCAGGGGCTGGATACCGGTGACCTGCGCGACCTGCACACCTTCGAGGATTTCGACGCGGCGGTGAAAAAACAGATCGCCCATATCGTACGCCTGTCGGCGATCGGGACGGTCATCAGCCAGCGCGTGCACCGCGACGTGGCGCCGAAGCCGCTGATGTCGCTGCTGGTGGAAGGCTGCATGGAAAAAGGCAAAGACGTTGCCGCCGGCGGCGCGATGATCAACCACGGCCCGGGGCTGATCTTCTCCGGTCTGGCGACCTACGTCGACTCCATGGCGGCGATTCGTAAGCTGGTGTTTGAAGAGAAGAAATACACCCTCGAGCAGGTGCGCAACGCGCTGCTGGCGAACTTCGAAGGCTTTGAAGGCCTGCGCCGCGACTGCCTCAACGCGCCGAAATACGGCAACGACGATAACTACGTCGATCGGTATGCGCTGGATATCACCGAGTGGACCGAGCGCGAGTGCCGTAAGTACAAGATGCTCTACTCCACCCTGAGCCACGGCACCCTGTCCATCTCCAACAACACGCCGATCGGCGAGCTGACCAACGCCACGCCGAACGGTCGCCTGGCGTGGATGCCGCTCTCCGACGGTATCAGCCCGACTCAGGGCGCGGATAAGCAGGGTCCGACGGCGATCATCAAGTCGGTGAGCAAGATGAACGTTGAAACCATGAACATCGGCATGGTGCACAACTTCAAGTTCCTCAAAGGGCTGCTGGATACCCCGGAAGGTCGTCACGGCCTGATTACCCTGCTGCGCACCGCGTCGATTCTCGGCAACGGCCAGATGCAGTTCAGCTATGTCGATAACGAAGTGCTGAAAAAAGCCCAGCAGGAGCCGGAAAAATACCGCGACCTGATCGTACGCGTCGCGGGCTACAGCGCCTACTTCGTTGAGCTGTGCAAAGAAGTTCAGGACGAGATTATCAGCCGTACGGTCATCGAGAAGTTCTGATAAAGACACGGACGTTTTTGGACAGGGAAGTCCCGATCGTTTTTCTGGAGGTATGTGTGAGCGCAAAACAAGAATTAACCGGGCGAATATTCAATATTCAGAAATATTCGATCTATGACGGCGATGGGATCCGCACGCTGGTTTTTTTCAAAGGCTGCAATATTCGCTGCCCGTGGTGCGCTAACCCGGAAGGGCTGAATAGCCAGTTTCAGGTGATGTTCTCACAGGATAAATGCATTAACTGCGGCGACTGCGTCAACGTCTGCCCGGCGGGAATTCATTATCGGGCGGAAGAAAACGGCGAAATGAAGCATTTCGTCAACCGTAATAAAGACTGTATCGGCTGCCGCAAGTGCGAAGAGATCTGCACCCAGAACGCGCTGGATATTATGGGCAAAGATGTCACCGTCAGCGAACTGATGGAGATCATCATGCAGGACTACGACTTTTATATCTCCTCCGGCGGCGGCGTCACCATCGGCGGCGGGGAAATGAGCCTGCAGACCGATTTTGCCGTCGCGCTCTTTAGCGAATGCAAAAAGATGATGCTCAATACCGCCGTGGAAACGCAGGGCACCACGCCGCTGGCCAATTATCAAAAGCTGGCGCCGGTGACCGACACCTTCTTATTCGATATTAAGCAAATTAACAGCGAGCACCATAAAGCGTTATTTGGCATCGGTAACGAAGGCATTCGCCGCAACCTGGAGTGGCTGGTGGACTCCGGCGCTAACGTCATTATCCGCATGCCGCTGGTTCGCGGCTATAACGACTCGTTCGATGCCATTACCGGGGCCATTGATTACGTACAAAAGCTGGCGAAGCGCGGAAATATCCGCCGCATCGATATGCTGCCGTACCACCAGCTCGGGCGCAAAAAATATGAGCGCCTCGATATGCCCTATCCCATTACCCAGGACCCAACGTATTCCGCCGAGGAGTTAGACCGGCTGGAAACGTTCTTCACGCAGTTTGATTTTGATATTCGCTTAGTCCGCCATTAACAGGAGCCGACAATGAAAAGTTTAGGCGTAATTGAAACGCGAGGGTTAGTTGCCGCCGTTCAGGCCGTGGATGCCGCCTGCAAAAGTGCAGGCGTGTCCTGCATTGGCTACCGCAAAGTCGGTTCGGGGCTGGTGAGCGTCTGCTTTGAAGGGGAGATCAGCGCGATTCACACCGCTATCGAACGCGGCGTGGCCGTCGCCGCGCTCATCGACCCGCAGGTCAAATCCCTGACGATCGCCCGTCCGGAGCGCAGCGTCGTGGACGCCCTCAGCACCCTGAAAGGCCGTCCGCCGCGCGCGGAAGCTGCCGCTCCGCTTGAGGCTGAAGCCGTCGCGCCCGCCGCAGTAGAAACAAGGGAACCCACTGAACCCGCCGCCGCGCCTGCGCCGACGGAAGATAAAAATGCGGCGATGAGGAAAGGGAAGAAGGCATGATCGACACCCTGCTCCATGAAAAAATCGCCGCCCGCCTGAGCCACTTTGCTCCGGCTATCCCGGTCGGTATCTCTAACCGCCACGTCCATCTGGCGCAGCAGGACGTCGAAGCGCTGTTTGGCAAGGGCTACGTCCTGTCGCCATTTAAGCCGCTGCGCCAGCCGGGGCAGTTCGCAGCTCAGGAGTGCGTCACCGTGGTCGGTCCGAAGGGCTCGCTCAGTAACGTTCGCGTCCTCGGCCCAACCCGCCCGGTATCGCAGCTGGAAATCTCCCGCGCCGACTGCTTTACCCTTGGCATCAAAGCGCCGGTTCGCGAATCCGGCCAGCTGGAGAACGCGGGCAGCGCGCTGCTGATCGGCCCGGCAGGCCATGTTGAACTGCGTTCGCAGGTGATCTGCGCCTGGCGGCATATCCATATGTCGCCGCAGGACGCCCGCCAGCTGAACGTCGCCAACGGCCAGAAGGTTAGCGTCCGCAGCGACGGCGAACGCCAGCTGACCTTTGATGAAGTGGTGGTGCGGGTACGCGAAGACTTCGCGCTGGAGTTTCATATTGATACCGAAGAGGCCAACGCCGCCGGCTTGAAAAACGGCGCGCAGGTCACGCTCATCGGCTAACGGAGGCTCGCCATGACCGACCAACAGATGGAAGACCTGGTTGAACGCATTATCCAGCGTCTGCGGCCGCCGGTACTGGTGATGGTGACCGCCGCGGCGGGCTACCGGCACGCTATTCGCCAGCGGCTGGCCGGCTGCGGCGAGAGCCTGCACCTGGCGCTGGATAGCGGGATTGACGACGGCGAGCAGTGGCGGGCTATTGGTAAAACGCTGCCGGCGGCCGACTGGCAACAGGAGCTGCCTTCTGCCTCGTATAAGGCGCTGCTGCTGCCGTTTCTCGACTACCCGCTGGCGGCGGATCTGGTGAAGGGTTCCCTGCACGGTCCCGTTGCCCGCCGCGTGCACGATGCCCTGCTGAGCGGCCTGCCGGTGCTGGCGCTGCGCTATCACTGCGATCCCGCCAGCGAGCTTAACCAGCTTCGCGGGGCGCAGCCTGATAGCGCTTACGCCGGGCATATGCAGGCCACGCTGGCCCGCCTGGCCGAATGCGGCATCGCGCTGTGCACCATGAACGAATTGCTGGAGAAGCTGGCGTCGGGTCGCGAAGCGGCGGCACCGTCGGCGAGCGGTCCGCGGCGTTATCTCACTGTCACAGACGTAGTGAATAATCCGGCGCTGGCCTGTGCTCCTGAAGCGCAGTTGACCGATGCCGCTATCGATTTTTTAAAAAACAGAAAAAAAGAACCTTACCTTAAATAGTAAACCCGGAGTTTAACTTATGTCTTCAAAAACAAAGTGTTGGCTATGGATGCTGCTGGTTATCGTTTCCGAAACCTCAGCCACCTCTACCCTCAAAATGTTCGGCAGCAGTGAAGGGATGAGCAAAATGCTGCTGCTCGGGCTGCTGGTGCTGCTGTACTGCACCTGCTACTACTCGCTGTCCCGCGCGGTGAAGGATATTCCCGTCGGTCTGGCCTACGCCACCTGGTCCGGTACCGGCATTCTCGTGGTATCGACCCTGGGAATGGCGTTTTACGGCCAGCATCCGGACACCGCCGCCATTATCGGTATGGCGGTTATCGCCAGCGGGATCGTGATCATGAACCTGTTTTCCAAAATGGGTAGCGAAGAGAGCGAGGAAGCGCCCGCGCAGCCGGCCGCTGCACCTCTGGACAAAAAAGTCGCCAACTAACAGAAAAGGAACCGCTTATGTTTAACCTCGGATTTTTATGGCTGGCGCTGTCTATCGGCTCCGAAATCACCGGCACGTCGATGATCAAAAAGACCAACGGCTTCAGCAAGCTGGCGCCGTCGGTGCTGGTGGTCTTCGCCTACGGCCTGTGCTACTTCGCCCTCACCCGCGCGATGAGCACCATTCCGGTCGGCGTTGCCTACTCGCTGTGGTGCGGCTTTGGTATCGTCGGCGTCACGATTTGCTCGATGATCCTCTATAAGCAAAAACCGGATATCCCGGCCATCCTCGCCATGGTGCTGATCATCTCCGGCGGCATCATTATGAACGTCTTCTCCAGCATGTAAGTCCCGCCTGCGCCTTCACTGATTGCGGTGAAGGCGCTAAAAACCTCACTCAATAAGCCGTTATTGGCGTAATAAAAAAACAAAAAACCATTGCCTGCTAATCAATAACGCTAAAAAGACGACGAGCGTCAAATTTTTATACTCCGCTTATCGATAAATTATTTTTTGTGATTTTAATCGTGGTTATTTTCTCATTTTACCTTATTTTTATGGCATCCCTTCACCCACAGAGGACGATGTCATGACGCAAAAATCGATTTATCGCCTCATTGCCCAGGGCGGCCTGGACGACTGGTATAATTTAGATCACCGCATCTCCAACGACTTCCCTCGTTAATTCTCCGCTGCTGTTTACTCCCTAAATAAATTAATTCAGCACTGCGTTTAGTCGCTATTTGTTGCGCTTTTTATTTGTCGCCAAATAGCCAAACGCGGCACAGCATCCCCATGGAGAAAATAAATGAAACGTATCCCTGAGCCGTTCCGCATTAAAATGGTCGAAAACATTCGCATGACTACCTTTGACGATCGCGTCAAAGCGCTGGAAGAGGCGGGCTATAACCCGTTTTTGCTCAATAGCCAGGACGTGTATATCGACCTGCTGACCGACTCCGGCACCGGCGCGATGAGCGACCATCAGTGGGCCGGGCTGATGATGGGCGACGAAGCCTACGCCGGGTCGCGTAACTATCAGCATCTGTGCGAAAAGGTCAAAGAGATTATCGGCTATCCGTATACCATTCCCACCCATCAGGGGCGCGGCGCGGAGCAGATTCTGTTCCCGAGCCTGATTGCTCGCCGCAAGTCGGCGCATCCGGTGTTTATTTCCAACTTCCACTTCGATACCACCGCCGCGCACGTGGAGCTCAACGGCGCAAAAGCCATTAACGTGGTGACGCCGAAGGCCTTCGATACCACCTCGTGGTACGACTGGAAAGGCAACTTTGATATTGATTTGCTGAAAGCGACCATCGCCGAACACGGTGCGGAAAACGTGGCGGCGATTATTACCACCGTCACCTGTAACAGCTCCGGCGGCCAGCCGGTATCGCTGGCGAATATGCGCGAGGTGTATCAGATTGCCCGCCAGAATAATATTCCGGTGGTGATCGACTCCGCCCGCTTCTGCGAAAACGCCTGGTTTATTAAACAGCGCGAAGAGGGCTACGCCGATAAATCGGTGAAAGAGATTATTCTTGAGATGTACCAGTACGGCGATATGCTGACCATGTCCGCCAAGAAAGACCCGATGGTGAATATCGGCGGACTCTGCTGCTTCCGCGATGACGAAGATCTGTTCAACGAAGTGCGCATCCGCTGCGTGCCGATGGAGGGCTTTGTCACCTACGGCGGCCTGGCGGGGCGCGATATGGAGGCGCTGGCTATCGGCCTGGAAGAAGGGACCAACGAGGATTACCTCGCTTATCGCATCAATCAGGTAGAATACCTTGGCGAACGCCTGCGCGAAGGCGGCATTCCGATTCAGTATCCGACCGGCGGCCATGCGGTGTTCGTCGATGCTAAGCTGCTGCTGCCGCATATCCCACCGGAGCAGTTCCCGGCGCACGCGCTAAACAATGAGCTGTATCTGGAAGCGGGAATCCGCAGCGTGGAAATCGGCTCCCTGTTGCTGGGACGCGACCCGGAAACCGGCAAGCAGAAGGCGTCGCCGATGGAGCTGCTGCGCCTGACCATTCCGCGTCGGGTTTATACCAACGATCATATGGACTATATCGCTGATGCGCTGATCGCCGTTAAGGCGCGCGCCGCCACGATTAAGGGCCTGACCTTCACCTATGAACCGCCGGTACTGCGCCACTTCGTCGCCAGACTGAAACCGGTGAAATAAACCGCATCACGGCGCTCTCGCAATGAGAGCGCCATTAATTTAATTCCATCTATTTAAGCTCAATCATTCGGGTTGCGCCGGGTAGCCGTTTGCCCGCAGCACCTTATTTAATATATAGCCACGTGAGGAATGCACCTTATGGCTACACTATCAGTCTCAAAAGCGGTCTCAACAAATACGCCATCGCTGATTGGCGGAGCGATGATTATCGGCGGCACGATTATTGGCGCCGGCATGTTTTCTTTACCGGTGGTAATGTCCGGCGCCTGGTTTTTCTGGTCGCTGCTGGCGCTCATTTTTACCTGGTTTTGCATGCTGCATTCCGGGTTAATGATCCTCGAAGCCAATCTCAATTATCATATTGGCGCCAGCTTCGACACAATTACCAAGGATTTACTCGGAAACGGCTGGAATATTATTAACGGCCTGACCGTCGCCTTTGTTTTATATATCCTGACCTACGCCTATATTTCCGCCAGCGGTTCAGTTATTCAGCATACTTTTGCGCAGATGAACCTCGCGGTTCCCGCACGCCTGGGCGGGCTGGCGTTCGCGCTGGTGGTCGCCTTTATCGTCTGGCTAAGTACGAAAGCGGTAAGCCGGATGACGACTATCGTGCTGGGCGCCAAAATCCTCACCTTCTTTATGACCTTCGGCGGCCTGATGTGGCACGTGGAGCCCGCGATTCTGTTTAACCGCGCGGAGGTCAATGCGTCCTATCTGCCCTACGTCCTGATGACGCTGCCGTTCTGCCTGGCCTCCTTTGGCTATCACGGCAACGTCCCCAGTCTGATGAAGTACTACGGTAAAGATCCGCTTATCATTCGCCGCTGCCTGCTGCTCGGCACGCTGATGGCGCTGGTGCTGTATATCATCTGGCTGGTCGGCACAATGGGCAATATTCCGCGCCCGGCGTTTATCGCTATCGCTGAAAAAGGCGGCAACATCGACGTGCTGGTGCAGACCTTAAGCGGCCTGCTGAACAGTTCGACCCTGGACTTACTGCTGACGGTCTTTTCCAACTTCGCCGTCGCCAGCTCGTTCCTGGGCGTGACTCTTGGCCTGTTTGATTATCTGGCGGATCTGTTTAAGTTTGACGATAGCCGGCTGGGGCGGTTTAAAACCGCGCTGGTGACCTTTCTGCCGCCGATCGCCGGCGGGCTGCTGTGGCCTAACGGTTTTATCTACGCCATTGGTTTCGCCGGTCTTGCCGCCACCGTCTGGGCCGCTATCGTCCCCGCCCTGCTGGCGCGCGCCTCGCGCAGGCGTTTCGGCAGCCCGAACTATCGGGTCTGGGGTGGCAATGCCATGATTATCCTGATTTTGTGCTTCGGCGGTGCCAACGCAATAATTCATATTTTATCCAGCTTTAACCTGCTGCCGGTTTATCGCTGAATAAAAAAGGGCTTTTACTGCCGCGGCTTTTCGTGGCAGGATAAAAAGATGAACAGAAACATTGTCATCTCTCACCTCCGCCGTTGGTGGCTGCCTGCATAACAGGCGGCAAGATTTCACGTTTCCTCTATTCAAAGCCGCCGGAAGGCGGCTTTGTTGTTTCTGAGTGTCGCCCTTCGGCCTGATAGCATCCTAAGGAGTCACTTATGAACACCAGCCAAACGATCCTGACCGGCGACCGTCCTACCGGCCAGCTGCACCTCGGCCACTACGTCGGTTCCCTGCGCCAGCGCGTGCAGCTCCAGCACGACCACCAGCAGTTTATCCTCGTCGCGGATCTCCAGGGTCTGACCGACAACGGCAGCAACCCGCAAAAAATCAGCAGCAATATCCTTGAGGTGATGTCCGATTATCTCGCCGTCGGCATCGATCCGCAGAAGACCACCATTTGCCTGCAATCCGCCCTGCCGGCGCTGGCCGAACTCAGCGCGCTGTATATGAATATCGTCACCGTCGCCCGGGTTGAACGTAATCCGACGGTAAAAAATGAAATCGCCCAGAAGGGTTTTTCCCGCTCGCTGCCGGTAGGCTTTTTAGCCTATCCCATAAGTCAGGCCGCCGATATCACCGCCTTTAAGGCCGAACTGGTGCCGGTCGGCGACGATCAGCTACCGATGATTGAACAGACCAATGAGATCGTGCACAAAATGAATAGCCTGACCACGACGCCGATCTTACAGCACTGCAAAGCGCTGCTCAGCGACGTCAGCCGCCTGCCGGGCATCGATGGCAATGCCAAAATGTCGAAATCGCTGGGGAACACGCTCACCCTTTCGGCCAGTGAAGAGGAGATCCATCGTGCGGTCAGCGCCATGTATACCGACCCGAATCACCTGCGGGTCGCCGACCCGGGTCAGGTAGAAGGCAACGTGGTCTTCACTTATCTCGACGCCTTTCATGCTGATAAGGCTTTCGTTGCCGAGATGAAAGCCCACTATCGGCGCGGAGGGCTGGGAGACAGGCAGTGCAAAAACGCGCTGGAGACCTGCTTACAGGAGCTGCTGGCGCCGATACGCGAACGCCGGGCGACCTATATTCAGGATAAAGGCATGCTGCTGACGCTGCTGCGCCGGGGAAGCGAGCGAGCGCACGAACTGACACAACGGACGCTGCATGAAGTGAAGCGTGGCCTGGGGCTGCCTGTGCTGTTTTGAGGCGCGGCGATCTCTCCGCACTGAAATCCGCTGCCACATCTCTCCCGGGGGCGGCGCTTGGCGCGCCTTGCCCGGGCTACATGTTCACAGCCGTCTGCGATCAGGTAGCCCGGACAGGCGCAGCGCGCCGCCTCCGGGAAGGACCCGGCAGCTTAGTTGCCGTCGCCTTCATGCAGCTTCACGCAGTTGCGCCCATCGCGCTTGGCGACGTACAGCGCGCTGTCGGCATCGCGCAACAGCAGATTGTAATCCGGATGACCGGTGTGGACGGCGTAGCCGATGCTGGCGGTAATAGAAATCTCATTGTCAGCGCCAACGCTAAACGCCAGCTGGCTGATTTTTTTACGCAGCCGTTCAAGGATCGTAAAGGCTTCCGCGGCGCCGGTCTCCACCAGCACCAGCAGAAACTCCTCGCCGCCGTAGCGGAAGATATAATCGCTGGATCGAATATTATCGCTGAGCAGCTCCGCAACGTGCTTAATCGCCCGGTCGCCGACCATGTGCCCCCAGCTATCATTGATCTCTTTAAAGTGGTCGATGTCGATAATCGCCACCGTCATCGGCAGTTCATATTCCATCGCCAGTGTCACTTCATGCTTGAGGACAACCGGCAGATAGCGGCGGTTAAGCAGGCTGGTCAGCGTATCCTTACCGCTTTGCATCTGCGACAGGCTGCTAAACAGCACCCCCATCTGGCTGCCGATCTGCTGGCAATGGATATGGATCCCCTGCAGCAAAGCCTGCGTGTTTTTATACTCAGAACCCTCAGACGAGGATTTCCAGGCGGATAACAGCGCATCCACCTTGCTAATTAAGTCGGCGATTTCCTGCATTTGCGGATTTTTGTTAAAATAACGCACGCATTTATGGCGGAACCACAGGCCAAATTCCGAATCAGATAATAACGCTCCGTTAATATCGCTTTTATTATCGCTAACGATATTAAAAATAGCGGTATTTTCCCATCCGGAGAGCGAGGCCTGCTGTTTGCCATATTCCAGCGGAACGTTATCCATCAGGCTATACAGGCGGTAGGCTTCTTCATTTTTCGTCGCCCGATAGTGCGACAGGGTATAGGCATGACACATCATCTCTACCGCCATGTTAATGGCCATGATGGCGTAGTAGATGGCGGCGACGCTGGTCTCGCGATCGAGTTGGCTATCGCGGATATTTTCAATCAGCCCGGCTTTCAGCTGGCGCGCACCGCGCAGTACCGCTTCTGCCGGGATACCGATGCGCGAATGGATGCTGCCGATCAGGTACTGCCGCTCCGCCAGCGCCTGCAGATTTTCCTTATCGCACATCAGGATATCTTTCACCCACCCGGCCAGCGAGCTGCTGAGCCGTTCCTGAACTAAGTCATAGCTAAGATGCCGCGCAATGTCCGGGTCCTGGAAAATAAAATCATAAAAACGGGTCGCTAACGCCTCCGCCTGCTGCCCGGCAATATTTTTAAGTACCGCCCTCACTTCCGGCGTCAGGCTGTCGTACAGCGGCAACCATTCCTTAAAAATAATCGAGATATATTTTTGGCTTTCATCTTTCATTGAATAAAGCGCTCGCCCGGCGTGAGTGTTTTTTCAGGGCCGCCGATCATACAACAGTTCTCCTGGGGCAACCAGATTAAAAATGCGCCAGTCGCCAGGGAATAATATCCTCTGGTTATTAGCGCTAAGGAATAGCTTATATGTACGATGATTTAATGGGTGATGCTGCCAACTTACTGATTTAGTGTATGATGGTGG
>NZ_ALNJ01000052.1:0-4503 GCF_000293135.1 Klebsiella sp. OBRC7 | reverse complement strand
ATATCACCACAATTTGTCCGCCCGTTCGTTAAAAGCAATAAAAACGACTTTGTCGACGCCGAAGCTATTTGTGAAGCGCATCGCGTCCGTCTATGCGTTTTGTGCAGCCCAGAACGGAATCTCAGCAGGCAATGCGGGCTCTGCATCGTGTCCGTGAATCCCTGGTTCAGGATAAGGTAAAAACAACCAATCAAATGCATGCTTTTCTGCTGGAATTTGGCATTAGCGTTCCCCGAGGAGCTGCCGTTATTAGCCGACTGAGTACCATTCTTGAGGATAATAGTTTGCCTCTTTACCTCAGCCAGTTATTGCTGAAATTACAACAGCATTATCACTATCTTGTTGAGCAGATTAAAGATTTGGAATCCCAGTTGAAACGAAAGTTGGACGAAGATGAGGTTGGACAGCGCTTGCTGAGCATTCCCTGCGTCGGAACACTGACAGCGAGTACTATTTCAACTGAGATTGGCGACGGGAAGCAGTACGCCAGCAGCCGTGACTTTGCGGCGGCAACAGGGCTTGTACCTCGGCAGTACAGCACGGGAGGTAGGACGACATTGCTGGGAATTAGTAAGCGAGGTAATAAAAAGATCCGAACTTTGTTGGTTCAATGTGCCAGGGTATTCATACAAAAACTGGAACACCAGTCTGGCAAATTGGCCGATTGGGTCAGGGATTTACTGTGCCGGAAAAGCAACTTTGTCGTCACTTGTGCTCTGGCAAACAAGCTGGCCAGAATAGCCTGGGCCCTAACGGCACGACAGCAAACTTATGTAGCATAACGGCAGAAATACACCGGTTTAAAGAATTACTGATCTGGTTTTGCGAATACTGATATTGATGATACTAACGGCCCACCGGCCTGTTGAGGAACCTGTAAAACGGAAAGGCTCATTGAAGCCGTATATTTTCTGGAGGTTCATCAGGCGCGGAACTCATCAAGGCGCGGGAATAAAATCCCATTCAGACGCCGGATAGATTCAAGCAAGCCAACTTGTCGTCAAAATCGGTGTTGCAAAAACGGGAGTGACCATAGATTCCGTTTTCCAAGCGGACCCCATCAATGATGAGCCAATATCTGGCGAAATTTAACAGAACCGCCTATGCCCCAAATCCCGTATCGGTAGATATCATTTTTGTAGTAACTTTCCTTCCGACAGTATCACAGCCAAAAATAATATAAATATATGATTTATATCGTAAATAAAGGTAGTTATGTTTATTCTTAGTTATACTATAGTGGAGTATGCATTGACGATAATTATATACTCCACTATAGTATATAAAATCAAAAATGGTGAGGTAAATAATGCCCAGTACTCCTGAAGAGAAAAAAAAGGTCCTTACCCGTGTTCGCCGCATTCGGGGTCAGATTGATGCTCTGGAAAGAGCGCTGGAAAATGGTGCTGAATGCCGTTCCATTCTTCAGCAGATAGCTGCCGTTCGCGGAGCAGCTAACGGTCTTATGGCAGAGGTGCTCGAGAGCCACATACGGGAAACCTTTGACCAGAATGACAGCTACAGCCATGAAATCAGTAAATCCGTTGACGATACGATTGAACTGGTTCGCGCCTATCTTAAATAGCTAAGCCATCACATTGAGGATAATTTACATATGAAATCACGTGCTGCCGTTGCATTTGCACCAGGGAAGCCCCTGGAGATTGTTGAAATTGATGTTGCACCACCTAAAAAAGGCGAGGTGCTGATTAAAAATACCCACACCGGTGTCTGCCACACCGATGCCTTTACCCTCTCCGGGAACGATCCTGAGGGCGTTTTCCCGGTGGTTCTCGGCCACGAAGGGGCCGGTGTCGTCGTGGAGGTCGGTGAAGGCGTGACCAGCGTGAAGCCGGGAGACCATGTGATTCCGCTTTACACCGCCGAATGCGGGGAGTGTGAATTCTGTCAGTCCGGGAAAACGAACCTCTGTGTATCGGTTCGCGAAACTCAGGGAAAAGGACTGATGCCTGACGGAACCACCCGCTTTTCTTACAATGGCCAGCCTCTTTACCACTACATGGGATGCTCCACCTTCAGTGAGTATACGGTAGTGGCCGAGGTTTCTCTGGCAAAAATTAACCCGGAGGCAAACCATGAACACGTCTGCCTGCTGGGCTGTGGCGTGACTACCGGGATTGGCGCTGTTCACAACACAGCGAAAGTACAGCCTGGAGATTCTGTCGCTATTTTTGGTCTTGGCGCAATCGGTCTGGCTGCCGTTCAGGGGGCTCGCCAGGCAAAAGCAGGACGCATTATCGCTATCGACACCAACCCGGCCAAATTCGAACTTGCCCGTCAGTTCGGTGCAACCGACTGCATCAACCCGAACGACCATGACAAACCGATTAAAGATGTGCTGCTTGAAATCAACAAATGGGGCATTGACCACACTTTTGAATGTATCGGTAACGTCAACGTTATGCGTGCGGCGCTGGAAAGTGCTCACCGTGGCTGGGGCCAGTCCATTGTCATCGGCGTGGCCGGCGCCGGGCAGGAGATATCCACCCGTCCATTCCAGCTCGTTACCGGGCGCGTATGGAAAGGTTCTGCTTTCGGCGGAGTGAAAGGCCGTACGCAACTTCCGGCCATGGTAGAAGATGCCATGAAGGGTGAAATTGAACTGGAGCCATTTGTTACCCACACGATGACGCTGGATGAAATCAATGAGGCCTTCGATCTTATGCATGAAGGTAAATCAATCCGTACGGTAATCCGTTACTGATAGCGTCTTAACTGAGTCAAACCAACTGAAGGAAATGGATCATGGCAACACCTGTAATTTCTGGTAATGACGTTTTTTCCCACGTCTTCATCGGTGCATCCGATGTTGAAAAATCCGCTGATTTTTACGATGCTGTCCTCGGTACGCTTGGCATCAATAACCTCGGCCCGTTTGGCAATGGCTGGGTACTTTATGGTCGCGAAAAGCCAGCCTTTATTATTGCACATCCGGGCAACGGTGAAGCGCCATCGGCCAACGGCGTTACTGTCGGCTTTGCAGCTGCAAGTCCGGAAGAAGTTGATGCTTTCCACGCCGCGGGCCTTGCCGCCGGAGGGAAAGATGAAGGTCAGCCTGGCCCGCGCAGCCATCTCCCTGGAGCCTATGCAGCCTACCTGCGAGACCCTGCGGGTAACAAAATCACGGCTTATACGTTCATCTGACGTCCGGCTATAAAGAGACTTCCCCTGACTCCCTGTCAGGGGAAATAACCATGAGACAGAGGCTGATGGAACTCATCGAGCAGCATGCCAGCGCTGGCGGCTGGCAAAACGTATACCGCCATAATTCACAAACACTTAATTGTGGGATGAATTTCGGTGTTTATCTTCCCCCCAAAGCAGCAACAGAAAAACTGCCGGTCCTGTACTGGCTCTCGGGTCTGACCTGTACGGAGCAGAATTTCATCACCAAATCGGGTATGCAGCATTATGCCGCCAGGAACAACATCATCGTCGTTGTTCCTGATACCAGTCCCCGTGGAGAGCATGTCGCAGATGCTGACAGCTACGATCTGGGCCAGGGTGCCGGATTTTATCTGAACGCGACGGAACATCCGTGGAACACGCATTACAGGATGTATGACTATATTCTCCATGAGCTTCCGGATGTTGTCATGGAGCATTTACCTGTAACATCAAGGAAATCAATATCCGGTCACTCCATGGGGGGGCTGGGAGCGCTGGTTCTGTCGCTGCGAAATCCTGATGAATATGTGAGTGTATCGGCATTTTCACCAATAGTGTCACCTTCTCAGGTGCCATGGGGACAACAGGCATTCACCGCGTACCTGGGTGAAAATAAAAAAACGTGGGAGCACTACGATCCCGTCAGTCTCATTTTACAGGGTGCGAAATTACCAGAAATTTTTATTGACCAGGGATTAAGTGACGCCTTTTATGAAGATCAGTTACGCACTAAAAGTCTTGAAAGAGTGTGCAACGAGATGAACATCAACACATCATTCCGATATCATACTGGTTACGACCACAGCTATTATTTCATTTCCAGCTTTATTGGTGAGCACATTGCTTACCATGCCAACAGGCTCAGGCTGTCAGCATGAGTTGATTTCCAGCCTCAGAAAATGTGCTTAATTTTCAGGCCTGAACAGGGCCTGAATCCTGCAGACCTGAGATGTGCTGTAACCGGTGGCTTCAGCAGTTTCTCTTATGCTCAGTTTCTTGACCTGTCGGTAATACAGAACTTTCTTATGTCGTTCCTGATCGGCCTGTTTGCCCCGGTATTTTCCCAGCGTATGTGCCCGTTCAATTCCCTGCTTCTGCCGATGGCGGCGGCTCAGCCAGTCCTTATGCGACATCGAGGCCATCAGGTCGATAAGCATATTATTGATGGCGGTTATCACGGCGCGGGTGATTGGGTCAGCCTGCGAAGGATCTTTATCTGACAGCGCCTGCCATGAGGTGGGTACATCGAGGCTGACAATCCGCAGCTCGTGTTGCTCGATTTGCTTTTTCAGCGTCATCCAGTCGCTGTTGCTC